>CAVBLW010000046.1:0-56169 GCA_963596085.1 Bacteroidaceae bacterium | reverse complement strand
ATATTATATAGCACGCTAACAATTAGCACGCTAATAAAGGAGGTAGTTATGTATAGAAATTATGGGTATGGATATTATTTCAAACGCATTCATATCGATTTAGAAAAACTCATTCATAATGATTTACAAATCTACGATTTGACAAAAAGTCAATTTGATATTCTTCAATTTTTGATCAAACATCAAAAAGATTCCATTTGTCAAAAAGATCTTCAAGATTATTTTCATTTATCCAATGCAACCATCAATGGCTTAGTGAAGCGTTTAGAACAAAAAGCTTTTATTCAAAGAATCCCTTGTTCAAAAGATAAAAGAATTATCTATATTAAAGAGACAGATAAGGCTTATCAGCTTTCAAAACAAATATCAGAAAATATTAAAAAAGTTGAAAAGAAAATGGTTGTAGGCTTAGATTCGAATTCACAAGAAGATTTATTTCTTTTATTAGAAAAAGTATTAAACAATTTAGAAACGGAGGAATCACCATGTTAAAAACGATACTCTCTGAAGTAAAAGAGTACAAAAAAGCTTCGCTATTAGCACCTTTTTGGGTTACGATTGAAGTTTTCTTGGAAGTTTTCATTCCTTTTATGTTAGCAATTATGGTTGACCAAGGAATTGAAAAAGGTAATATGAAAACAGTTTTAATTACAGCACTCATTATGTTAGTTGCTGCTTTCATTTCTTTATTTTCAGGTTTTCAAAGTGGAAAATATGCGGCCTATGCAGCCAGTGGTTTAGCCAAAAACCTAAGAAAAGCACAATATGAAAATATTGCTAATTTCTCATTCAAAGAGATTGATACTTATTCAACAAGTTCATTAATCACGCGAATGACAACCGATGTAACCAATGTTCAAAATGCTTATATGATGATTATTCGTACCTGTGTTCGATCACCGATTATGTTGATTATGACAATGATTATGACTTTTATCATCAGTCCAAAAGTCGCTTTATTTTTCTTAATTGCCATCATTTTTTTAGGTGTGATTCTCTTTGGAATTATCTTTATTGTAAATCCGGTTTTTACACGTTTATTTAAACGTTATGATTTATTAAACCGTAGTGTGCAAGAAAATATATCTGGCATTCGTGTCGTTAAATCTTTTGTGCGTGAATCCTATGAAATCAATCGATTTAAAAATCAAAGTCAAGCTTTATTTGAAACCCAAAGAAAAGCGGAACGAATCTTAACCGTCAATGCACCGGCTATGCAATTTTGTGCCTATGCATTAATTCTTGTGATTTCATGGGCTGGTGCACACATGATTGTTTCGAATACTTTAACAACTGGCGCTCTAATGAGTTTATTTACTTACGTTATGAATATTTTGATGTCATTAATGATGATTTCAATGGTTGTTGTTATGGTTTCCATGTCTTTAGCAAGTGGTCAACGTATTGCGGATGTCATCAATCAAAAAAGTTCTTTAACTTCACCAGAAAATAGCTTAACGGAAGTAAAAAATGGTGATATTGACTTTAATCATGTGTATTTTAACTATGGAAAAATGGACGATGAAGATGAGTATGTCCTCAATGATATTCAAGTCCATATTCCAAGTGGTTCAACTTTTGGTATATTAGGCGCAACTGGAAGTTCAAAATCCTCCTTTGTACAGCTGATTCCTCGACTCTATGATGTCACAAAAGGAAGCGTTGAAGTTGCGGGGCATAATGTAAAAGATTATGACCTAGAAGTATTGCGTGATAATGTTGCCATGGTCCTTCAAAAGAATGTCTTATTTTCAGGAACAATTAAAGAAAATATGCGTTGGGGTAATCCTGAAGCAAGTGATGAAGAAATTCAAGAAGCTTGTCAATTAGCTCAAGCTGACGAGTTTATTCAAAAAATGCCAGACAAATACGATACCTATATTGAACGAGGTGGAGCCAATGTATCTGGTGGCCAAAGACAACGTCTCTGTATTGCTCGTGCATTATTAAAGAAACCAAAAATCTTAATTTTAGATGACTCAACAAGTGCTGTTGATACAAAAACCGATGCCCTTATTCGACAAGCATTCTTAGAAAAAATTCCTGATACGACTCGAATTATCATTTCCCAAAGAGTGAGTTCGATTCAAGATGCTGATCAAATCATGGTCATTGATGATGGTAAAATCGCTGCCATCGGAACCCATGATGAATTATTAAAAACTTGTATTCAATATCGCGAAACTTATGAAGCACAACAGAAAGGAGGCGATTTCGATGAAGCATAATAAGGCTAAAAGAGGAAGCTTAATGCGCATCTTAAAAGCAACAATTTCAAGTTATAAACTAACCAGCTTCTTCGTTCTTATTTTAATTATTGCCTCGGCCATTGCCAATGTATATGGATCACTTTTTATGCAGAAATTAGTGGATGATTATATCACGCCCCTTTTAAGTCAAAAACAGGCTGATTTTACTCCCCTATTTCATGCTCTTTTACAATTGTTGTGTGTTTATTTATTCGGAGTCTTCTGTACATGGCTCTATAACTATTTATGTGTCACAATTTCCGTTGGCTCTTTAAAGAAAATACGTGATCATTTGTTTGAACATATGGAATCTTTACCGATTTCCTTCTTTGATACACATGCCCATGGTGATATCATGTCTGTATATACCAATGATATCGATACTCTACGACAGGTCTTGTCACAAAGTATTCCAATGGCTTTGAACTCATTTATTACAATTTTGACTGTATCTATTTCAATGATCTTACTTAATTTTCCTATGGCTTGTGTTACCTTCCTATTTGGTTTCATAATGATTCAAGCCAGTCGAGATATTTCAAAAAAATCCGGAAAATATTTTGCGGATCAACAAAATTCTTTAGGAAAAGTAAATGGTTATATAGAAGAAATGATGGAAGGAAGCAAAGTAATTAAAGTCTTTAATCATGAACAAGCTTCTATTGAAGAATTCAATCAAATCAATGAAGAATTAAATGATGCAGCTGCAAACGCTAATAAATATGCCAATGTTTTAATGCCAATTTTAGGAAACTTGGGTTATATTTCATTAATCTTTAATGCCTTATTTGGTTCAATTTTAGCCATCAATCATTTAGCTGGATTGACTTTAGGAACAATTGCCGCTTTTGTCCAATTAAATCGTTCTTTTAATGGCCCTATTGGTCAAATCTCAATGCAATTAAATGCGATTGTTATGGCACAAGCTGGTGCGCATCGAATTTGTACCCTTCAAGATGAAATCAGTGAAGTTGACCAAGGTAAGGTTACTTTAGTCAATATGAAGAATTTTAACGGTGAATGGATTGAATGCAATGAAAATACAGGACATTGGTTCTGGCGACATCCTCGTAAAAAAGGAAATGAATATGTTGAATTAAAAGGAGATGTTCGCTTTCAAGATGTAACTTTCTCCTATACACCAAAGAAAACGATTTTACATCAAATTAATTTGTTTGCGAAACCTGGACAAAAAATTGCCTTTGTTGGAGCAACCGGTGCTGGTAAGACAACCATCACAAATTTAATCAATCGTTTCTATGATATTCAAAGTGGATCCATCACCTATGATGGAATTGATATAAAACTCATTAAAAAAGATGATTTAAGACGTTCTTTAGGAATTGTTTTACAAGATGTTAATCTCTTTACAGGAACAATTATGGATAACATTCGATATGGAAACTTAAGTGCTACCGATGATGAATGTATCGCAGCAGCAAAACTAGCAAATGCCCATGATTTCATTAAACATTTAGAACATGGTTATCAAACACTGATTGATGGTTCTGGTGAAAATTTATCACAAGGGCAACGTCAATTAATTTCTATTGCACGTGCTGCTGTTGCCAATCCTCCTGTATTAATCCTTGATGAAGCAACCTCAAGTATTGATACGCGAACCGAAAAAATTGTACAAGATGGAATGGATAAATTGATGCAAGGCCGTACCGTATTTGTGATTGCTCACCGCTTATCTACCATCCAAAATTCCAATGCGATTATGGTATTGGATCAAGGTCGTATTATTGAAAGAGGCGATCATGATGATCTAATCCAACAAAAAGGAACTTATTATCAACTCTACACAGGAAGTATTGAAATGGATTAAAAATTCAAAGTAAATTAAAAGGTGATTGTCAACGAATCACCTTTTTTCTTTTACATGTTTTTAACAGCTAAGGCTCGAATGGCATTTAAAACAGCAATGACCATAACACCGACATCAGCAAATATTGCAACCCACATATTCGCTACACCAATTGCACCTAAGAATAAACAAATCAGTTTAACACCAATCGCAAAATAGATATTTTCATAAACAATACGTAAACATTTTTTAGCAATCTGAATTGCTTTCGAAATACTTAATGGATCATCATCCATCAAAACGATATCAGCAGCTTCAATTGCTGCATCACTTCCTAAAGCCCCCATTGCAATACCAATATCTGCTCTTGATAAAACTGGCGCATCATTAATTCCATCTCCAACAAATGCTAATTTTTCTTTTTCATTTTTTATTTTCAGAAGTTGCTCAACTTTATGTACTTTATCCGCTGGAAGCAATTCACTATAAACTTCATCAATTTGTAAATCATTTGCCACTTTTTGCGCAACCGTCTTTCGATCACCGGTTAACATAATAGTTTTCTTAATTCCTAACTTCTTTAATGCAACGATGGCTTCTTTTGAATTGTCCTTTAATACATCCGCAATTAAAATATGTCCAGCATAATCAGAATCAATCGCAACATGAATTACTGTACCAATTTCATGACAATTAAGGGAAGCTATTTGATATTGTTCCATTAACTTTTGATTGCCAACTAAAACTTGTTTTCCATCAATTTCAGCCACAATGCCATGACCACTAATTTCCTCAATTTTGCCAATACGTTTTGTGTCAATTTCTTTTCCATATGCTTTTAATAAGCTTTTTGAAATGGGATGTGTTGAATAACTTTCAGCATATGCTGCATATTCTAATACCTTAGCTTCATCCATTTTAGCATGGTGAATTCCAACCACATCAAATACACCTTTTGTCATTGTTCCTGTCTTATCAAAAACAACATATTTTGTCGATGCCAAGGCTTCTAAATAGTTCGATCCTTTAACCAATACACCAGCATGACTTGCCCCTCCGATGCCAGCAAAAAAAGTTAAAGGAATGCTAATAACAAGGGCACAAGGACAACTAATTACTAGGAAGGTAAGCGCACGATACAACCATTCCGACCATTGTGAACTATTCCCTAGCAAAAGATTAATCATTGGTGGAAGTAAAGCCAAGGCAAGTGCACTGTAACAAACAGCTGGAGTATAATAATGCGCAAAACGACTAATAAAAGCTTCGCTTCGTGATTTTTTAGAACTTGCGTTTTCAACAAGATCTAAGATTTTCGAAACGGTTGATTCGCCAAATTCTTTTGTCGTTTGAATTTGAATTAGACCGGTTAAATTAATACAACCACTCATTACTTCATCACCCACACGTACTTCTCTTGGTAAACTCTCCCCTGTTAAAGCACTTGTATTTAATGTTGAAGAGCCTTCATAAACAATTCCATCAATCGGTACTTTTTCTCCTGGTTTAACAAAAATAATAGAAGCAATTTCAACCTCATCCGGATCAACTTGTTCTAAATCACCATTTTCATTTTGGACATTTGCATAATCTGGACGAATATCCATTAATTCAGTAATATTGCGACGACTTTTCCCAACGGCATAACTTTGAAAAAGTTCACCAATTTGATAAAAAAGCATAACCGCAGTACCTTCACTATAATCACCTAAAGCAATTGCTCCAACGGTTGCAACTGCCATTAAGAAGTTTTCATCAAAAACTTGTTTATTTTTAATCCCCTTCCAAGCTTTTAATAAAATATCATAACCAATCACAAAGTATGCAATTAACGATAAAACAGCTTCTAATAGCTTTGGTAAAGCAATTATTTTAACCCCAATAAATAAGATCGAAGCAATAATGACCCTCTTTAGGATCTTTTTTTGTTTTTTATTCATCTTACACCTCGTTTTAATAGTTGAACATTTGTTCAACTTATAACTTTATTATAGAGATGCATAGATACTCTGTCAATCAAAAACTCCTTTTTTGCTTTTTACACGGTTATTTCTTATAATAAGATTCAAGGGAGGATTTTCGATGTTAGAGAATCATTGTGACTGTAAAGCAAAAAATGAAGATTTAATCCAAAAAGTTAAAGATCAATTACCTGATTTCGATACCATCATGGAATTATCCGACTTTCTGAAGGTTATGGCAGATAGTACACGTCTTCAACTTTTAATGTCTTTACAACAAAGTGAAATGTGTGTTTCGGATCTCGCAAACGTTTTAAATATGACAAAATCGGCAGTAAGTCATCAATTAAAAGCCTTACGCTTATCAAAATTAGTAAAATCAAGAAAAGAAGGAAAAACCGTTTATTATTCTTTGGATGATGAACATATTGAAGAAATCTTAGCTATGGCCATACACCATATACAAGAAAAATAGCTTCCGATATACGGAAGCTATTTTTTATAAGAAAATTTCACAATCATCTTCTACAATTTTACAATTTTTAACAACTTCAGGCATAACAACTTTTGGATCTGCCCCTTCTTCAAATTCGACATTCATTTTTAAAGTCATGAAATTAACTACAGCTTTTTTAACACCTTCGGTTTTATTTGCAGCTTCTTCCATTTTATTGGCACAATTGGCACAATCCACATCGATCTTATAGGTCTTTTTCATCTTATCTCCTTCTATGAACATATGAACAATTGTTCATTTAATAATCTAAGTATAATAAGATGGATTCATTCTGTCAATCCTTACTCTCAAAGATTGTCACATCACCAAAACATTCAATTCTTTCTTGATTTACAATAAGACCACCTTGATTTCCAATTCCATAAATTGTTTTCTTTTCTTTTTCAATCATGCTTTGAATCATTTGATTTTGATGTCGATCTTTTTTTGAATAATGAACTTCAATATCAAAACCTGAAAGATAAGATAGACCAGAATAAGAATGAATCCCATTTTTGGAAGCAAGATGAAAAGAATCCAACTGAATCATTGCTCCAGCACTATAACCTAGAACAACACCTTTAAATCTTTTTAATTCTTTTTTAATGCGATATTCTTTAAAACGTTTCATCATTAAATCAGGTTGTCCGCCACAAAAAAACAAGACATCACTTTGCTTAATTTTCTCACACAGAACTTCTTTTGAATCAATAAAATAATTGGCCCAAACAATTTGTTTCGGAGCAATTCCATACCGTTTAAAACAATTTATATGTTCGAAATACTCCATTCCTCTATGTTCAGAATAGTAAGAATCCCAATCCGATTGTTGGTTTCCTTCCAATCCAAATGGAAGAATAAGAACACGACTATCTTTTGGAATATATTTTTTTAAAATGGGATAAGCCCATTTCTCATCAATTTGTGAACCGCTCAATAAGATATGCATTTTCCCTCCAAAAAAAAAGCGATCCCTCGCTTTTTATCGTGTAATCGCATTAACTACATCTTGATTCTTAGGTGTTGTTTCAACATCTGATGTTCGATTACCATTTCCTGTTTTTGTGATTTTAATATAAACATAGCCATCTGCATTTGTTTCATCTGGAATATAGTTATAAGCACTAACTTCTAAATCGTAGTTCTTTCCATCTTCCGTATTTGTAAAATAAGTTTCGGCCGGTAAAACATTTACAACTGCATCATAACCTTGATCAGCTGCTGCTTGTACAACATCCTGACTTGCATCATCAGCCATATCCATTGTTACACGTAAAGTTGCACTTTTTAAAGTGACTTCAACATTCTGTACACCATCAATGGAAGCAACTGCAGATTGAACCGCATTTATATTATCCGAAGTAATTTCTGGATTTAAATCTTTTGAACTAAAACGATTTCCTTCAACCGGTTGATCTTGACCAACTGCACTCGTCGCAATTACATAGCCGACAAAAGCACAAGGAATCGCAATAATCAATAAGGTAAGCCATACCAATTTATGACCTTGTTTTCGTTTAGTATTTTTCTTTTTCGGTTTTTTCAATTTCTTTAAATCTGCCATTGTTTTTTCTCCTAGAATCTATTATATACCATACCACTCATTTTTTACAAATTGCATTAGAAGGCGGTAATTGAATTCACAGTTGTATTATTTTTATTTCTTTTCAAAATACAATAGGTATTATCATTATCGATTACTTTAACACTATATTCGCATTCTTGCACTTTAAATTTACTTAATTGTTTTTTTGCGACTTGACTAACTGCCAACATTTCACCACTTGTCTTGCCGTGAGCAGTAATGGTAATGTTTAGCTTTTCAAGTGTATCCCCATTGTATTTTGCTTGCGCAATACAATAGCTATCATCCGATAAAACATCTTTTACTTTGTTCTGGAAAACTAAAAATTGATCATATAAATCCGAATCTTTACTTGAGATTTCTGTACTTGGGACGCGATACCACTTTTCCGATAAGTTTTGATAAACTTGATCATTTTTCTTCATATAGAGAGAGTAAATATAGCCACCTAAATCATCATCCGAATTTCCTAATTCATAACTTGCTACATAGATTGGAATATTATCATTCACTTCATTATAGCGAGAACGCATATAATTAACGAGTTTGGTTGATGTAACTTTCAAATAGTTGCGAAGTTTGGCTTTTTTTATCTTTACATTATCCCCTACTTCATTATTAACAACCAAGGCAATCGATATCCCTTTTAAATCATCTCCATCATACCAGTCAAGTTCATAAATATCGGCTAGAATAATAGCTCCTTTTACTTTTCCATTCCCCGTATCAAATTCCTCTTCACTTCCTGGATTTAAACCATTGGGATTATCATCACGTAAGGTTCCCAAAAGCCCTCTCGAACCATCGGTCGCATCTAAGGTATCATAATCTAAAAAGGCATGTGTTTTATAAGCAACTTTGCTTGGCGAAAAATAATTCTTAGATAAATCCATTAGACCATCTTCAATCTGAATTCTTGTATCTTGACTTGAAATCAAACCAACATGTTTAACCCGAGTATCACTATTCTCATAAGGGAGTACTGCTTGATATTCATCATCATCTGAACTACTCGTAGACGAATTCATTGAAGAACATCCCGATAAAAGAAGGGATAGACTTAACAATATACATAATTTATGCTTGAACATTTTCTACCTCCTGGACAAATTCTTCCTCTGTCATTGTAAAAACACCCAATTGTTGTGCCTTCGTCAATTTCGAACCAGCAGCACTACCATAGATCACAAAATCCGTTTTTTTAGAAACAGAGCCAGAAACATTCGCACCGAGTGATTCTAGAATTGTCTTTGCTTGTTTACGTGTATAGGTTTCAAGTGTCCCTGTTAAAACAACCGTCTTATTGGTGAATCGGCTTTCTTGAACTTTTTGTCGCTCTTGTTTCATCGTCAAACCACATTCTTTTAAAACTTGAATCAAATGAACATTTTTTTCTTCCGAAAAGAAGGCAACCACACTTTCGGCAGTAATTGCACCGATATCTTTTAAAGCAGTTAGCTCTTCTTGTTTGGCTTTCATTAAAGCATCCATCTCTAAAAAATGATTAGCTAAAATCTGTGCTGATTTTTTCCCTACTTGGCGAAGTCCAAGCGCATATAAAAGCGTAGCTAAATCCTTTTTCTTACTGTTTTCGATTTGTTCGAATAATTTATCAACCGATTTTTCTTGATAACCTGGTTTTAAAATCAAAGCATCTCTATGTTGATGCAAGAAGTAAATATCTTCAACTGAATTTAAATAGCCCCATTCATGCAATTGTTCAACTTTTTTATCGCCCAAAGTTTCAATATTCATCGCATCTCTGGATGCAAAATGAATGATACTTTCAACGACACGAGCCGGACAATCTTGATTAATACAATAATGTGCTGCTTCATCTTGCAAACGAATCAAATGCGAATGACAAATCGGGCATTGATTTGGAAAAACATAAGGAACTTGACTTCCATCTCTTTTTGATTTGATTGCTTCAACAACTTCCGGAATAATTTCTCCTGCTTTATGAATGATGACATGATCCCCAATTCTTAAATCTTTTTTCTTAATCATATCTTCATTATGAAGCGTTGCAGCCGATACGGTTGTACCCGCAACACGAACCGGTTCTAAAACGGCATTAGGTGTTACTTTTCCTGTACGTCCAACACTTAAGCTAATATCTATAAGCTTTGTTTCCACTTGTTCAGCTGGAAATTTATAAGCAATCGCATAACGTGGGATTTTGGCAGTTGCACCAAGTCTTCTTGAATCCACCAATGAGTTCAATTTGATGACCATACCATCTATTTCATAGGGTAAACTTTCTCTTAATTCTCCCATTTTTTGTATAAAATCCCAAATTTCTTGTGCATTTTTACAGAGTTTTCGTAAAGGATTTACTTTAAAGTGTAAATCTTCCATCCGCTTCAATGCATCCTCTTGCGTAAGAATGCCAAAATCTTGTGCATTTTGAAAATAATACCAATATGCATCTAGCTTACGTGAAGCACAAATGCCAGAGTCCAACTGACGAATGGATCCTGCTGCAGCATTTCGAGGATTCGCAAAAAGCTTTTTTCCAAGTTTTGATTGTGTTTCATTTAAATCTTCGAAGCTCTTTTTAGGCATATATACCTCTCCACGAACCTCAACTCGATTTAAAGTTGGAATATGCATTGGAACGGAAGCAATTGTTCGCACATTATTCGAAACATCTTCTCCCACATATCCATCGCCTCGTGTTACTGCTCGAATGAATTCCCCATTTTCATACCAAAGAGACATAGCCAAACCGTCATATTTGCATTCCACAATAAATTCCGGCTGTTCTACAGATTGTGCAATCCGATGACAAAATTCTTCGATTTCTTCATAATTAAAAATATCACCTAAAGATAACATCATGCTCGAATGTTCAACTTTTTCAAATCCATCTAAAACCCGACCAATAATTCGTTGAGATGGTGAATTTGCATCATAAAGTTCCGGATGTCTTTCTTCTAAATGAATTAACTCATCCAATAGACGATCATATTCTTGATCGCTAACACTGGGATCATCGTTTACATAATATTCAATTGAATACTTTTCTAAAAGTAGTCTTAATTCTTCTATTCGTTGTTTTTCATCCATATTTTCACCTAATAATCGCTATTATACCATCACTTAATTTTCTTTAAAGATGGATGTAAAATGTTTAGCTTTTTAATACCAATTTTATGCTCAAAAGCAATCGTTGCAACTCGTCCTTCAACCTTTAAAATAACACCTTGCCCATATTGAGTATGTTCGACTAAATCTCCCTTACGTATTTTTGTCGTATGACCTTGAGGGATGTTTCTTTTTAAAATTGGTGGTTTTTCTTGAGCCTGAATCACTTTTGCTTGTTCAATATATTCTTCCGGAATTTCATTGATAAATCGACTTGGTGTTTTAGCTCCCCCTAATTGATAACTATAACCTCGATTATAAGAAATGACCAAATGTCTTTTAGCACGCGTCATTGCAACATAAGCTAATCGTCTTTCTTCTTCTAAAGCCGAATTTCCACCTTCTTCAATCGATCGACTACTTGGAAAAACTCCATCATTGAAATTCACTAAAAAAACCGAATCAAATTCGAGACCTTTTGCTGCATGGACAGTCATCAACATTAAGGAATCTGAACTTTTCTCTTGATCACGATCCGTAAACAAAGAAATCTCTTGTAGATAACTTTCTAGAGTCATCTCTGGATTTGCTTCTAAACTTTGGGCAATATCCTGTTCGAGTTCCTTTAAGTTTTCAATACGCTCATCTTCATGTTCTTGTTCAAGCATCTGATAATAACCCGTTGTTTTTAAAATATATTCTAAATAATCCTCTAGGGAAAACTCTTCTCTTTTAGAACGAATCGATTCCATTAAATCAATAAAAGCCTTTCCCTTCTTTTTAATTGAAGAACTTAGACTTTGTGGATCTTTTAGCACTTCATATAAATTCAATTGACGTGCTTGTCCTTCAGCTTGAAGCTGTTCTAAAGACTTTGCACCAAAACCACGACGAGGTTGATTAATTACTCTTAATAAAGCAAGATCCAATGAAAATTGTTCTGGATCCGATGCATCCGGATATGTACATAATTTTAAATAAGAGAGTGCATCCTTAATTTCTTGACGTTCATAAAAACGAATACCCCCATAAATAATATAAGGAATGGATGCTTCTCTTAATCTTCTTTCAAAAGCACGTGATGAATAATTCGAACGGTAAAGAACCGCCATATCCGAATATGAAGTTCCTTGTCGATGTCGCGCTTTGGCTAAAGAAGCAATATATAAAGGTTCTTCATTATCATCTTCGCTACAATGAAGAATGATTTTTTCATCCCCTATCATACGTGTAAATAAATCTTTTTTAATTCTTTTCTTATTATTTTGAATCAAAGCATTTGAAGCATTTAAGATAGGCTGTGTACTCCGATAATTTTCATTTAAAATAATCGTTTCACAATTTGGGAAATCCTTATTAAAACGTAAAATAATATCAACACTCGCACCACGCCATGTATAAATGGTTTGATCCGGATCTCCAACTACACATAAATATGCATGCTTACCTGTTAATAAACGAATGATACCATATTGAATTGGGTCAACATCTTGAAACTCATCAACATGAATATAATCCAAGCGATTTTGCCATTTTTCACGCACGATAGCACTTGAATTTAAGAGTTTATGTCCATTCAACAATAGATCATCAAAATCCATTGCTCGCATATTATTTTTTCGTTTTTCATATTTCTCATACAAGGAAGCAAAAACTTCTTGTTCTTGCGTCATTGCATAATTCATTGCTTCACTTGGTGAAATAAAATTCATTTTTTGATTAGAAATATAAGCTAGAGCTCTTCCTTGCGGAAAACTCTTTTTATCCAGATCCATTTCTTTATAAAAAGGATTTAAAATTGCCTTTTGATCATTTCCATCTAAGATTGTAAAAGATTGAGGAAAATCAAGTACCTTAGCATCTTCTCTTAAAATACGAACACACAAAGAGTGAATGGTTGAAATACGAACCATTCCTGCATCATCACCTAATATTGCTTTTAATCGTTCTTTCATTTCATTACTGGCTTTATTCGTAAATGTAATTGCTAAGATTCGGCTTGGATAAACACCGATTTCATCAATCAAATAAGCAATACGAGCCATTAAAACTCTTGTTTTTCCACTACCTGCTCCGGCAATAATACGAACATCATGATCAATATTGCGAGCCGCTTCTTTTTGATTTGTATTTAATGTATTTAAAATAGATTCTTTCATTGTATCACCGCTCCTTATTTTACCACAAAAAAAGAAGTGAGTTAGTCTAGGAACCCACTTTCTTTAATACATTGTTGAATATAAGAGATATCTTTTGGATCAAATACAACACAATGGAAATAGATAAATCGCTCTTTCTTTTGAAGGATTGCTTCAATTGTATCAACTTGATCTTTATACGTAATCATTGCGATCTTTTTATCTTTATAAACTTTCATCTCTTCTTTTAATAAATCATCTTTTCGATCTAAGATGTCCTCTTTTTCACTGGCCATCATAAGCCAATCCCATTGATCAATTTTTTGATAAGGTGAGCTTAGACATAAAGCTTCATTTACTGGATCAATACTTCTTTGACTTGCACCATGTGCTACGATTTTTAAATCATCCCATAAATGATAGACTTCCGCATTTCGATATTGAATCGTTTCTTCTTCCATCTCGATTGGACTTTTTAATTGATTGTCTCGCCCTAAATAAGTACATAAATCTTGATAAGCCTTTACTGGCAATGGGATATCTGGATTCCATTGATAGGCTAATTCAATATAATCACAAATTACATCGGCATACTTCATGGTTTTTTCATCCATTGTTGTATAAGGTCCGACGCCTTCTTTAGCTAATAAGAATAGAGCCGCATTCTTATAAAAACGATCATTTTTTTCCCAATCATTCCATACATAAAAAGCATCCATTAAATCCGTTTCCGAACGATTCACAAATTCTTTTAAATCCATATCACCAATCGCCGTTGGAATTCTTCGATTTTTTTCTAAAGGCAAAATATACGTTGTCTCATACAAATAGTTTTTGGTACGAACTTCTGGATTCTTAATCAACAAATCTTTTAAATAGGTAATTTCATCTTCATAAATACGCGTAAGATTTTGAAAATCATGATTACTCGCATAGTCTAAATCATCCTGTAAATCATAGCTTCCTTCAATTTCTTCTTGTACATCACAGCAAAATTCAACTACAAAAGCATGGAATCCACAACCAGCATGTCGTGTATTTGCTTCAATAATGATTTGATCTTCATTTTCTAAAATATGAATTGTCCCTTCTGGACAAGCATAGATGAGAACTTCATCGCCCACTTCTTCAATTTGCATTTTTTCTCTTTGCGCTAAGGCACCAAAAACCTGATACAATTCATCTTTTCTTTTTTGATTACATTCTTTACAGATCATTCGAACAAACATAAAGTACCCCCCTTTTAAATCAAACCATTGCACTTCATTATATATAACCACATCGTCAAAGTAAAGGCGGATAAAAGTGTTGTAAAAGAAACACAAGAAGCGGTTAAATCCCCCTTATGCCCCATATTTTTTGCCATTACATAACTTGAAACAGTCGTTGCAGAACCTAACATAACTAGTAAAGCAACTAAATAACTTTCTCGAAAACCAAGATAAATAGCAATTGGCATAAATAAAGCAACAAAGCCAATCAACTTCATAAAAGTTGCGACACAAGCCGGTTTAAATACCGAACGAACCGAATTAAATTGAAAGCTCGCACCCATTGCCAATAAAGATAAAGGTGTAGCTAAATTTCCGAGAGAAGTCACCGTTTTACTTAAAATGGTGGGATAAGGAAGTTTTAATAAAGACCAAAGTAAGCCAATCGCAATGCCATCTAAAATTGGATTTTTAAGAATACCAATCATACTTCTTTTTAAAAGATTTTCCTGACTTTGTTCAGGACTACAAATGGTTAAAATCACAACCGCTGCAATATTATACAAAGGGACCGTTCCAATAATCATTAATGGAGCCATTCCACTATTCCCATAAATATTGTTTATAAAAGCCAAACCTAAAATTGCTGCACTACTACGATAAGTTGCTTGCATAAATTCTCCATTTAAGCTTTTATCCTTTAAAAAGAAAGATAAAAGATAAGAAATAAAAATGGATAAAAACGTAACAAAGAAACAAAATAAAACATATTTTGTATCCCATGCATTTGAAAAGTCTTGAGAAGCTAAATCTTCAAATAATAAAGCAGGCAAACATAAACGAAAAGCAAAAGTATTCATTTTTTTCGCAAAACTATCATCAATCCAATCCATCTTATGAAGAAGATAGCCTAAAACAATTAATAAAAAGATGGGAATGGTTGCATTCAAACTAAAAATTAAATTATTCATAGCCCTATTATAAACAAAAGTTTTCACTTTTGCATAGATACGTTATAATGTGGAAGGTGATAATATGAATCAAATCGCAAACGATTGGAAAGATTATGAAGTAATTGATACAGGTAATAAAGAAAAACTTGAACGATGGAATAACATCATCTTAAGAAGACCGGATCCGGTCTGTATTTGGCCCATTGAAGATGAAAGTCAATGGAAACAAGCGGATGCAATTTATCATCGTTCCAACAAAGGCGGTGGCCATTGGGAATTTAAAAAACCAATGAAAGAGTTTTGGACTCTATCATATAAAGGACTACGTTTTAAAATCAGTCCCACTGGTTTTAAACATACAGGTTTATTTCCAGAACAAGCTGCCAACTGGGATTTCATTATGAAATCCATTCAAGAATCAAAACGAGAAAATATTCGTATCTTAAATCTATTTGCTTATACAGGTGGTGCAACAATGGCTGCAAGTTATGCCGGTGCCAGTGAAGTCGTTCATGTGGATGCATCAAAAGGGATGATTCAATGGGCTAAAGAAAATATGGCTTGTTCTCATTTAGAGGATCACAAAATCCGTTTCATCGTAGAAGATTGTTTGAAATTTGTGAAAAGAGAACAACGACGTGGACGTAAATACGATGGCATTATCATGGATCCACCAAGTTATGGTCGTGGACCAAAAAAAGAAATTTGGAAACTTGAAGATAATTTATTCGAATTGATTAATGAATGTCAAAAATTATTAAGTGATGATGCTTTATTTTTCTTAATTAGTTGTTATACAACCGGTTTTTCTTGTTCAACTTTACAAGAAACACTTCAAAGGACGATCCAAAAAGATCGAGGTGGTCAAATTGAGACTGGAGAAAATCTTCTTCCGGTTAAAGCCAATCATTCCGTTCTACCATGCGGAATCTTTGGAAGATGGACTGCTAAATAATTCTTACCAGCAATTTATATTTGCTGGTTTTTTTTATACAAAAAAAAGTGATGTAGAAATTCTACATCACAACTTTTTATTCAACTGGTAAAACAGATCCTTTAAATTCAGATGTGATCCATTCTTTTGTTTCATCTGATTTTAAGATTTTCACTAACGCTTTAACCGCTTTACTATTTTTCTTTGATTGTTTTACAGCAATAACATTTCCATAAGTTTGAGCAACGTCACCATCACTTGCTTCACTTGCCAATAAGCTATCTGTAACTTCTGCATCCAATGCATAGTTTCCATTGATAATACCATAATCAACATCAGCTAATTTACTAGCAATTTGAGCTCCATCCATTTCAACTAAATCTAAGTTATGTGGATTTGATTTCACTTGTTTTAATGTAACATTAGTAGAAGTTGCTTTAACTTTTTTATCTAAAGTGATTAATCCTTGATCTTGAAGTAATAATAAAGCACGAGCTTCATTTGATGCATCATTTGGAATCGCAATTTGTGCGCCATCTGCAATATTTTCTAAATCATTGCTCTTTCCAGCATAAATTCCCATTGGTTCAAAGTGAATTTTACCTGCTGATACTAAATAACCATCATCACCTTTTTTATAACCATTGTCTTTATTATAAGAAGTAAGATATGGTTGATGTTGGAAATAGTTTGCATCCAATGAACCATCTGATGTTGATGGATCAATTTCTGGATAATCAGAGAATTCCTTAATTTCTAACTTATACCCTTCCGCTTCAAATTCTTCTTGGATATGCTTTAAAATGATCGCATGAGGACTTGTTGTAGCTCCTACAACTAATGTTTTTTCTTCTTTTGCGGATGTATCTAAAGTTGTGGTAGCAACTAAAGACAATGCCAAGCTAGCAGAAGCAACTACTTTTACAATTTGACTTAATTTCATAATTTCTCTCTCCTTTAACTTGAACTTACTTTAACATGTTCTTCTCTCTTTGAATAATCTATAAAATTAATATTCGTTATAAATTCTTTTTAGAACTAATGAGTGAATTTTTTAACCAAGGAATCCCCTAAGACTTGAATAACCGTAATGATTAATAAAATCAATACGATAATCACAAAGGTAATATCACTCATCGAACGATATAAACCATAACGAATGGCCATATCCCCTAAACCACCAGCTCCAATGGTTCCAACAATCGCAATCTGTCCAACCAATGCAATCAAGGAAATGGTAATACCACGAATCATACCCGGAATATTTTCACACAATAAAACTTGAAAAATAATTTCTTTTGGACTTAATCCCATTGCTTGACTTGCTTCAATAATCCCTGGATCAATTTCCATAATTGCCGTTTCCATTTGTCGAGCAACAAATGGTGCGGTTCCAATAACGAGTGGTACCAATGCAGCATGCATTCCTATTGTTGAATGACAAATAAAACGAGTTAAAACGGCAACGGTTGGTACTAAAATAATAAAAGGAATGGAACGAAATAAATTAATGATTTTATCCAAACACCAAAAAATTATACGGTTTTCTAAAATGCCATCTTTTCTCGTTACAACAACAATCACGCCTAAAAAGATTCCAATGATTGCAGAAATAAAGCCACTAACAACTAACATATACAATGTATCCATAATAGCTTCAGGAAATTCATCGGCATATAAAATCGCATTAGGAAATAAAGCTTCCACGTTTAATCACCTCCACATAAACGCCTCCATCTTTAAAATATTGAAGGGCTTTTTTCACATCATCAATTTCACCAGTAAAGATTGCTTCAATTTGTCCAATTGGACAATCGTGTACAATTTCAACATTCGCAAAAACCAAATTAATGTCAACATTATATTTTCGACTAACTTGGGAAATAACCGGATCAGCCGTATTATTGCTTTGATATTGCAAATGAACCAAAATTTGGTTTTCTTTAAGATCCACTAAAGGATGATTTTCTTCAATCAAATCATAAATTTTTCTTGAATTATTCGTTGTATTGATAAAGTTTTTTGTGACTTCTTTTTGTGGTTTCGTAAATACAGATACAATATCTCCTTCTTCAACCAAGCGACCATTTTCCATAACCGCAACATGATCACAAACTTCTTTTACAACTGCCATTTCATGGGTAATAATAACAACGGTTAATCCAAGTTCTTTATTGACCTTTTTAATCAATTCTAAAATATTTTGCGTTGTTTGTGGATCAAGCGCACTCGTTGCTTCATCACACAAAAGAACCTTTGGTTGATTTGCTAAAGCACGTGCAATCGCAACTCTTTGTTTTTGACCACCTGACAATTGACTTGGATAAGAATCACGTCTTTCTTGTAAATCAATCAAATCTAATAGTTCATTCACTCTTTTTTCAATATCGCTTTTTTTCCATTTTAAGTGTCTTAATGGAAGCGCAATATTTTCATAAATTGTCTTTGATTTCATTAAGTTAAAATGTTGAAAGATCATTCCAATTTTTTGTCTTTCTTGACGTAACTCAGAATCAGAACATGCTAATAAATTCTTATCTTCTAAATAAACCGCTCCACTATTTGGCTTTTCTAATAAGTTAATACAACGAACCAATGTACTTTTCCCTGCTCCAGAAAATCCAATAATTCCATAGATTTCACCCGATTCAATATTCAAACTAACATCTTTTACGGCATGTACTTCTTTTGTTTTTGTTTTAAATGTTTTTGAAACATGCTCTAAACGAATCATATTTTCCTCCTTCTCATAAAAAAAGCTTTCATCCATAGGACGAAAGTTACCTCACGTGTTACCACCTAATTTCATAAAACAATCACTTGTTTTATCTTACGAGTACAATTATACTCCGACGCGATAACGGGCGCACCCGTTATGGCTTACCTATCAGCCATACAACTCACAGACCATCTTCCATTTATGCTCACTTATTCGATTCCACCCTTCGAACTCTCTAGAAAGCTCCTATAAATATACTCTTCTGCTCTTCGTCAATTTGATTCAATTATAACAATTCAATACAAAAAGTCAATATTTCTTATTATTTCGATATGAATAATCTATTTAATAAAAAATAATTCATTCTAGTCATTTTTTTAAACAGACGTATATAATAATAAAAAAAGGAGATTAATATGAAACTAGCTTTTATTGGAACTGGATTTATTATTGGACAAGCTCTCGAATGCGTTGAACAGATTCCTACAATTCAAAAATCAGCTATTTATGCTCGAAAACATAGTCTTGAAAAAGCTGAAAAATTTGCTCAACAATATCAAATCGATGAAATTAATACAGATTATGATCAATTACTCAGGGAATCAAATTGTGATACAGTATATATCGGTTTAGTCAATAAAGCCCATTATGAATATGGCATGAAAGCATTAAAGGCAAATAAAAATGTAATTATGGAAAAACCTTTTTGTACTAATGCCAAAGAAACCAAAGCACTAATTGACTTAGCCGAAGAAAAACAACTTTACGTTTTTGAAGCTGTACGACCACTTCATACACCAAACTATAATCAATTAAAAGAAGATATTAAAGAAATTGGAAATATTCGTTGTATTCAATGCAATTATTCACAATATTCTTCCCGTTATAATGCATATAAAGAAAAAAAGGTTTTACCAGCATTAGATCCAAAACTATTTGGAGGCGCACTTTATGATATTAATATTTATAATGTAAACTTCGTGGTTTCATTATTTGGACTTCCAAAAGAAGTTTCTTATAAAGCCAATATTGGATTCAATGGTGTTGATACATCTGGAACCTTATTTTTACAATATGAAAATTTCTATGCCATCTGTACAGGGGCAAAGGATTCAGATAGTCCAGGATATGCAATCATTCAAGGTGATGAGGGGTATCTTTCTATTAACGATGGTGCCAATTTAATTGGTTCTTATCAAAAAGTAATCCATAAAGAAGAAAAACATGTTGCCTTAAATCAATACGACAATTGGATGATGCATGAATTCAAAGATTTCGAAAAAATGTTAAATGAAAAAGACTATAAACGAATGAAAGAATATCTTGTAACATCCTATCAAGTAATGCAAGTAATTGATCAAGCAATCGCTTCGATTCCTTATGGAGAAATAAACAATAAATAATCTTTTAGGAGGAAATATGGAAGATAAATATAAAGCACAGAAAAAATACGCAAAATCTAATATCAAAAAACTCAGCTGTTCATTCAACAAAGATTTTGTCGATGAATTCAAAAAAGCGTGTCAAACGCTTGGTGTAACTCAATCGCAAATTGTAAGAGAAGCAATGCAGAATACAATTGAACGAGCAAAAAAAGAGAGTGAAAAATAAGCTTTGTGCTTATTACTTAAAAACAAATATTAAGTGTGTAGACCTAACTGATATATTTCAGCTATCGATCTACACACTTTTTAATGTATAAAATTTTTAAAATAGACAAGCTAAATGATTATAACTAAAAAAATATAAATTGTTGCTCCTTCCAATTTTGATAAATTTCACAGCAAAAAGAAGATGGTTTTGTTTTATATACGACGCCCAAAATAGCCCATAATAAGATGAGATATTTGAAAATTCGTTGACAAAGAACGATTAAAAGAATAGAGTAGTACTCCTACAAAGACTTAAGGTGAGCAAAATCAAAACTGGATGAATGTCTTCATAGATTAATTATGATGATTTGTTGATGCGTATTATCAACTTTATTTGAGTCAAGTAGGAGAAAGGACGCAAGGTCGCATTAAAAAAGTATAAGTTCACATTTCATGTATAGATCGTTTGGTTCATTGGTCCATCCCAAAATATAAAAAATATCAGATCATTAGACATTCTGGTCTAGAAGCTGAAAATCTAACCATCCAATGAAAGTTGGCTGATTTTTACATTTTAATGTTGAATTTTATAGTCAAATAAAGAATATATCAAAAAATACAAAGGCATTATTAAGCCTAATCCAGGTGTTCTTATACAATGCAATCCTTATTTTAAAAACAAATGATAAAAATAAGATTAACAGAAGAAGATTACAAAATATTAAAACAAATTGATTTTTCAGAAATAAAAGGAGAAGTTTTCTTTGATGATGAAAAAAGAGAATTTAAAACATCCTCTTGGTTAGCGGAAGTAATTTTTGAAGAATATATAAACGCTCATGCATTTGATGATGAATATAAACCCACAGAATTCGGTCGTAAATTGTATGATCTTTACGACTTGATCTTCTATAGCGAAGAGGTGGAATAATGACAAAAGATGATTCCTATTTTATAGCCACAAAAATATTCATTCATCTCTATAAAAATGGAATCTAGCAATTTTTACCTTGAATTCATAAGCAAGTAATTATCAATCAATGAACAACAAGTATTCGATACAATCGATATAATGGTAGAAAATAGGGTCTTCCTAAAGATTTTAGTAATTCATACACGCTAAAAATTCAAATATAAGTAATTATTGAATAAAAATACAAAAGAAAAAATCAAATCCTTTATCGACAAATTTAACGAAGAAACGATAAAAGATTTGATCATTGGAATTATCCGAATTCTCATTGAGAAATGAATCGGATGATGTGGGAGACGTTCAGTCTTCCACCACCTATATCTTATCAGAAATATTCATTGATGATTAAAAATGTTAAAAACTTTAGATATCAATTTTATTGTAATCAGGTTGATTAAATTAATTGCTGTAACAATTATGAAAGGAGCGTTATGGTTCGATGAAAAAAGAAGTAAATAACCAAACGAAAGCTACCGCAAAATGGCAAGCGAAAGCTGGATACGTATCAAAAGCATACAAGCTTAAAAAGGATCTCGCGGACGAATTTAAAGCTGCGTGTGAAAAAAAAGACATTTCACAGGCAAAACAATTATCAATCTTAATGAGAGATTTTATTGAATCCAAAAAAAGCGAATCTTAAGAAAAAGCGGATAGATTCGCTTTATTTGACAGATAAAAAAAGAGCAAAAACTACTCCTTTTCATTGGCTTGATCAATGATATTTTGCATCATTTCTCGAATCACATCCGATTGTTTTAAATTTAATTTTTTACATGCTTCCTTGAATTCTTCTACAAATTCCTTTTTGTATCGAGCACTAACAGAACCCATGTTCTTTTTAGACCAATCATTGATATAAGCAATTTGATCAAACTTCTTTTTTTCCATTTAGCTTTCCTCCATTTGATATGTAAATTCTAACGATACCGATAAATCCTACAACTATTTTTTTACATAAAATTCTAAAAATCAAGTCATAATTATATCATTGAAATCTAAAAAAAAGAAACTCCTTTATATAAAGGAGTTTTAGTCTAGTGGTGCCGAAGATAGGACTTGAACCTACGACCTACGCGTTACGAGTGCGTTGCACTACCAACTGTGCTACTTCGGCATACAGATTTATTCTAAACGATTTAATAAAAAATGCAAGTAAAAATTACTTGCATTATTTAGAATTCTGTTTTTCCTTTTCTTGATATTCACTGATTTTAGACTTTAAAGATTGAATCGTTTCGTTATTGGCTTGAATCGATGATTTTAAACTTTCAGAAGTAAATCCATAATATTCAGGATCCTGCTGATAGGTTTCAAGCTCTTCGGCATAGGCTTGATAATTACTCAATTGATTTTTTAATGCATCAATTTCGTCTTGATAGCTATTAGCCGATGTCTTTTCCGTTTCAACGAGTGCGTTAAAATTCGATCCTGCAACATCTTCACATAATTCATCAATCGTCTTTTGATCACTCGATGATAACGATTGATATACATCGACATAATTTAAAATCATTTCTTTTTGCGTATCTGTATAAGCATCCCATTGATTTAAATATTCTTTCAAACGATTCAAGGAATCTGTTTTTGATTGTTCATTTTGTGCTTTTAAATCGGAAAAAAGCTTCGTTAAAGTTTTACCTGTTTGTTCTTTGAAGTAACTATTGATTTCTTCCTTTTGTGAATCGAGCAATTGATTGTATTTATTCTTATATTTCAAAAGCTCAATTTTCTCTGTATCACTTGACATATCCCATTCGTCTGCATAATCACGAAGCGTATTATAGGTTTCTTGCATTTTAGCAGTAATTGTATGCTCTGGTTTATAGACAAAACTATAATAAGCATAACCCGTTAATAATAGTGCAAGAACACATGCACAAGCCAAGATTGAAATCATATGCGATTTAAAGCGAAATTCTTTCTTTTCCTTTTCCGTTAAAACACCATGAATTTCCACATCATCGGGATCCGTTAAAGTACGGTGAATTCTTTGTAGTTTCACTTTACCCGACTTCCCTTTACGAATAATCGTATCTGTCAAAGATAAATCTTCTTCCCTTTTTCTTTTTCTTGATAAGGGACGATCTTCTTGATCTACCCGAATCATTCGTGTTTTGGTAATTGTATGTCGATCTCTATTTTGTTTTTGATCCAATTCCTTTTGAATTGCCTTTAAAGAATGATCCTCACTATCATATTGAATAGCTTGAGTTGTAAAATCCATGATATCCAAAGAATGTTTTCGACGATACTCTTTTTCTTCTTGTCGGATTGGCTTTTGACCTCTTTGTTTCCTTAATTGGTCCAAAGCATTTTCAAGTCGTCCTTCTGCAGCCACCTTTTCTTCTTGACTTAAAATCTTTTTTTCTTCTTTTGTATCATTGATCGATTTCGTTTTAGAATCTAACAACGCTTTTGTATATTCATCAATTTGATTATTGTTTTCTTTTTCGTCCATTCTATACCCCTTGTCTGTCCTATTCTAGCACAATAAAAAGAGAAATCTATAAAAAAAACGAGCAATTGCTCGTTATATTCAATGGTGCCCAGGGCCGGACTCGAACCGGCACGGTATCGCTACCGGTGGATTTTGAGTCCACTGCGTCTACCAATTTCACCACCCGGGCATTGCTTGTTAATAATAGCGTATTTCAAAAAAAAAAACAAGTGCAAATTGGCTTTTTTTCAAAAAATGATATAATTGTTTGGACTAGGAGATAGATATGCATATGAAAGTTTTAGTTGGTTTAAGTGGTGGTGTAGATTCTGCAGTCGCCGCCTATTTATTAAAAGAACAAGGCTATGATGTCACTTGTTGTTTTATGCGCAATTGGGATAGTTTTGCGAATAATGACATTGCTGGAAATCCCACAATTCAAAATGATACCTGTCCACAAGAACAAGATTATATGGATGCAAAGGCAGTAGCAGATAAACTTGGTCTTCCTTTACAACGTGTCGATTATATTAAAGAATATTGGGATCATGTTTTTTCAACTTTCTTAGATGAATATAAGAAAGGACGAACACCCAATCCAGATATCCTTTGTAATAAATATATTAAGTTTGACTCTTTCTATAAAAGGGCGATGGATTTAGGTTTTGATGCCGTTGCAACCGGTCATTATGCTTCAACAACCTTTAATCATGATTTTAATTATTTAACTCGTGCAAAAGATCAAAACAAAGATCAAACCTATTTTTTATGCCAAGTTGATCAAGAAGCATTTCAACATACACTTTTTCCTTTAGGAAATTTAGAAAAACCCAAAGTACGTGAAATCGCAAAAAAATTAGAATTAGATTCTGTTTCAAGCAAGAAAGACAGTACTGGGATTTGTTTTATCGGTGAACGAAACTTTCGACAATTCTTATCAAACTATTTACCAAGTAAGAATGGTCCAATTATTGATATCGATACAGGGAAAATCGTTGGTCAACATGTCGGTGTCCTTTACTATACAATTGGACAAAGAAAAGGTCTGAATATTTCAACGGAAAGAGGTCCTTGGTTTGTGATTGGTAAAGATGTTCAATCGAATATCCTATTTGTTTGTCATACATCAAAACAAGAATGGCTTTATTCGGATTCTTGCTTAGTAAAAGGTGTTAATTGGCTTGTTCCAAAAGATTATCAAATTCCAAACCAATGCACTGCTAAGTTCCGCTATCGTCAAGCAGATCAAGATGTAAATATTCAAATCATTGATGAAACTACCGTACTTGTTTCCTATCCACAAAAAATTGCTTCTGTTACTTGTGGCCAAGAAGCTGTTTTCTATGATGGAAATGTTTGTTTAGGCGGTGGGGTTATTGAAGAAGTTTATATTCATAACGAGGATTTAAATCAAAAAATCATTTCAACTTATGAGGATAGAAAACATGGATGAAATTGAGTTAAGAGCGAAATTAAAATGGATTGTATTTGAAAATAAAAGCAATCATTATATTGTCGGGAAATTTTCGGAAGTAAAAAATGGACATCCTTTTATCGCAACCGGATATTTTCTAGACGCACAAGAAAATCAAACCTATCTCTTAACTGGAACTTATGTAGAACATCCAAAGTATGGACAACAATTTAAAATTCATACAATAAAAAAAGAACTTCCAAAAAGTAATGAAGCCATCATCCGTTTTTTATCAAGCGATACCTTCCCTACTATTGGAAAAAAAACAGCCGAAGCCATATATGATACATTAGGAGAAGACTGCTTAATCCAAATCAAAGAAAACCCACAATGTCTTAGAAAGGTATATGGTTTAAACCAAAAGAAAATAGATATTTTATCAGAAGGAATTCAATCCTTTGACCATTTTTCAGAATCCTTTTCCAAACTCATTTCTTTTGGTGTAGAGCCCAAAAAAATCAGTCTTTTAACAAGCTCTTATAAAAATTTGGATACAATTCTCGAGGAAGATTGTTTTCGCCCCTATTATGAAATTAAAGGATTTGGATATAAAACAGCTTGTAAAATTGCGGATGGTTGTCAATTAAGTTTTGATGACTCCCGTCGAAAAGATGCCTATATTCATAATTTTATTTGCGAACAATCCATGAAAACTGGAAGTACTTTTATAACGATTGATAAAATATTGAATCAAATAAATGAAGATCCAACAATTCTATTTGAATCATTCGATCGATTGCAAAAAATTCATGCGTTAACAATCATCGACAAAAAAAGAATCTATCCATTTCATCTTTATGATGAAGAAACACAAATCGCCCAATTGATTCATCTCCATGATTTTGAAATTGAAAAAATCGAAAAAGAAAGCTTAAATCAATACATTCGTGAAGTTGAATTTGAAAATTCAATTACTTATGACAAAATCCAAAAAGAAGCCATTTCAACCTTTTTTTCACGATCCATCATGATTATGAATGGAGGACCAGGAACTGGAAAAACAACGATTGTCAAAGGAATTCTACAAATTTTAAGACAAATCGATCCAAACGCAAATATCCAATTGTGTGCTCCAACAGGTCTTGCTTCAAAACGGTTAGCTTTACTCTCTAATAATAACAGTAAAACCATTCATTCCCTTTTAAAATGGGATATGACAAGTGACCGATTTGGCGCCAATGTCAATAATCCCATTGACGCTGATTATATTATTATTGATGAGTTCAGTATGGTTGATACCCACCTTTTTGCGGCACTTTTAGATGCACTTCCATCTCATTGTCGTATTTTACTCATTGGCGATGAAAACCAATTAGAAAGTGTTGGCCCAGGAAAAGTTTTCCAAGACTTGATTGAATCGGAACAATTTCCAATTGTTCATCTAGAAAAAATATATCGTCAATCCGAAGGAAGCGGAATTGTTGAACTCGCAAGTCAAATTCGAAACAATCAAAGCTGTACCTATGGAGATGGCATAACCTTCATTGAAAAAAATACAAATGAAATCATACCTGCCTTAATTGATGTAGTAAAGACTTATTCTTCCAATCATTTACAAGTCTTAGCACCAATGTATAGTGTGAATGTAGGAATCGATTCAATCAATAATATTATGCAAAATTTATTTAATCCAAAAGCCTACGATAAAGAAGAATATGCCATTGGAACAACCATCTTTCGTGAAAATGATAAAGTGATGCTTTTAAAAAATTTACCAGAAGACGATGTTTACAATGGTGACATTGGTAGAATTTATAAAATAGAAAAAAATAAAAAAGATGTCCTTATTCAAGTGAAGTTTAATGCCAAAATTGTTGAATTTAGAGATGATTTTTGGAATCTATTAAAACTTGCATATTGTATTTCTATTCATAAATCACAAGGAAGTGAGTATCCTGTCGTTATTTTAATTGTTGACCAAAACACAAAACGCATGTTGAAACAAAGACTTTTATATACTGCCATATCACGTGCAAAGAAAAAATTAATTATCATTGGACAAAAAGAATTATTTGAACAGTGTGTTCAAATCAAAGATAGCCAAGAGCGCGAAACAACACTCTGTGAATTGATTAAAAAACCATTCATCTAACCCTCCTGAAATAAATCAAGAGGGTTTTCTTTAAAAAGAAAAATCATAATAATAAAACTTTTTCGATGATTTCATTTTCAGATTAATCCATTTCCGCTTGAATCCATCTTAATTCTTCTTCTATATCTTTTAGTTTCTCATATAAATCGGAAATTGAATTATATCTATTAATAGCCTCTATTTTTGAAATGAGATCACTTGTCATATCTTCCATTTTTGAACAAATATTCTTTTCTAAGGAAGACTCTTTCGATTGATCAAAACGATTTTTCGTTTTGTCGAAACAATTTTCTGTTGATGTATTTTCGACAATTTCAGATAAAATACTATTTGTATCGTACATTGTCGAAGACATATCATCAAGAACGTCTAATTTATCGTTCATTTCATTATTCTTATCTCTTATATCACTTAAATCCATCGTATTATAATCAACACTACTTAAAGTAGAATCAATTTCACTTAATTTGTCATATAAAGATATAAATTTATTTTGATTTTCTTCATTGATGCGATCCAGTTCATTTAAATTATCTGTATTACGACAAATATCATCAAAATGTCCATTGCTCGTCTCGATTAATTCATTGATTTTCTCTAATTGATCATAAAGATCCTTCATTGTATACGATTCATCAGATTCTTGAGATGTCATAAAAGTTTGAATACTTTGATTTAGATTCGATACATTTTTGGTCATACATAAAGTATCCTCTTCTAATTTCTCTACTCTTTTGTTCATAGATTCTAAATTGATCGCAATTCCATCCATTTTGTTCAGCATTTGTTTCATAACATCAAGTAGTTCATCCATAAAGGTTTCCTCTTCTCTCTTTTTTATTATATCGCAAAAAAAAGAAAACGTCGCAATAGCAACGTTTATTCATAATCCCAAATTGATGTATTGTAAATTTCATCCGCTTGCGTTTGGTTTAAATATTTTTTATCCATCATTGCTTCCAATACAAGTTTTTGTCTTTCTTTGGCATTTTGCACATTTTCAGATGAAGTTAATTGATATTTAGATGGTGTTTGAGGAATGCCTGCTAAAATTGTACATTGAGCATCCGTTAAATCTTCTGGTGCAAGTCCAAAATATCCATAGCTTGCTTCATAAATTCCTGTATGGCCATCTCCATAATTAATCACATTCACATAAAGAGCAAAGATTTCATCTTTAGAATAACGACCTTCTAATTCTTTCGCAAAGAAATATTCAGCAGTTTTCCATTTAAAGTTTGAATCATACATTCCATATAAATTTTTTGCGAGTTGTTGGGTTATTGTAGAACCACCACTTTTTAATAAATTCCCACTGAATTGACTTGCGAAAGCACGAACTAAACCCTTATAGTCTACGCCATGATGTTCAAAAAAACGTCGATCTTCAATAGATACAGTTGCTCGTACTAAAGTATTCGGTAACTCGCTATAAGGTACATACGTATCCTTTGCTTCTACTTGTTCAACTAAAGATGTTAATGCACTTTGCGATGAATATGATTGATATTCTTTATATCCGTAGAAAACGATTCCCCCAATTGAAAGAAGGGCAACAAATAAAAAAACGAGTAAAATTTGAAAAAAACGTTTCATAAGATCTCCTTAAAAAAAGAAGAGTGCAATGCACTCTTCTCTAAATTATCGACTTTGATTAACAGATTTCATAATCTGACGAATCTGTGCTTCACTTGGTTTACGTCCCATTTGTAAAAACATTGCACGAATCATTTTTTCATTAATTGGTGGATTTTCCTTGATTTCCTTCTCAAATTTTTTCTTGGTGAAGTAAAACCCTAAGGCTGCACCAATGATGATACCGACCAATGTAAATAAAACTGACTGTAATCCCATAAAAACTCATCCTCACTATCTACTTTACTAATTTTACTATCTTTTTTTTACTTTATCAACCATTTAAACTATGTGATATTGTGTGATATTAATCAAATAATTTTCCTTGTTCAAAGGCTTCTTCCTCTTCTTCTGGCCAATTTCCTTCATGAATCACTTCTAATGATTTTTGAATATTGAAAGCCTTCAATTTTCCAAATGGTGAAGAAAAAGTAGCATCCGTACTCATTATTGGAATATCCTTAGATTCAAAATGGAGAAGTTCATCGCTAAATAAATCAAAGGCTGAAGCATTATCAACGGCATAAAGAGCATGAATTGTACTTGGATTTGATTTTACATACTTATAAAGACGATTTCCTTTTGCAGGACGTTTACAACGTACAACATCTTCTATTTTAATTCGTTTCATCTGTGCTTGATCATTAATAAGTAAAACTTGTTGATTACTCTTAACAATTGCACAATCTGCAATATGATCGTCTTTTCCTAAATTAATTGCTTTGATTCCTTTTGTCTTTAAAGACATAAGGGAAACTTCATTAATTGTATATTTTAGACCATAACCGTTTTGACTGCTTACAACAATATCCTCCTGATCATTCATTGATAAATTGACACTCTGTAAAGAATCTAATGCCCCAATTTTCATACAGGTCATTGTTTTATTGTTTCGCATAACCTTAAATTCACTCAATCGACTTCGTTTGATCATTCCAAATTTACTTGCCATAACAACATGAACATTCGAATAAAAATCTTTTACAAAATAAGCTTGTATAATTTTTTCATTGGAATCGATTTTTAAATAATTTCCTAAATGACTGCCCACATCTTTCCATTTCGCATCATCCAATTCATAGATTGGTAAATATCCATACGTTCCACGATTGGTAAAAAATAATAAGGTATCTAAGGTACTGCAAGTACCTACAGCAAGAACAGAATCACTTTCTTTCATACCTGTATGTTCTTGATTGGATGCGTTATAACTACGCATCGATACTTTTTTAACATAGCCATCCTTTGTGATTGGTACAATAACCATTTCATCCGCAATCATAGCACGCTTATCGATTACGATTTCTTCAATTTGATCTTGAATTTCACTTAAACGTGGCGTATGAATACGCTCATTAATTTCTTTTAGTTCTTCTATAATGACATTAGAAAGAGCTGCTTCTTGTGTTAAGATTTCATGAAGCGTTTTCATTTCTTTTTTAAGTCGACTATGCTCTGCTTTTAATTCTTTGACATCCGTATTCGTCAAGCGATACAAACGCATGGTTACAATTGCTTCAGCTTGGGTATCTGTAAAATTAAATTGTGTAATTAAATTATTTTTCGCATCCGTTTTATTTTTGGACTTACGAATAACATGAATGATTTCATCCATTATTGAAACTGCACGAATCAATCCATCCACGATATGGTCACGTTTTGATTTTTGATCATATTCAAATTTACTTCGTTTTAAAACAACATCCCTACGATGTGCAATAAAAGCATCAATCGAAGCTTGTAAAGACATTTGTACCGGTGCCTTATCCACAATCGCAATCATATTATAATTATAAGAAACCTGCAAATCGGTATTTTTATAAAGATAATTTAAAACTTGTTGAACATCAATGTCCTTTTTTAAATCAATGACTACTCTTAAACCTGTACGATCGCTTTCATCACGAACATCTAAGATTCCATCGACTTTTTTATTCAAACGAATATCATCAATTCGTTTCACCATTTGACTTTTTATAACATCATAAGGGATTTCATAAACAATGATTTGTTGGAGCGTTCGTTGCTGTTCAATACGAACCTTTGAACGAACCATAACTTTTCCTCTACCCGTTGAAAAAGCTTGTCGTATACCATCGATTCCCATAACAATACCACCCGTTGGAAAATCCGGCCCTTTTACAAATTCCATTAGATCATCAATCGTACATTCTGGATGGCTAATTCGATAAATACATGCATTGACAACTTCATTTAAATTGTGTGGTGGTATATTGGTCGCATAACCAGAGGCAATTCCTGTAATTCCATTCGTTAATAAATTAGGAAAACGAGCTGGTAAGACAGTAGGTTCTAATTTCTCATCAGAAAAATTTGGTGCCCATTCTACGGTATTTTTATCAATATCTTCTAATAAGTATGAAGAAATTTCACTTAAACGCGCTTCTGTATAACGCATTGCTGCAGCTGGATCATCGTCAATAGATCCATTATTTCCTTGCATATCAATCAAAGGGTTCGTAATTTTCCAATTTTGTGATAAACGAACCATTGCTTCATAGACTGAACTATCGCCATGTGGATGATAATTACCAATGACATTACCAACTGTTTTAGCTGATTTACGATAGGGTTTATTAAACGTATTTCCATCCTCATACATTGCATATAAAATGCGTCGTTGTACAGGTTTCAGACCATCTCGAGCATCTGGCAAAGCTCTTTCTTGAATAATATATTTTGAATAACGGGCAAAACGATCAGACATAATGTCTTCAAGGTTATCATGCAAAATATGTTCTTCGATTTTTGCTTTTTTAGCCATTAATCTACCTCCTGTACATAATCATCTTCTAACGTGAATTCTACATTATCTTCAATCCAAGCACGACGAAGATCCGCACGATCTCCCATAAATTCAGACACTCGTTTTTCCGCTAGTGCAGCATTATCAATTGAAACACAAAGTAAGGTTCTTGTCTCTGGATTCATCGTTGTGTCCCATAACTGATTGGCATTCATTTCACCTAATCCCTTATAACGTGTCAAAGTATATCCACTTTTGAGTTCTTTTCGTTTTTCATCGAGTTCTTCATCTGTGTAAAGATAATATTCTTCTTTTCCTTTGGCAATGCGATATAGCGGTGGCAAGGCAATATAAAGCATTCCTTTATAAATTAAATCTCGCATATAGCGCCAAAAGAAAGTCAATAACAAGTTCTGAATATGAGCTCCATCATCATCCGCATCGGTCATAATAATCACTTTATAATAATTTGAATCTTCTGCTGAAAAATCTTTTCCAACACCAGCACCCAAACAATGAATGATGGTATTCAATTCTTCATTTTTTTCAACAGCCTCCAACTTCGCTTTTTCTGTATTTAAAACTTTTCCACGCAAAGGAAGAATGGCTTGATATTTTGAATCTCTACCTTGTTTCGCTGAACCACCTGCCGAATCCCCTTCGACCAGATAGAGTTCTTTTCGACGAGCATCCTTCGATTGCGCACTTGCTAATTTTCCAGATAAAATTCTTTCGGTACGTTGTTTTCCTTTTCCTTTTTGAGCATCAAGACGTGCTTTACGAGCCGCCTTTCGAGCCGTTGCCGCATTGATCATCTTACGGACTAAAGTATCCGCAATTTCTTTATTTTCTTCTAAAAAATAGCGTAAATTTTCACTTAGAATGGCATCCGTAGCCGAACGAGCTTCTGGCGTTCCCAATTTTTCTTTTGTCTGTCCTTCAAATTGTAAAAGCTCTTCAGGTACGGTTAAATTAATTACTAAAGTAAGCCCTTCGCGTACATCTGATCCTTCAAAACCTTTTTCCTTTTCTTTGATAAAACCATTCTTTTTCGCATATTCATTAAAAATTTTTGTGAATGCTTGTTTGGCACCCGTTTCATGCGATCCTCCATCATGCGTACGTACCATATTCGTAAAAGAAAAAATATTTTCTTGATATTGATCGGTATATTGAAAAGAACCTTCAACTTTAATCGTATTGGATTGCCCAACAAAATTAATCGGTTCATGCATCCCCATACGATCTTTATTGATTTCCTCTATAAAAGCTTGAAGTCCATTCTCATATTGATAAACATTCTCTCTTTTATCTTTTCTAAGATCTGTAACAATAATTTTTAAACCATTTAAAAGAAAAGCATCTTCTTGAGCTCTTTCACATATTTTAGAATAAGAAAAACGATCTGCCTTAAATAATGAGAAGTCCGGTAAAAAAGATACTGTACTACCCGTACGATTGGTTTTTCCTTTGTGAATTAATTTTCCAATTTTTTTATCACCATGCTCAAAGCGCATCGACCAAATATCTTTTCCATCATGTACAGTGACCTCACACCATTCACTCAAAGCATTAACAACACTTGCACCAACACCATGAAGTCCTCCAGCATTACGATACCCCCCTTGAGAGCTAAATTTTCCACCGGCATGTAAAACCGTAAAAATAACCTGTAAAGCAGATACACCAGAAGCATGCTTACCAACAGGCATACCACGTCCATGATCTTCAATTGTTACACTATGATCTTTATTTAAATAAATATGAATTTCATTTCCATATCCATTTAATGCTTCATCAATCGCATTATCTAAGATTTCCCAAACCAAATAATGAAGTCCTTTTGAATCTGTTGATCCAATATACATTCCCGGTCTTTTACGAACGGCATCTAACCCTTCTAATATTACGATACTATCTTCATTATAAGCTTTATTTGGCATATCATCATCCTCTCATACAGACTCAAATTATAAGTCAAATAATTTGAATGTTCAAATATTTTAAGCAGAGTCTAACATTTAATCTGACAAGTATTTTGCCTATATGTTAAAATACTAATCAGAGGTGAAAATATGCTTGCAATAGTTATTTCTTTAATTTTAGGCTATTTATTAGGATCAATTCCATTTGCCCTTGTGATTGGAAAAGTATTTTTTAAAACAGACGTCAGAGAATATGGATCAGGTAATTTAGGTGGGACCAATGCAGGTCGTGTATTAGGAAAAAAAGTAGGGGCTCTTGTCATCGTTTTAGATGCATTAAAAGTTGTATTAGCCATTGCCATCGCAAATTTAATTTGTAATGAAGCCGTTGCAACTTGGACTGGACTCTTATGTGTTGTTGGTCATTGTTGGCCAATCTTTGCACATTTTAAAGGTGGAAAAGGCGTCGCTTCAACTTATGGCTTTTTATTAGCAATTTCTCTTTTTATCTTTCAATCGCCTGTTTATTTCATTTTACCTTTAATCATGTTTTTTATTATTCTTTACTTATTTAAATTTGTATCCTTGGCAAGTATAACGGCATTGATTACTTCAAGTCTTTATATTACAGGAACAAGTACCCTATTCGATGTCAATCAATGCTTTATTTTAATCGCAAGTTGGCTCATGACAATTTTAGTTATTAATCGTCATTCATCAAATATCCAAAAAATAAAAGATGGAAATGAAAACGCCATTAAATGGCTGTAATCAAAATGTCACCTTCATTTGTTAAAATGCAAATGGAGGTGTTTTTATGAACAATTTTATTTATTATGACTATGCCAATAGTCAACTCTGTAAAGTCAAAGAGAATCAATCAACCTATCTTAAAGTCAATACCATTCAAAAATATTTAAATCAACTCTGTTTAGAAAACGGATCAACACTTCAAGGAAGAAAAGATTCCTACAAGTACTTAATGCATCAAAAAAAATTTATACCCATTCAAGTTCATGAACACTTAATCTATTTTCCAACTAAAGCAACAAAAGCTGCTGATTGTATTTGGATCAATTACTTTTCAATTGATTATGTTAAATATACAAAAAAAACATGTACGATTTATTTCATAGATCATACATGTTTAACGTGTTCAAATCCCAAACGAATTCAACACTCCTTACTATCCATCCAACAATATATTCACTTTTTTTAACAACTCTGACAATGATCACAGGAACTTTCTTTTAGCTTTTTTTCATAACGTAATGTATTAATTGCGAAAGCATCAATCATAATCATTGCATCCTCTTCTAATCGTTGTACTTCAACAATTGAACAGGCTGGAAAAGGAGCTTCAAAATAAGTTCTATATAATTCTAAAAAAGCCGATTTCATTTCTAAATCATTTAAATAAACATTCGTTTTTACGATATGCCGGCATTCTAAATCAAAACTTGATAGTTGCTCAATCAGCTTTGAAAAAGCCACTTTCGTTTGTTCTTCGATTGTTTTTCCTTGTCCACATTGACCAGAAACAAAAATAAAATCCCCTAAACTCGCGATATTAGAAATACAATCCTCTTTTATATTTCGACCTTTTAAAAAAATATTCATTTGCCTTACCTCATAGAAGATTATAGGTCATCTTGGCTCGATTCCAAAGTATTTTGCACAAGAATTTCTCTAGGCTTACTGCCTTGTGCTGGACCGATAATACCTTCTAATTCTAAACAATCAATTAAACGCGCAGCTCTTGAATAGCCAACTGAAAAGCGTCTTTGTATCAAAGAGGTACTTGCTTTTCGTGATTGAATCACAAATTTTTTCACATCATCATATAAAGGATCCGAAGAAATTTCCTTTACTTGACCACCTTGCGAAGCAATATCCCGTAATTGAATAAAAGCATCATCATATTGAGGCTTTCCTTGTGATTTTACATATTCGCTAATACGATTCACTTCTTCATCTTTAATATAAACGCCTTGTATACGATCTGGTGATGTTTTTCCATTTGGAAGATAAAGCATATCACCATTTCCCAATAAACGTTCTGCCCCAGCTGAATCCAAGATTGTTCTTGAATCAACAGCTTGACTGACCGCAAATGCAATTCGACTAGGAATGTTCGCTTTAATTACACCAGTAATCACATCTACACTTGGACGTTGGGTTGCAACAATTAAATGAATCCCTGCAGCCCTTGCAAGCTGTGTAATTCGTTGAATACTTGCTTCAACTTCCTTGGCTGCAACAAGCATTAAATCCGCCAATTCATCGATAATGACAATAATACTTGGTAATGGCTTTAAAGAAGAATCGGGATTTTCTTGTACAAATTTATTGTAGGAAGCAATATTTCTTACACCCGTTTCACCAAATAAATCGTAACGACGATCCATCATCGCAACAACAACTTTCAAAGCTTTATTGGCCATATCTCCATCCGTAATAACCGGTGCAATTAAATGAGGAACATCCTTATAAGGTGTAAACTCTACTTTTTTTGGATCAATTAAAACCAATTTAACTTCATCAGGACGTGTTCTTAATAACAAAGAACAAATGATGGAATTAACACAAACCGATTTACCTGAACCAGTTGCTCCAGCAATTAATAAATGAGGCATTTTATCTAAACGTCCATAGACATTTTTACCCATTAAATCTTTTCCAACACAAAATAATAATTTTTGTGAATCCGCTTTGGAAGGAATACTCATCATTAGATCTTTCATTTGTACCATGGTATTTTCAACATTTGGAATTTCAATACCTACTGCATTTTTACCGGGAATCGGCGCTTCAATTCGAATATCCGTTGCCGCCAATCCCATCTTGATATCGTATTGTAAATTAGAAATTTTATTAACACGAACACCTAGCTCTGGCTTAATTTCAAATTTTGTCACACTTGGCCCAATATGAATTTGAACCAATTGTGCTTCAATACCAAATTCTTTTAAAATTTCAATTAATCTTCGGCCTTGTTCTTTAGCGGTTGAACCATTGATGCTATTTTTTGATTTTCTTTCAATCGGATCTAAAACCTTTAAAGATGGAAGCTGATAATCGCGATATGCATCTTCTTTAAAATGCATATAATGCTGTACTTCATCATTCGTTTCTATGACTTGATCATTCATTGTTTGGGATACATCTTTTACATCATTTATTGGCTCATCCATATCATCAAATGGATGAAGATCCTCTGCTTGTCCTAAATCAAGTAAGATATCATCAATATCAATTTCTTCACTACTACTTTCTTTTTCTCTTTTCGTTTTCTTAATTACTTTTTCTTGTTTTGGTTTTTCTTTTCGCGCTTTAATGCCTTCTAAAATCTTATCATAGCTAAACATTAAAATGCCCATTAAAAAGAACAAACTTGCGATCAAATAAGAGCCAGCAATATCAAATAGGGTAGTAAATAAGCTATACAAGATGACCCCAAAAAGGCCTGCTTTTAACAAGCTTTGATTAGAAAATATCTTTGGAAAACTTTGAAGCGTTGAAGAAATGCTCGGATTCATATTTCGACATTGACCAATCGATAAAAATAGAATCATCGCTAAAACAAAAAAAAGAATGCCTAATTTATATCGAATGGATAGATCAAAATCTTTATGCGCATTCATTTGAAATAAACAAAAGAGAATAAAACAAGCTAATACAATCAATGTTAAAGTACCAAAGAAGAAATAAACAAAACGGTATAAAAAATTTCCAATCAGACCGAATTGCATCATTGCGATAATCGCCATCGCAATAAAACAAAGCAACAGACACACTCGAATTAAATTCGATTGTGCCTGTGTATTGTTTCTTGTTTGGGTGCTTTTACGTTTTCTTGATGAATTTTTACGTTTGGCTTTTGCCATAATCACACCCCTTTCTACGCTTTACGATTAATTTCCATAATAACCGGAAGAATCATTGGGCGTTTTGCGGTTGCTTTTAATAAATATTTATTGACTTTATCTCGTATACGCATCCTTGTTTCTAGGTTATCATAATTTTTATTTTTAACATCTTCATTAATGGTATCTTCCATAATCTTTGCGACATCTTTGGTTAAATAATCTGCATCTTTTAAATAAATTAATCCACGCGTCTGAATATCAGGCCCATTAATAATTTTCTTAGTTTTCGCATCAATTCCAATCGCTAAGATCATAACGCCATCCGTTGATAGGATTTCACGATCTTTTAAAACGACACCAGCCATATCCCAAGTTTCTTTTCCGTCAATCAAAGTATCTTTTAGATCCATTTCTTGACGACAAGAAATTAATTTTCCTTTTTCAAATTGGGCAACCTGACCATTATCTAAAATTAAGATATGATTTGGATTGTATCCCATATCAATGGCAAGTTGTGCATTCGCATAGAGCAAACGGTAAGGGCCCTTTACTGGAATATAGTATTTTGGACGTAACATAAAAAGCATCATTTTTAAATCTTCAACCGAAGGATGCATACTCACCATACGATTGGCTAATACAATGATTTCGCCACCTTGTTTATAAACATCATTTTCCATGGAACTAAAATCTTTTTCAGCTCCAGGAACAATTGGTGAAGCAACACAAATGATATCATCATGCGTAAAATCAATAATATCTCCTTCGTTATTTGCGATGTTATTAATTGTTTTAAATAAAGAAGGTCCTTGTTGTGAAATAATTACAACAACATCTTTTAAATCATTTTTAAATTTCTTTTCATCAACTATATATTTTGGATCCACTTCATAGCCAATCGTTTTTAAAGTTTCTAATAAGCGACGTGATTCTGGTGTATAAAACATCATCTTGCGCTTATATTTAATACAAGTCGCAATAACTTCTTGTAAACGATAAACACTTTGTAAATAAACACTGACAAAAATACGCTTATGTTCATTGTGTTGAAGCACTTCCGCAAAGTGCGGTGCTAAGCGATGATTTGGCGAAGTATGTCCAGAACGATCCGCTCCTTTACTTTCTTGAAGCAACAAGAAGACGCCCTCAGTTCCTAATTTTGAAAGTGTTCCTAAATCACCACGATACGCATGGTCTAAATCATCATAATCTTCAATGAATTCTCCTGAATAAACGATGTAGCCTTGACTCGTCCAAATCGCAAGACCATAAGTTCCAGGATACGCATGCGTAATTGGATAAAAGACTACTTTACGATTCGCAATTTTACGCGTATCTTGTCTTTTTACTGTATGTACATGTGCATTCTTAATTTTCATACGACGAATACGTCGATGAATTTCTTTTGCGGTCAGTGCAGATGCATAAACATCCGTTGGACAAACCTCCAATAAATAAGGGAGTGCACTCATGACATCATCATGACCATGTGTAATGAAAACACCAACAACTCGATCCTTATTTTCTTCTAAATATGAAAAATCTTGAATAATAAATTCGATACCTAATGATTCTTTTGGATCTGGAAATTTAATACCTGCTTCGATAATATAGATGTCTTGATTAATTTCAATACACATCATATTTTTTCCGTCTTCATCTTGTCCACCAAGCGTAAAGACACGAATGACTTCTTTTTTTGTAGCCATAAATCCTCCTCGATCTTTTTTCTATAAAATATTATATCACACAGCTTTTCCATCTAAAGAGAAGGTTTTTGCTCTTTCAATATAAACATCTACAAATTCACCCGCTTTAATATTTTCACCGGTAAAATTGACTAATTTTTGCGTATCTGTATACCCTGCATATACATTTTCATTCTTTTTACTTAATCCATCAACTAAAACAGTCACCGTACGCCCTTCATATTTCTTATTCTTTTCTAAAGCATGCATATTCCATGTTTTATTTAATAAGGCTAAACGAGCTGATTTTGTTTCTTTAGGAATCGGATCTTCCATTTTAGCAGCTGGTGTACCAGCTCGTGGTGAATAAATAAAAGTAAAGGCATTATCAAATTTACAATAATTGACTACATCAAGAGTATGTTGAAATTGCTCATCGGTTTCATTTGGAAAACCAACAATAATATCGGTACTAATTGCAACATTTGGAATACGGCTTTGAATTTTATCAAATAAGGCAAGATAAGACTCTTTGGTATAGCGACGTCCCATTTTTTTCAAAACATCACTATCCCCTGATTGCATCGGTAAATGAACAAAAGGCATAATATTGTCATATTTCGCAATAATATCAATCATTTCATCCGAAAAATCCCATGGATGACTGGTTGTAAATCGGATTCGAGGAATTCCAATTTTAGCCGTTTCTTCTAATAAAGTTGCAAAATCATAATCTGTATGTAAATCTTTTCCATAAGCATTCACATTTTGACCTAGAAGCGTAATTTCTTTATATCCCTCATCCTTAAGTTCTTGAACTTCTTTTAAAACTTCTTCCATTGTACGTGATCTTTCTTTACCACGAGTATATGGGACTATACAATAAGTACAAAATTTATCACAACCATACATGATATTGACCCAAGCCTTAAAATTACCAAAGCGATGAACAGGTAGGTTTTCATAAACTTCACCTTCTTTGGAATAAATTTGAATCAAACGTTCATGCTGATACATAACACGATATAACATATTTGGTAAATCTTGGATGTTATGCGTACCAAACATCAAACGAACCTGTGGATAGGTTGTAATAATTTTTTGAACCAATTCTTCCTCTTGAGCCATACAGCCACAAATCGCAATCACAAAGTCCTTATTTTTATAATAAAAACGTTTTAAATTCCCTACTTCTCCAAGTACTTTTTCCTCAGCATTTTGGCGAACAGCACAAGTGTTAATTAGAACAACATCGGCTTGACTTGGATCATCACAACGAACAAATTCCATTAAATCTAAAATTCCCGCCAAAGTTTCCGAATCGCGTTCATTTGCCTGACAACCAAAAGTTGAAATATAATATTTTTTTCCTTGTCCAATAAAGCGAGCATTTTCTGGAATTTCAAAATGATCAATACGTTCCACTTCCTTTTTGGTTCTTTTCTGTGCTTGTTTTAAATCTGGTAAGATCCAATCTGCTTTAATTTTCATTCTATTTCCTCTCTAAAAAAAATAGGAGTCAAGCAACGGCCTGACTCCTCAAAGATTAATTATTGAGCAATTGCACCAACTGGACATGTACCTACACATGATCCACAATCAATACAACTACCTTCATCGCATTGTGATTTTCCTTCATCATCCATTGAAAGAGCACCTACAGGGCATCCTCCAACACATGCAGCACATCCGATGCAAGAATCTTTATCAATAGTTACAGCCATAACAATGTCCTCCTTTTGTCAATTAACTTTAACTATCTTAAGTATAGTAAAAATAGAGGAGGATTCAAGTTAAAACGGTAAGTCTAAACTTACATAATGCGAATTAAATCCATTATTTCGGTTGAAATTATTTTGCTAATTCTTGTGCTCGAACTTCACGAATCACATTGACTTTAATTTGTCCTGGATATGTCAATTTTTCTTCAATTTCATCACGAATATCACGTGCTAATTTAATACATGTTAAATCATCTACATCTTCAGGATTTACCATAATGCGAATTTCACGTCCTGCTTGAATCGCATAGGCATTTTTAACGCCACCATGATCAATAGCAATCTTTTCAAGATTTTCCAAGCGATCAATATAAGCTTGTGCACTTTCCTTACGCGCACCTGGTCTAGCAGCACTAATCGTATCTGCTGCAATTACTAAATGACTGGTTAAATACTTTGGTTCAACATCGCCATGGTGCGATTGAATTGCATTTAAAACAATATCCTTTTCACCATGTTTCTTACAGAATTTATATCCCAATTCAACATGAGAACCATCATGCTCTTCTGTATTTAAAGCTTTACCAATGTCATGTAATAAACCTGCTCTTTTCGCAATTTGTTGATTCAAACCAAGCTCAGCTGCCATCGTTCCAGCAAGATAAGCTACTTCCATGGAATGCATAAGTGCATTTTGCCCATAGGAATAACGATAACGTAAGGTTCCAATTTGCTTAATAATCTCACGATCAATACGCCCAATTCCAAGCTTATAGACTGCTTCTTCACCCGCTTTTACAATTTCTTGTGATACTTCTTTTTGGTATTTCTTAACCACATCTTCAATACGACCTGGTTGAATACGGCCATCACGAATCAAATGTTCTAAGGCCAAACGTGCAATTTCTCTACGTACCGGATTAAAACAAGTAATCGTAATAACATCCGGTGTATCATCAATATTTAATTCTACCCCTGTCATTTGCTCAAAAGCACGAATATTACGACCTTCACGACCAATAATACGGCCTTTCATTTCTTCACCTGGTAAACTAACAACACTAACTGTTCTCTCTTGCGTTTCCATTTGAGCCATACGCTCAATCGCTAAAGCAATGATTTCTTGTGATTTACGTGTAGCTGTTTCTTTGGCTTCATCTTCTTTATCTTTGATATATGCAACCGTTTCTCTTTGCATCTTTTTTTCAACCTTTGCAAACAGCTCTTGTTTTGCATCTTGACTTGACATCTTAGCTACACCTTCTAAGACTTCAATTTGTTTGTCAATTTGTTCCTGTAAAACTTTCTCTTTCTCATCTAGAGATGATAATTTATCAGTCACTTTTTGCAATTTTTCATTGATTTGATGTTCTTTTTGATTCAAAGCTTCATCACGAAATTTCAAATTATCTTCTCGTCGCAATAATTTATTTTCTAAATTACTCGCTTCTTGTTTACGATCCTTAATTTCTTTTTCAGCTTCTACGCGCAAGTCATGCGCTTGCGTTTTTCCATCTAATACGGCTTGTTTAATTTTAGCCTGCGCCTCATTTTCGGCATCTTTTAAAATTCGTTCTGCATTTTGCTGATTCTTATTTAAACCTGCTTTAGAATAAGCGACCATTCCACCAATTCCAACAGCAAGTCCTCCTAGACAAGATATAGAGATCATAAGTATATCACTCATACTTTTCCTCCTAATCTAAGCCAAAATTAATTATACAACAAACGCCAAAGATATACAAACGAAGAGACATTAATTCGTATGTATTCTTAGATAAATTGTACAAATAAAAAAGATCGAAACTAATCGACCTTTGTAAATTGTCTTTGAAGAAAGAAAACAATTAAAATTTGTAAAGCAGCAATAAATAAACTTGTAAAAATATGGAATTGAAGAACTAGAAAGTACGATAAGCATCGAAAAATAAAATGATAAAACACAACCGGAATACTCGACTTTGTAAGATCCTTAATCCATCCCATACAGAAGCTATGTCCACAAAGATAGATAAACAAAACAAAGAAAGGAAGCGATTCCATATGCCAAGCAAGATTCATTAAAAGCACATACCAAACCGTTTCAATCAAAGCAATAAAAAAGTAGATAAAAAATCGATCCTTCTTTCCTAAATATGCTTCTAAAAAATTTTGAAAATAGCCTCGCCATCCGAGTTGTGCAAAGCTACCAAATAAAATAGCTTCTAGAAATCCTAAACCAAAATTTGATCCATCAATTGAAAGATTGTGTAAAAGTCCTTCAATTAGATAAAAAACAAGCGCAAAACAAAAAATTAATAGAAGGAATCTTTGATCTTTTTTGTTCCAAACCAATTCTTTTTTTAAAAAAGATTTTCCTTCGAATAAAAGCACCATCAACCATGGAATTTGATAACAAAGAATTAAAAGCAAATAGCCAAAGATTGTTCTTTCTGATCCAAATAAAGAGATGATTATAACCAACAATGCCGTTAAAAGAAATGTAGCTAAAAGATAGAAAACACCTTTTAAAATTGATTTTTTCATCGAAGGTCACTTCCTCGATAACGAAGCATTCGAATCAACATTGGAATAAATAAGCTAATGCATCCAGCATAACCTAAATACGCATAACCTTTTACAACAACGGCCATCAAACCAAATTGCGCAATCGAAAAAGCTAAAAAAGTAAAGATAAAAGTAAAAATGGCATTATGAATTAAATGCGTGCGTGCTTCAACTTTCTTTTTCTTTTCGATTTGATTCACACATCTTGTAACAATACCAGAAATCATATTTACAGCTGTAGAAATCGAACCAAGTATTATTAACAACGAAATAATTGGTGTAAGTACAAAGGATCCAATTCCATTTTGAACCATAACTAACATTGGAACCGATGCATCACGTAAAGCTGGAAGAAATACGACCGCCAATAAACCAATAATCGATAATTCCATAGCTAAGAAATTACATAAAAAGATTAAGATTGCCGAACGATTAATTTCTTTAATTGAATGGACATCCTCCATATGTTGATACATGACAGAAACGGACGGCAACTGAAAAAAGAAATAAAGAACGGCCATCCATAAAGCTCCAAAAAAACTTGGATTGGTTGAAGCTAAAACTGAAGTATGTCCTTGCATCATTTTACCGATATTATCGATAATGCTCGGAAATTGAACACAAATATTAGGAATTAAAACCAACAATAAACCACAAATAATTAAAACACTTAAAGTAGAAGCTACTTTTCGTACCAAATGCGTTCCAAAAAGAGCAATCACAAAGATAAATGCCGCAATCAATAAGGTACAAAGCCAATAAGGAATTCCTAATAATTGATTAATAGTAGAACCACCTGTCGCAAATGCGGCAGCTGAAGCTGTTCCAATCATAATCAAGTAACAAATTTCATAAACATTAGACATGATCTTTTTATATTTTCCATAAAAACAATTTGAAAACGAACGATAATCATAAGCTTTGTGTTTATAGGAATAACGCATCCCATACCAAAAAAATAAAGCATAAAGACCCTGTGTTAACAAAGGTAAAATCAAACACCAAGCACCATAATTAATAAAATATTGATAGATTTGAGCACCTGATGCAAAGCCACCACCAAATTGAGTCGTAAAAGCTACAAAAGCTAGTCCCATTGCCAATGGCATCTCTGATTTTGGAGCTATTGTTTTTTGATCACTCATGAGAATCTCCTTTCGTAAAGGTTATCATTTTATCTGGATTTAAGATTAGATTTGGATCAAAAGCCAATTTGACTTGTTTGTACAAATCAATCATACGATTTCCAACAAAATCTTCTAAAAATTCAATACGTCCATTCCCTGTTCCATGCTCACCAGACATTTGTCCACCTAATCTTTTAGCCAATTGATATAAATCACTTAAGGCATGATGAGTTGCTTCTTTCCATTCATCATCACTTTGATCTTTTCCTCGTAACAATTCCGTATGAATGTTTCCATCTCCACAATGTCCACATGGTTCAACACGTAATCCATAGCGTGAAGCAATCTTTTTCGCTTGTTTGACATATTCAGCAATTTCACTTCGTGGAACAACGACATCACATTCTTCTTGAGAAACGGAATCCGCCTTCATTCCTTCTAAAATAGCTCCACGAACTTCCCATACCGAGCCAGCTCTTTCGGCTGTATCTGCGATTGCACAGTCAATAGCACCATTCTCTAAAGCAGCTTGACAACAAGCATCAACAGCTGAATCCAGTTCCTGTTGACTTGAAGCATCATACATAACGATTAAACAAGCATTTCCTTCTTTAACTGGGAAAGCCTTATGAAGATTATTTTCAACAATTTCAATTAATTCACGTTCTAAAAATTCCAAAGAAGAAGGAATAAAAGGAAGTTCTAAAATTTTAGGCACCATATCTGCACAGGCTTCAAGCGATTCAAAAGGTAAAACCAAAGTACAAGAACAGGTTGGTTGAGGTAATAACTTTAAAGTAACCTTAGTTAGTACACAAAGAATACCTTCCGAACCAATCACAAGATCTTTTAAATCTAAGCCTGTCGTATTTTTTACAACATTACTAGAAAATTCTAAGATTGATCCATCCGGCATAACAACTTCCATACAACGAACAAAATCTCTCGTCAAACCATATCGTACAGCTTTCATTCCACCTGCATTTGTAATAACGTTCCCGCCAATACTTGCCGTTTTTTCTCCCGGATCTGGAGGATAAAATAAACCATCTTTTTTAACCGCTTCTTGTACATCAAGCAATAAAGCTCCAGGTTGCACGGTAATTGTTTGATTTTTATGATCAACCGGATAAATTTTATTCATCCGCATAATCGATAACATAATGCCGCCGTATTTACAAGTCGCTCCCCCTGCAAGTCCAGTTCCTGCACCACGAATAACAACAGGAATATTATTTTCATTGGCATAAGCCATGATTTTTGAAATTTCTTTTTCATCGATAACTTCAACATAACAGTCTGGTGGAAAGATTCCATATTCTGGCATTTCATCATGATGGTATTCATAAGGAATTTCATCCTTGACCCATACGCGACTTTGATCTGTAAAAGAACGAATGGCGTCAAAATCAATTTCCGTCATTTTATTATATGGAAAAGCCATTTACATCCCCCTCTCTTTAATTTTTTCAATGATTTTTGGAAGAATTTGATACCCATCCTCTTGAATACAATAATGTGCAACTGAAAAGATTTGTGCATTAGGGTCTGAATTGATTGCTACAATACACTCACTTTGATTCATACAAGAAGTAAATTGGATTGCACCAGATACCCCACAAGTAATAATTAGTTTCGGACGAACAGTTCGACCACTCAAACCAATTTGACTTGATGTTTGTCCAAACCCTTGTTCAACCATTGGTCGTGTAAAAGCAATCTGTCCATCTAATTGTTTTGCCAAGGTTTTACATAATTCAATTCCTTTATCACTGGCAAGTCCTCTTCCGACAACCACTAAAACATCTTCATCTTCAATATTTTTCGTTCTTTCAATCACTTCACTACTTAAAACTTCAATATTCGATTGAACCATATCTTCGATGACTTCACACTCTTCAATCACTCCCCAAGGCTTTTCAACCCTTTCAGCACGATCCATAACACGATAGCGAACAGTCGCAAATTGTGGTCGCGTTTTAGTAATCGCAATTTGTGCCATAATGTTACCACCAAATGCGGGACGAATTTGAATCATATCCGTATTATCTTGTATATCTAAACTCGTGCAATCTGCCGTAAGTCCGGTTTTAAAACGCGTTGCAACTCTTGGAGCTAAAGATCGTCCTAAGGCCGTTGCCCCAATCAAAACACTACTTGGTTGCGTGCGTAAAATAATATCCGCAAAAGCATTGGCATAAGTATCTGCTCTAAAATGCGTATAACCTTCATCTTCATAGACATAGACTGTATCAACACCATATTCTAAAAGTTTTTTGGCATTCTCTTTGGTTTTTTCACCACCAATAATCACACAATTAACTTTAAAATTAACCTTAGAAGCCAATTGACGTGCTTTACCAATCAACTCATAAGCAACGGGATGGATATCTTTTCGTTCTTGTTCAATATAAATCAAGAAGTCTTTCCAACTTGTTTTATCTACTTTCATTTGTAACTCCTATATGTATTTCTTTTTCTCAAATATTTCTAATAATTGATTGGCTTTATCATCCAATGTACCTTCAAAAACAATTTGTTTTTCAATCGCTTCTGGTGCAAACATCTTACGCACTGCTGTCGGACTGCCTGCAAAACCATAATGAGAAGTATCTTGATCAGGCATATCAGCAAAGGTCATCTTACGAATCGCATGTTCTTTGTTTTTTTGTTTCAACTTATAAGATGGAAGACGTGGAACATTCATATCTTGATCAACAGTAATTAAACAAGGATATGGAATACGTGAAACTTGAGTTACACTCGCTAAGTTTTGTTGGAGCGTTATGTTTTGATCATTGACATCCTCAATCGAATTGACCCAGGCCGCATGTGGGATATTTAAATGCTCAGCAATGGCGGGTCCTACCTGTGCTGTATCTCCATCGGTGGTTTGTTTCCCACAAATAATCAAATCAAAATCACCGATAGCTTGAATTGCTTGGGATAAGGCATAGGATGTCGCTAAGACATCAGCCCCTGCAAATTGACGATCCGATAACAAAACGCCATCATCAGCACCCATACTATAGGCATCACGAATCATATGCTCTGCTTGTTCCGGTCCCATCGTTAAAACCGTAACATTGCCACCGACTTTTTGACGAATATCTAAAGCAGCTTCTAGTGCAAATAAATCATAAGGATTTGTGCGAGCAGCACCACCTGTTCTTTTTAAAGCTCCTGTTTCAGGATTGATTTCAATCCCTTTACCTGCTGGAACTTGTTTCATACATACAATTATTTTCATTTCTCTTACACTACTCTTTCATAACGTTTTTATTATGCCATTAATAAAAACGATTTACAAATTCATTCGCTTAATTAAAACCATCTTTTATCTCAATTAATTGATCGTAATATAAATCATTCAGTTTCATAAAATTAGAAATGAATGCATTCCAGAGTATCCATATCTAATATCATAAAAAAAGATGGCTTTATGAACAAAATTCATAAAAACCATCCTTATGTTAATCAAAAATATATTTAATTATTGGCGATTGTTGAAGAAAAAGTTTGGAATCGCATCATCTCCATCGTTTGAATCTTCAACGCTTGTTACTACACCTGCATTACCTGGTGTATAAACTTTAGGTTGTGTAAATAAAGATTGTCCATTATTCATTGGAATTTCTGGTTCACTTACACGTTTTGAATTTGCTTTTTCTTCAAATCCAGTTGCAATGACTGTGACAATAATACTATCACCTAATTGTTCATTGATTGCAATACCGAAGATTGAATCAACTTCACCACCTGCAGCATCTTGGATTACAGCAACTGCGTTTTGTGCATCATATAATGAAACCTTGTCACCACCTGTAATATTGATAATCGCAGAAGTTGCTCCTGCAATTTGTGCTTCAAGTAATGGCGATTGAATTGCTTTTTCAGCTGCATTTACTGCTTTATCTTCGCCTTCAGCCATACCAATACCAATTAATGCACGTCCTTGATTGCTCATAACACTACGAACATCTGCAAAGTCTAAGTTAACCAATGCAGGTACAGCAATCAAATCAGAAATGGTTTGAACACCTTGACGTAATACATTATCCGCAGCTTGGAAAGCTTCTTCAATTGGTTTACGACCAATAACTTCTAACAAGTTATCATTCGATACAACAATAAAACTATCTACATAGTTCTTTAATTCTTCAATTCCATCATTCGCATTATTTGAACGACGACGTCCTTCAAATGTAAATGGACGTGTTACAACACCAACCGTTAAAGCACCTTCTTCTTTGGCAATTTTAGCAATAAATGGAGCAGCACCTGTACCAGTTCCACCACCCATTCCAGCAGTGATGAAAATCATATCTGCACCTTTAGCTGCTTCACGAATTTTTTGTTCAGCTTCTTCAGCTGCTTTACGTCCATACTCTGGATTACCACCAGCACCTAGACCTTTTGTCGTATCTTCTCCAATGACTATCTTATTTTCACATGGAGAACTTTTCATTACTTGAACATCTGTATTAACAATATAAAACTCTACACCTTGGACGCCATCAGCAACCATACGATTCACAGCATTTGAACCGCCACCTCCGACTCCAAAAACTTTAATGTTTGCGATTTGATTCATTTCTGGCATATTTGTTCACTCCTTTTAATCTGCTTCAGATAAAATAACATTTTTTAACTTTTTCGTAAATCCGCCTTCACCATTTCGAGAACGATGATTAATCGAATCAATGCTAGCACCTAGCTCATTGTAATTTACTGAAATTACATTCGAATGACGAATCTTATTTACATCTTCATATGCATAAAATACACCCATGCAACAAGTAAATGCTGCATCACGTGCACCTACATTTTGTGGTGCATAAATTGTGGCACGATCTTTAAATTCTGTTAATAATTGTTTTAAGATCGTAAGATCAGCACCTTTTCCTGTTAAAACAAATTCACTCGGACCTTGTTGTAAAATGGGTTCACAAGTTTCATTGACATCTTTGATCCATTCACGAATACGACGGACAACCGAAGTCGTCAGAACATTAGCTGTTATTTCAATACGTTGTTCCGGTTGTTGTTCAATATATAAAATCTTATCAATATCAGGATTTACTTCAGTATTAAAGACATTTTGTAACAAACGGAATGCAACTGGATTTGACAAACCATATTCGTTTTGTATTTCTTCAATAAACCATTGATATCCATTCTCTAGAGAAGTAGAGCTTACAACGTGCCCATGTCTAAACAGGGTCATTGTCGTATGATCCGCTTCGATTGCTAATTGAATCATTGATCGATCTTCTGATTTTACTGCAACTGCACTCTCTTGACTGATTGCATAAGAATCTAAATAAATATCTAATATTTCTAGATTCGCTTGTTCAATGCAACGTGCATAGGTATAAATGGTTTCTTTATCCGCATAAATCAATTCAACATTCATATAAAACTCATCGATTGGTTGACGAATTGGCATTTTATTGGATTCTTGTCCATCTACCACATATGTAATTCTACCTATATTTACAAGTTCAATATCGTCTGATATTTTCTTCTGTACTGCTTTGTTTAAACCTTGCTGAATATGGAATAAACGAATATGTTTGGTTCCATCTTCGACTTGCACATGAACCTTTTGAATTGCTCTTTGTACATTTACACTCGGTATCGCTAGAAGGACTCTTTCGATACGATAACCAAGCGCCTTGCTCGCATTTGAACACGCTTGACGAATTGCTTGAACGACCATAGACTCATTGATAATCTTTTGATTACGAATCCCTTCACAAGCAACACGCTCTACACGTAGGACATTCATACGCCCTTCAAATATTTCAAGGATGACTAGACGAACTTCTTGATCAGCAATTTCACAAGATGCATAAACTTTATTTCTAGACATTCGACATCTCCTTTATCTACTACTGTACAATGATAACATAAATTTACCTTCTTTTTATATGAAATTATGTGAATTTTTTGAAACAGAAAAAGAAAAATGAGCTTCATCAATTGAATCCACTCATTTTTGATACATTATGAGAGTTCTACTTCAATATTTGAACTTGAAGTAATCGTAGAACCGGCTTCTATGTTTTGTGATTTTACTTTTCCATATCCACTAGTTTGTATAGATATTCCTGTTAGTTGCCAAAAAGCTGTAATATCTTTACGCGTCCATCCGGTCATATTTGGCATCGTAATGGTATCTCCATCGGTCAAAATATAAACATGATCATTTGAATTAATCGTACTTTGCGCATAAGGATATTGATCAATCACGTTGCTTCCATTGCCAATTGTAATCACATTGACTTTTTTTCCATCCAATTGTTGATTGGCGTAATCCAAACTGTGATTGATTAAAGATGGCATTTCATAGCTTTCCCATTTTTCATAATTTTCATCATCGGAATCGCTTGAGCCATGATCCGAACCAGATACACCTTGTGCAACCAAGGCAGCCTTCATAATCGTTTGAAAAGGTTCTGCTGAATAATTAATATAGTTGTTTGAAACCATTCCCCAATACACCATAACTTTTGGTTCACTTTCTGGAGCAGCAGCCATAACAGATGAAGTAAAAGTTTCCGTTTTATATTGACCTGTTTCTGCATCATAGATCTCACCTGTTCCAGTTTTGGCAACCATATCTATACCATCAATCGCAAATTTTTCTCCGGAAGAACCTTCATCTAAAACATGGGACATCAGTTCACGAACTTGTTTCGCTGTTTCTGCACTAATTGGTTGACCAACTTCTGTGGGTTTGTATTTTTTTACGGTTTTGCCTGTATCCGCATCAATAATGGAATCCACAACATAAGGAAGCATCATTTTCCCATCATTAAAGATAGCCGTATAGGCTTGTAACAATTGTAAAATTGTAATTGAAGATCCTTGTCCATAGCCGGAATTCAAATATCCCATTGGCATTGAGAGATTTTTTTGACCCGTAATTTCATTGATATATGGTGTTCCAACTTTTTGATATAAACCAAAATTTTTAATATATTTTCCATAATCTTTATAATTAATATAGTTGGCAAGCAATTCACAAATTCCTACATTGGATGAATAGGCTAATCCTGTATCAAAACTAATCGTTCCAAAATCTTCACCAAGCGCATCACTAATGACTGGATATTCAGTGGAACCATAAGTACGTGTGATTTTTTTTGTCGAATCATCATAGACATAGGCAAAACTACCTGCACGATAGGTCTCGTTTTTGGGATAAACTCCGGTGTCAATAGCAGTTGCATAAGTAATAGGTTTCATAACCGAACCAGGTTCATAAGCAGATTCACTAATTAAATTTGTAAAAGTAGGAATCGTTTTATGTTCATTTTGATCAAAGGTTGGATAAGAACACCAAGCCAATACCTTTCCGGTACTTGGCTCCATAACTACACACCAAGCACTTTCGGCATTGTTTTCTTCATAACTTTGCTTCACTGCATTTTCAACTGTTTGTTGAAGATTGGCATCGATTGTTAATTTGACATTATCCCCATTTTCCGATTGTTTTAAAACATTCGTAGTTCCTGGCAAAACATTTCCACTAACGGTTTGTTGATAAGTAACTTCACCATCTTTACCAGCTAGATATTTATTCAAACTTTGTTCCAATCCCATCTTTCCAACAATTTTTTGTTTATCTTCATCATAGGATGCGAAACCAATTAAATTCGAAGCAAATGGTGTTGTTAAATAAGATCGATTAACCGTTTCAACAAAATCAATGCCTTTTAATTTTAACTTCTCAATCTTTTTTTTCGTTTTTTTCGACAAACGCTTAGTACCTGCACCAAGTTCCGTTTGTGCCGAACCATTCTTTTTAGCTGTTTTTATAATCTTACAAACCTGATCAACATCAATTTCATCCAAAACTTTCTTTAAAGCTTTTACCGTTTTTTTCACATTTTTAACATAATTTGGATTTCCATTGATATCCACATTTTCAGAATCCGTATAAGCAACAAGCGTGTAGGCTTCTACTTGTTGAGCAATCACTGTATCATTTCGATCAACGATCGTTCCTCTTTTAGCCGAGACTTTCGTATGAACAATACTTTGTCCTACACGACTATCCAAGACATACTGACCGGACCAAATATGATGTTTGGTAACCATGGTAAAAAGAACATTAGCGACAACTAATGTTCCAATTAGAATTATTACTTGTAATATTCGAAGAATTTTTTTATTTGTTCTTTTCATCTTCATTGTTGCATCATTCCAATCTACTCAATAATATAAACATTTTTTTGATTGTCCGCAACATCATCATCTAAAATTCCCAAGACCCTTGTTTTATCTTGCAACGTATTTATATCACTGGTCAGTTGCTCAACCTTTTTTTCTTGCTTTGATACTTTTTCTGACAAAGCTTGATTTTCTGTAGCTAAAGCAATGTTATAAGCATTAAGGCCAATTTTTATGCCACAGTAGAAAAAACCCGCAAATATACAGACAATAATTAATATTTTTCTAGATTTGAGCGCCCTTTTCTTTGTCTTTCTTTTCTTCATTTGCGGTTCCCCTTTTTCTTTCTATCCCTCGTAATTTAGCACTATGTGCTCTTTTGTTTGTTGTCAATTCATTTTCATTGGCAACAATTGGTTTTTTGTTAATTAATTGATATTCTAAAGATTCTATCCCTATTTCTGGCAAACGACGATCGACTTTTTTTGGTGTAGCCACAGCCTTAAACGCATTTTTAACCATGCGATCCTCTAAAGAATGAAACGTAATGACACACAATCTGCCACCTGGTTTCAATCGATGTATACCAGCTTCTAGTGCGATTTGAAGCTGATCCAATTCCCCGTTCACTTCCATACGAATTGCTTGAAATGAACGTTTTGCCGGATGTCCCTTTTTATTTAATACTTTCTGTGGTAAAACCGATTTTATTAAGTCTACTAATTCAAATGTGGTATCAATTGATTTATTTTCACGTTCTGAAACAATACTCGCAGCAATCTTGTACGCGAAAGGTTCCTGCCCATATTGTTTCAGAATTCGTGTTAAATCTTGGAGCGAATACGTGTTAACAATAGTCCACGCATCAAGGTCTTGTGTTTGATCCATGCGCATATCGAGTCGAGCGTTGCTACGATAGCTAAATCCCCTTTGACCATCATCAAATTGTGGACTTGAAACCCCTAAATCCATTAATATTCCATCGACTTGGTCAACGCCTTGCGCATCTAACACTTCATTTAATTTTTCATAAGGTGTATGAATACAAGTAAAATTCTTTCCCACCTTTGCCAGTCTAATTGTACTTTGGTCAATGGCAATTTGATCACAGTCCAGTGCATATAAGTGACCTTTCGTACAACGTTTTAAGATTTCACTACTATGGCCCCCTCTACCAAGTGTGCAATCCACATAAATTCCATCGTCCTTCACTTGTAACATATCAATTGATTCATTTAATAAAACGCTAATATGTTCCATAATTACCCCATAATATCTGATAATTCTTCAGCCATATCTTCGAAAGCATCACTCTGTTCTAACTCTTGTGCTTCCCAAATATCTTTTGCCCATATTTCTAAATGATTGGCCATTCCAATAATCAAACATTCTTTTTCTAACTTAGCCAATGACGTAAGAGACGATGGGATTAATATACGTCCTTGACTATCCATTTCACATTCGGCAGCTTTTGATAAAACCATACGTTGATACCAACGTGCATTTTTATTTGTACTAGGCAATTTAGCAAGTCCTTCATAGACTTTTTCCCACTGTTCAGATGTATATACATAAAGGCACCCATCTAAACCACGAGTTACGACAACGCGTTCACCGAGCTCTTCACGAAATTTTGCCGGCATAATCAATCGCCCCTTACGATCAATATTATGGCCATACTCACCCATGAACACGTTCTCACCTCCCCACATTTCACCACATCATGCTACTTTGTACCACAATCATACCCTAATTAACCTTTTTTAGCTATTATTTTTTTAAGAAAATAAAAAAAAGCAGAAAATATTCAATTTTCTGCTTAGTGAATATAGTTATTGATGATTACGGATATAATTAAGAGCTCCACCTTCCATAATAATATCTAAATCTTCTTGCGTTAAATTCGTTCGTGCTTGATAAGAACAATTTTTAGTATGGTTAATTACGTTAATTAAGTTGCAATCATATAAACTACGAACATTTTCAACTGTTAAATCATCCATTTCATCGATTGAATCATAATCCTCTTTATTAACAAATTCTAATGGTAAAATTCCAAAGTTAACGAGATTCGCATGATGAATACGTGCAAAACTTTTTGCGAATACAGCTTTAATACCTAAGTACATCGGTGCTAAAGCTGCATGTTCACGACTTGATCCTTGTCCATAGTTTTCACCAGCCACAATAATACCACCATGATTTTCTTTACAGATTTCATCAAAATGCTCCTTATTATTCATAAAGACAAAAGTGGATAACTTTTCAATATTCGAACGATAAGGTAAAACTTTTGCACCTGCTGGCGCAATGTGGTCAGTCGTAATATTATCCGGTAACTTGATAACAACTTTTTTATCAATATTTTCAGTCATTGCACTATTTTGTGGTAATGGCTTAATGTTAGGACCACGAATTACTTCAACTTCTTCTGGATGTTCACTTGGTGCTAAAACCATTGAATCATCGATGAAAATTGGCTCTGTTGTAAATTCATCTTCATAAGTAAATTGACTTGGATCACTAATCGTTCCATTAATTGCACTAACTGCTGCCACTTCTGGACTAACTAAGTAAATACCTGCACTAAGTGTTCCCGATCTTCCATAGAAGTTACGATTAAATGTTCTTAAAGAAATTCCATCACTTTTTGGTGATTGTCCCATACCAATACAAGGTCCACAAGCACATTCAAGAATACGAGCCCCCGCTTTAATAAAAATGGATAAAGCACCCGTTTCAATTAATTTTTCTAAAACCTGACGTGATCCAGGTGAGATAACCAATGAAACATTTGGATGAACTGTCTTTCCTTTCAAAATATTCGCTACTCGCATCATATCTTCATATCCAGAGTTCGTACAAGAACCAATTGCTACTTGATCAACTTTTGTACCTGCAAGTTCGGTAATGTTTTTAACAGCATCTGGACTATTTGGACAAGCTGCCATTGGCTTTAATGAAGATAAGTCAATTTCAACCAAACCATCATAAG
>CAVBLW010000045.1:0-10265 GCA_963596085.1 Bacteroidaceae bacterium | reverse complement strand
TCGAGCATCAATGCTTATGGTTTTTATCGGATTCACAATGGAAAGCGATTCCTTTAAAAAAAGAAGAGATTAAGAAAATAAAAGGGTGAGTTTATACTCACCCAAATATTTTTGCACCAACAAAGGCAAAGATAGACATAATAATTAAGAAGGCTAGACCATATGGAAGAATCATTTTTAAAAGTTTTGAATCTTCCCCTTTGGCATTGGCACTTGATAAACCAATGGCTAAGGATTGAGGCGATAACATCTTACCTGCGGCAACGCCCATTGAATTTAAAGCAACCATCCAATAGGAATCGATGTGGAGATTATTTGCGGCATTTTGTTGGATTGCTCCAAATAAGACACCGGAATTCGTTCCAGATCCAGTGACAAAGGTTCCTAAAGCACCAATCCAAGGTGCAAACAATGGATAGAATTGTCCTGTTGCAGCAATCGCAAAAGCTGAAATTGAAGCGATCATTCCACTGTAACCCATGATTTTGGCGCATGCGAGAACAAATAACATCGTCATCATTGTTTCAGACATTTGTTTAAAGGTTGCTTTGAAGATTTTGATAAAATCCTTTCCTTTTGCACCTTGAATCCATCCACCCAATAAAGCAGATAAGAAGATCCATACGCCTGGAGTATTAATCCATGAGAAGGTTAAAGTCGATGGATTTTTTCCAGTATAGATTTGAACACTACTAGCAAATTGTGCAAAGAATGTATTGATTGGAGCAATCAATTTACTTGTCATTAATAAGAAGACAAAGATAAAAATAAATGGGGACCAAGCTTTCAAAGCTTTACCTGCGGTTATTTTTTCACTTTGTTCGATTTCAATTTGATAATCGGGATTGGTTTGCTTTTTCATTGCCATAAGAATCGTTACAAGCAAGGAACAAACACTACCAACAATAACAGCAAGTTCTGCACCAACAAAATAACTAACAGCGATTTGTGGAAGGATAAAAGATAAGCCACTTGCAAGCGTAATTGGAACCATTCCTTTCAAAGCTTTGATTCCTTTTCCAGTAACAATCACAATTAAAAAAGGACATAAAAGCATAAATGGAGCCAATTGACAGCTGGTCATAAAAGCTAATTTTGAATTTTCTAGACCAACTAAATTTGCAAGGGTAACAGTTGGTATTCCAATTGAACCAAAAGGAGTTGGTGTTCCATTGGCAATTAAGCAAACAAGGCATGAAAATAATGGGCTAAAGCCTAAAGAAACTAACATACTTGCAGGAATTGCGATGGCTGTACCAAAGCCTGCCATTCCTTCCATAAATCCGCCAAAACACCAAGCGATTAATAGAACCAAAATGCGTTTGTCATCCGATACAGATGTAATCATTTGTTTAATAATATCCATGCCCTTTGTATGACAAGACAAATTGTATGTAAATACAGCAGCTAAAATAACTAAGATAATTGGCCATAAAGCCATTAGAAATCCTTCGATTGCAGCCGTTGAGGTATCCAAAATAGATGAATGCCAAAATACGATGGATAAAACAATCGATAGAATAAAAGATCCCAATGCGGCTTTATACGTAGGCATTTTTAAGGCCATCAAAGCCAATGCTAACCATAAAATAGGTAACAAACCCAATAAAAAATAAATGAATAACATATTCTTCTCCCTTTACCAAGAGGATTATATCGAAAAAAGAGTGAAAAAGATATAACAAAAAGTGTGGAAGTGGTTTCAAAAATCCAATAAAGTTAACCTATATATAAAAACAGTTGACAATCAAAGAAGATATAGCGTTAAATAGACAGAGAGGATTCGTTTATGAAAAATAAAACAATGGTCTATATTGCCTTAATGGCTGCGCTTATATCGCTTGTTTCGCCAATTTCCATTCCTTTGGCAGGCGGTGTTCCAATTTCTTTAGCTACCTTAGCCATCATGCTTGCAGGTTCCTTGCTTGGAAAAAAGTGGGGGAGCTTAAGCGTTTTGATTTATTTATTGTTAGGATGTATTGGTCTTCCTGTATTCGCAGGTTACAGTGCAGGCTTTGCGAATATAATCGGACCGACGGGTGGCTATCTTGTGGGTTATCTTTTATTGGCTTTTTTTAGTGGATGGATTTATCAAGATCTAGGAAAAAAGAAGAGTAGTTTTCTAGTTTTAGGAATCTTGCTTGGAGAGTTTGCCTTATATCTTTTAGGAACGATATGGTTTATGTGGGTTAGTCAAACAACATGGATGGCTTCTTTAACTTGGTGTGTTCTTCCTTTTATTCCTGGAGATGTTTTAAAAATTGTGATTGCTTGTTTTTTGACAAAGTCATTAGAAAGAGTGGTTCAAATTGATAATTAAACTAAGAGCACATCATGCGCTTTGTCTACTCAGTTTTGAAGGGAAGGGATATTCATCTCGTTTTGTTAAAAATATGAGTGAAGTGCAAAAGAATTTAGATGAAATTCAATTTATCGAATCTTGTGATTGTATTTGTCAAGCTTGTTATCATCGGAATGGAAGTCATTGTGCATATACAAAAGTAAAAGGATATGATCAAAAGGTATTGAAAGAAATGACTTTTAAAAAAGATAAAACGTATCAATGGAAAGAAATCAAGCCTTTGTTAGAAAAGCTTGATCTTTCTAATATATGTTCGGATTGTCAATGGTTTTCAATTTGTAAAAAAAGAGGACTTAATACCAATCTTTAATCGATACTTCACCCGATTGAATGGTCACAAATTGACCATTTTCTTTTTTTATAATGAGATTCCCTTGTGGATTGAAATCATAGGCGAGACCTTCTTTTTTTTCGTGATTTTCAACAAAGATTATTTTTTTTCCAATTAAAAGTGATCGTTTTTTATATTCATCTATTAGATTTGGATCCTGTAGATGATCTTTCCAATACATAAAATGGTGATAAATAGAAGCACAAAGCTGATTGCGATTCAGCTGATCTTGATTGAGTGATCCAGCAATTTCTTTTAGTTCACTTGGGAATTGACTGGATTTGCAATTGATGCCGATTCCAACAAGAATAGAATCAATTTTCTGGCTTTCAAAATCACTTGTCGCTTCAGTTAAAATGCCACCAATTTTTTTCTTTCCAATAAATAAATCATTGACCCATTTAATTTGACAATTCATTTGACAAACTTCTTCGATTGCCTGACAACAAGCAATACCAGCGGCTAAGGTGATGGATAAAAATTCGCTTAAAGAGCCATCTGGCTTTAAAAGAATGGTCATATATAAACCGGTATTGGCTGGTGAATAAAATTGATGTCCTTGCCTGCCACGACCGGCACTTTGTTGATTCGCAACAATTAGTGTGCCATCACTTGCATGATCAATTAGTAATTTTTTTGCAAAATTATTCGTTGAATCGATACTTTGAAAAGCATAGATAGGAATTTCTTTTTCTAAATAAAATTGAATTTGCGTTGCGTTGATTTGATCGATGTCTTGCATCAATTGATAACCTTTATTTTGGGTTGATTCAATTTGATAACCTTCTTTTTTTAATGCTTGAATGGCTTTCCAGATGGCAGTTCGTGAAACATGGTATTGCTCACATAATTTTTGTCCTGACAAAGCTTTATTCTGACTGTTTAGAAGGTCTTTTAAAATGTTCTCTTTTAATGTCATAAGTTCTCTCTTAATTAAGATAACATAGTTTATTCTTATTTTGAAACATTGCATTCTGAAAATAAACCGAAAATTTTCAAACTTATTGAAAACAATTTCATTTTAGCGTATTATGAGCATATTAGTTTAAGATTAAAGAGAGGAGATTACTATGCAAACGAGTTTAGAAGCTTTGTTGAATGGAATGGAATATCGTAGATTATTTGAACATGAAACTCAGTGTATACAAAAACAATATAAATTGTGTAAAATTGATATATACATATTATCTTACTTAGATCAGGCAAAGGAAAAGAATACACCGCGTGATATTTTAGCTTCGCAAATGTTTACTCGTGGGCATATTTCTCAATCAATTAAGCGGTTATCAAATTTAAATTTTATTCGTACCTTACCCGATGAAAAAGATCGTCGTGTTTTTCATTGTATATTAACAAAGAAAGCTGAAAAGGTTTTGATTCAAGTCAAAGATGTAATGAATGAATTGGAAGAGCAATTATTCAAAAGTGTTACACAAGAAGAAAAAGCTTTATTTTTAAATCTTGCCTATCGAATCAATCGAAATATGGTCAATGAATTAGTGAGGGGGAATTAATATGGAACAAAAAGATGAAAAAGTTAATATTGTTCATATTTTACGTCATGTCACTTCGCATGCAATGTCAGATCGTTTAGCGCTATCAGACAAGCTTTTTCAAGTGATGGATTCATCCGATTTTATGTTGATGTTGATTTTAGCAAAGCATTGTGAAAATTCATCCGATAAAATCTATATGAAAGATTTAGCGCAACAAACGAAATTGCCAATGCGAAAGGTTTCCGATATTGTAAAGACGCTTTCGTCTCAAGAATGGGTTAGTTGGTCATTTGATGGAAATGGGGAAGAAGGGACCTATGTCAAATTGACTGAACTTGGCTTAGATGTAACAAAAAAACAAAAGAAGATACTACAAAATTTTTATAATCAAGTAATTGAACAATTTGGCGAAGAAAGATTTGTGAAAATGTTTAAAGATATAGCTGATTTAGAAGAAGTGATGAAAGCAATAATTGATGAAATGGAGGATGTACAATGAATGATCATGACATTTATGAATATGCACAGAGTAAGGAACAAGAATGTGTTGAAAAAAACTATATTTCCGATAAATTGTTTCGTGAGTATGGTGTAAATCGTGGTTTACGTGATGAAAATGGAAAAGGTGTTTTAACTGGCTTAACGCGAATTAGTGAATTAAATGGATTTAAAGAGGTTCATGGGCAACGTGTACCAATGGAAGGGGAGCTATGGTATCGTGGCTATCGTATTTCATCTTTAGTAAATTCCCTTGGACCACATGAACTTGGATTTGAAAAGATCGCATATCTATTGATGTTTGGAGAAATGCCAAATGCAAAACAATTGGAAGAATTTAATGAAAAATTAGGGCAAAGTCGTCGTTTGCCAACCAATTTTACACGCGATGTCATTATGAAAGCACCAACACACGATATTATGAACATGATGACACGTTCTATTTTGACTTTAGCGAGTTATGATGAAAATATGTCTGAGGATACCATCGCCAATAATATTCGTCAGGCGATTGAATTGATTGCTGTTTTCCCAATGTTAGCGATTTATAGTTATCATGCTGATAATCACTATAATAATATGCAAAGTATGTATATTCATCGACCAGATCCAAAATTATCAACGGCTGAAAACTTTTTAAGAATGTTACGACCAGATAGTAAATATACAGAGCTTGAAGCAAAAGTCCTTGATACTTGCTTATTGCTTCATATGGATCATGGTGGAGGAAATAACTCGACCTTTACAACACGAGTTGTTACTTCGACCGGAAGTGATACATATTCAGCTATTGCAGCAGCAATGTCTAGTCTAAAGGGACCAAAACATGGTGGTGCGAATATTCGTGTTATTGGAATGATGGAAGATATTCGTGCTCATGTTTCAGATTATGAAGATGTTGATGAAGTTAGAGCCTATCTTGGTAAGATTTTAGATCGTCAAGCTTATGATGGAAAAGGATTGATTTATGGAATGGGACATGCGGTCTATTCGATTAGTGATCCTCGTGAATTGGTTTTGAAAGATTATGCACAAAGTTTAGCGGATGCGAAAGGGCGTCAAAAGGATATGAATCTTTATAAATTGGTGGAAAAAGAGGCAAGCACTTTAATTGCTGAAAAGCGCCATATTTATAAAGGCGTAAGTACGAACGTTGACTTTTATTCTGGTTTCATTTATGAAATGTTAAATATCCCAATGGAGCTGTATACACCTTTGTTTGCGATTGCTCGAATTGTTGGCTGGAGTGCTCATCGTTTAGAAGAAAAAATTGGTATGGGTAAAATTATCCGTCCAGCTTATCGAAGCATTATGGAAAGAAAAGAAGATTAATATAAATTAAATGGGAGAGAATTTATGCAGATATTATCAAAAGTAGGAAAATTGTTTTTAGCTTCTTGTTTAAGTCTATCCATGGTTGCGTGTTCTTCACAAAAAACTTCAGTGGAAATTCCGGATACAAAAGATGTTCAATCGATTCAAGATGCAGGTGTATTAAAAGTTGGTGTGAAGAAGAATGTAAAAGGCTTTGGCTATAAAGAGGATGGAAAATATACTGGTTTAGAAGTTGATTTGGCTAAAAAATTAGCGGAAGATTTAGGAGTTGAAGTGGAATATACATCCGTTACACCATTGACTCGTCAAACTTTATTGGAAGATGGAAAAATTGATTGTGTTTTAGCTACTTATACGATTACAGATCAAAGAAAGGAACTATTTGATTTTTCACCTTCGTATTATACAGGAAGTGTTTCGGTACTTGTCGATGATGAAAATATTATATCCTTAGGTGATTTAAGTAATCGAATCGTTGGGGTTGTTTCCAATTCGGAAAGTGCCAAACAATTGGTTCGTGCGATGGTTGAACAAGGGTTGATTGATTCATCCTCTTTTGATGAAAATAATTTTGATGCATCTACTTGGACAGAAGGTGTATCTTTCCATGTGTATGAAGATTATACATCCATTGATGCAGCACTAACAGCAGGAGATGTTGATGGTTTTTGTACCGATATGCCAATTTTGAATAATTATAAAAATGATCAAAGACATTTAATTGATACGACTTTTGCTAAGCAACCTTATGGTGTTGCAACAAGCAAGAATTCCGGTTTATCGAAATTTGTAAGGAAAGAAATTAAGGCTTGGAAAGAAGATGGAAGTATTGATGCTTTGATTAAATCTTATGGCATTTAGTAAGTTTGTTTATATTGAGCTAAAGTGATTGAAACTTTAGCTTTTTTTTGGATTTTTAAGGTATCAATTTATGTATATTGAATATACAATCTGCGTATACTGAAATCTTTATTTTTTGCGTTATAATCAAATTACTTAGATAGGAAAGAGGGTATATGCATGAACACAGAAGAAATTATTCACTTGGCAATTCAGAGCGCAAAAGAAAAAAATATTAAGGATATTGTTGTTGCATCATCAACAGGTGATGTTTTAAAATTTTTTGAAAATGAAAAAGATTTACATATTGTAGGCGTTACTTGTGCTTATGATCATGGTGAAAATTATATGAGTGAAAAGAAAAGAAAATATTTTGAAGAATTAGGGTTCGATTTAGTTACAGCTGGTCATGCATTAAGTGGTGCAGAAAGATGCTTTTCAAGGAAATTTGGAGGTTATGGGCCTACGGAAATTATGGCCTATACCTTAAGAATGTTTTCACCAGGAACGAAAGTGTGTGTTGAAATTAGTACGATGGCATTGGATGCTGGAAAAATCAAATATAAAAAACCAATTATTGCAGTGGCTGGAACGGATAGTGGTGCAAATACCATTCTTGTATTAACACCAAGTTATTCTAATGCAATTTTGGATACAAAAATTCATGAAATTATTGCCAAACCATACAATTAAGATGTAGGAACATACTACATCTTTTTTTCATTCATCTTCTGATTGTTCCTCATCATAAATAATTTCAATTCCATCTTCAGAGTCATCTTCATTAAAATCATCTTGAAGAAGTAGACGAATATCTCGTTTAATTTTCCAACATTTAATTAAGCGATGGATTTGTAATGCGAGCAGAATTAAAAAAAATTCTAATAACAAAAAAAGGATAATCATTTTAAAATCTATCATTTGTTTACCCCGCTTTCTTTTATTAGCATACGCTTAATTGTTTTTTTAATCTATGTAAAAATGAAAATCTAAACTTTTTGTTGTGAACTTGTTCTTTTTTTCTTGCATGATGATTTAAGATATGGTATAACCATCTTGTGAAGATTTTAACAAATAGTTAATGGAGGAAATTATGACAGAAAAAGTAGTTATTGCGGGTGCTTGTCGTACTGCAATTGGAAAAATGGGTGGAGCTTTAAGTAATACACCAGCTCCTGAATTAGGTGCAATCGTTATTAAAGAAGCTTTAAATCGTGCTGGTGTTAAACCAGAACAAGTAGATGAAGTTTTAATGGGATGCGTTATTCAAGCGGCTCAAGGACAAAACGTTGCGCGTCAAGCTTCAATTAAAGCAGGATTACCAATTGAAGTACCTGCTGTTACATTAAATGTTGTATGTGGTTCTGGATTAAATTGTGTGAATCAAGCAGCTGCTATGATTAAAGCTGGACAAGCGGATATCGTTGTTGCAGGTGGTATGGAAAATATGTCAATGGCACCTTATGCAATGACTAAGGCACGTTTTGGATACCGTATGAATAATGCAACGATTGTTGATACAATGGTTAATGATGCTTTAACAGATGCATTCAATCATTATCACATGATGATTACAGCTGAAAATATTTGTGATCGTTGGAATTTAACTCGTGAAGAATTGGATGAATTCTCTGCAAATTCCCAACAAAAAGCAGAAAAAGCACAAGCTGAAGGAAAATTTGATGATGAAATCGTTCCTGTATCTGTAAAAGTGAAAAAACAAGTTGTTGAATTCAAGAAAGATGAAGGACCTCGTCCAGGAACAACGGCTGAATCTTTAGGAAAATTACGTTGTTGTTCAGGTAAAGAAGGCGGAATGATTACAGCTGGTAATGCTTCAGGTATTAATGATGGAGCTGCAGCCGTAGTTGTTATGAGCGAAGCAAAAGCCAAAGAATTAGGTGTTAAACCAATGGCAACTTGGGTACAAGGTGCTTTAGCTGGTGTCGAACCAGAAATCATGGGTATTGGACCAGTTGCTGCAACCAATAAAGTAATGGAAAAAGCTGGACTAACGGTTGCTGATATGGACTTAATTGAAGCAAATGAAGCATTTGCAGCACAATCTGTTGCAGTCGCAAAAGACTTAGGTTTTGATATGAGTAAAGTCAATGTCAATGGTGGTGCCGTTGCTTTAGGTCACCCTGTTGGAGCAAGTGGATGCCGTATCTTAGTTACTTTATTGCATGAAATGCAAAAACGTGAAGATGCAAAGAAAGGTCTTGCAACTTTATGTATCGGTGGTGGTATGGGTTGTGCCACAATCGTAGAAAAATACGAAGGATAAGAAATTTAAACAAGAATCATCAAGAATCTAAGAGTATCTTCGGATACTCTTTTTTTAGATAGAAAAACACCAATTAGGCGTTTTTTATCGTCTTTAAAAAGGCTTGTGGCGTCTGATTGGTGTATTTTTTAAAATCTTTAATCATGTGCGATTGATCGTAATAACCACTTTTTATGGAAATTTCACTTAAGTCAATCATTTGTGGATCATCCATTAACATTGCAAGGGCTTTTTGAAAGCGAACCAAATTTGAATAATTTTTGGGTGTTAAACCGGTTTGCTTTTTAAAGATACGATTTAAGTATTGTTCAGAATAAGCCAATTGATTGGATAGTTCATTCGAACGAATGGCTCCATTGCTTTGAATAATTTTTTGAAGGATGGATTGTACACACTTACTTTTTTTGTCTTCTTTTTTTTCCATCTTATAAATGGATTCATAATAGGTTTTAAATAGAGCAACTTGTAATTTAAAAATATCCGTATGAAGAATCATTTCTTCCATTGCATTGATTTTCTCTTTGATTTCTTTTCCATAGATAATTAAACGGTGATTTAATAATTTTTGGATTGATATTGATTGATCATTTAATAATTGAGGGACTTCTCCTGGTAAAAAATGCACGCCAAAATAATAGCCTTTTTTTAAATCATAATTTTGGGGCTTAGATAATGGACCATAGTATGTAATTTGTGGATGATCATCATTGCAATAAAAAAGAAGATCAATACATGCATCCGGTATGACTAATACATCGGTTTCACTTTCAATCCATTGGCCGTAACAATAATCAATGCCATATTCTTGAATCGATTCAAAATAGAATTCATTGGATTCAAGTGTTGTACGGTATTTAATTTGTTTTTGCATATTTTTAGTGTACGTCCAATTTAATTATGATGCAAATATTTCTGTTCTGAACAAATGTATAAATAAAGAAACAGTCATTGAAAATGTGAATAAGTGAATGAAATGTTTCAGTTTTTACAATACATTAGAAAAATCTTTGCGTAAGATGTAGACATCAAAAGAAAACGCATACATAAGGAGGAGAAAAGATTATGTATAACATGAATCGCAAACTTGCTCAATTAGAAGCAGAAGGAAAACCTATT
>CAVBLW010000044.1:0-63720 GCA_963596085.1 Bacteroidaceae bacterium | reverse complement strand
GCTGATGCTGAATCTGCATTAAATACAGCTAAAAAAGAATTATCAAATGCTGAAGCCGTACGTGATGAAAAACAAACGAAAGTTGATGACGCAAGTAAAGGCTTAGAATCTGCTAAAGCTGAATTAGTTAAACAAACAAATGCTTATGATACAGCTAAAAAAGCTCTTGATGATTATAAAGATTGTGAAAGCGAAGTCTCTGAAGTAGAAGAAGCTATAGAAGAAGCGGGCGAAAAAGTTGATTCTTTAAAGGCTGAAGTCAAAGAAGCTCAATCTGCAATTGAATCAACTACAGATACAATCAACGAATTGACTGAACAATTAGCAGATAAGAATACAGAAGCGGATCCTTATAAGGCAATGCAAAAAGTATTAGATTTAGTCTTATCGAATGGGTCTGCTGCGGATATCTCTTCCGTTGAAAACGAAGATTTACAAGCACAATTAAAAGTGTTAGGTCAAGAGGTTGATAAATTAAATGCAATCAAAGCAGAATTAACAATTGCTACGGATGATTATCAAACAAAATACAATGCTTATCTTGATGCAAAAGCTGAACTCGTTGAAGCGCAAACTCAATACAATGATGCGATGAAAGCATTAAATGACTACTTAGCTAGTCAAGAAAAAGAAAACAAAAAAGAGGAAAGTACGAACAATACATCTTCTTCAAATGCTAAAGTTACAACAACTTCTACTTCAAATACTACAAAAGCTGAAAAGACAAATGGAGTTAATACTGGTGTTGAAACAAACATGGCAGGTTCAATGACTATGTTAGGTTTAGCAGGTCTTGGATTGTTAGGCGCTAAACGTCGAAAAAAATAATCATTCTATTTAAGGAACTCGAAAGAGTTCCTTTTTGTATAGAAAAAGAAGCTCATTGGAGCTTCTCATTATTAACTATTGTGTTTAAGAATATAGGTATGATAAGACTTTGCGGCAGCTTTTGAAATCTTTTTGATATAGCTTGTCTTAATCATTTTTGCTTCTTGTTTTGCATTGGAAGAATAGCCGACTTCAAATAATAAAGCAGGTCTTTTTGTTTGAGAGGAAACGACATATAAAGGATAGGTTGCTACATCTTGAATGGTATAATCATAATTCCAACCAACTTTATGTAAATTATTCGCCATATCGGAAGCAATTTGTTCACTCACGCTATCATCACCTCGAATAAAGAAATCAAAACTATTTAAAGATGAATCCACATCACTTGAATTTAGATGGAATGAAATAAAATAATCCGCATTGGCATCATCGGCAATTTTAACACGTGCTTTTAAATCACTATCTTCATCTTCTTCCCAAGAAACAACATCACTATCGCGTGTATAAACGAGTTTGATATTTGGATTCATTTCTTGTAGATATTGTCCAAAATATTTGGCGTATTTGATCGTAATTTCTTTTTCCGGAGTTCCATCTACTCCAACGTTACCACCATCATATCCTCCATGACCTGGATCAATACATACGGTAACAGAAGGATACGAACTTTTATCTACTTTTTTCTTTTTCTTTGTCTCGGTGATTTTTTCTGTATTGGATGCACTTTGTTGAACTTGATCCGGTACAATGGCATGAACAATCAGACATAAAATTGTAACAAATAGTACAAAAGAACAAACGATGCTGATATGAATACGATGCTTATAAGAAAGTCGTTTTTGTTTATGATAACGAGATTGCATAGAGCGACTCGTTGGTTTTTTGTGTGCCTTTTTTATTGTTTTTTTTGTAGACATAAGACAATTGTAACAAATATTTTATAAAGGTTGTATGAAAAATATGTGAAATATTGAATAAGTAAAAAGGGTATTATGTATTTTTTTCTTACTCAAACATCTCTGTGGCTAAGATATATTCGTCAAAAAGAGGTAATACAAATGCTACATACCCTGTTCGTACACTTTTTAAAACTTGTTTATTGATTAAACGTTTTCTATACGGATTTAATTGATTGTTGTTCCAATTTAAAATTTCTTTGATTGTAGAATATTTACCATCTTTTGATTGTGCAATGGCTAAACATACCTTTCGATCATTATCGGATAAGTCGTTCCAAATCTTATCATAAGACAAATTCCATAAGGTATAGCGGTAACGTTTGATTGCGTCTTCATTAAATTTTTTATTTTTCCACACTTCATGTCCTAAAACTTGAAAAGCAAAAGAATAGCCATTTGTCATTTTTGCCATTTGAACGGATTCTTCTTCAGATATATTTAAATTGAATTGATAATTATCTTTTATTTCATAAAGAGAAAGAGGGTCTAAATCGATTCTTGGTGCACGATACAAAAATGTCAGAGTTTTCTCGTTTTGTAATTCGTGGATGTTTTCATACAAACCGGTCATTAATAAGTATACTGGTAGTTCTTCTCGAACCCATATTTGAAAAGCACCAGAAAACTCTCGAACAGCAGCAGAATTAGTAACTTCATCCATTGTGATTAAGACTCGATAATGATATTTTTTAGCAATCTGTAACAATTGTTTTGTTTCATATTCGCTGCTTGTCATCACTTCTTTTTTCGCAATTTCCAAGGAGAATCCACCCATGGATAATGATATATTTTTAAATTCGTGTTTTTTTTGAATCCTTGCATCATGAGAAAGTTCGATTGCGATTTGAGAAAGAATGTCTGTAGCACTTGATACATTAACATTCACAACAATCCAATTTTTTTTAAGGCAGTCAGAGGCAATGGAGGACATAAAGACTGTTTTGCCCGAACCCCTAACACCTGTAATCATAAAGATTTGTTGTGTAATATTCTCATCAAAAAAAGCGTTCTCAATTTCTGTAATCTGCGAAAGTCTGGGAATAATTTCTGCCGGTTCTTTACCGAATTGTAGAATATAAGGGTTTGTTTTACTATTCATAAATCAATCCTCCAATCACCATTATTATATATTCTTTTACCCTTTTTTACTACTTTTTACTCTTTATACATTCTTTTACCCTTTTTTACTACTTTTTACTCTTTTGAAATAAAGAATATAAAAAAGTCCTACCTTATATAAGTAGAACTTGCTCATGAATTATTCCTCTGTAAATAATGCCGTGCCGATTCTGACTTGTGTTGCACCATGTTCAAGTGCCAATCGCCAATCATGTGACATTCCCATGGATAAAGTATCCATTTGTGGATAGATTTCTTTGGCTTGATCAAAGATTTCTTTCATTATATCGAATTCTTTTGCATTAATGGATTGATCATCGGTATTCGTTGCAATGCACATTAAACCTTTAACTTCGATGTGTTTGAATTGTTCCATTTCTTTTAGGAACTCAAAGGCATTTTCATAGGGATAACCAGTTTTATTTTCATCTGTTTTGGATACTTTTAATTCGATAAGAACCTTTTGAACTAGATCTTGTTTTGCCGCTTGTTTTTCAATTTCTTTAGCTAATTTCAAAGAGTCAACACTTTCAATGACATCGACCTTTCCGACAATATATTTCACTTTATTGGTTTGAAGGTGACCAATGATATGCCAAGTATAAGCTGGATCATATTTTGTTAAAAATTCTTGTACACGATTTTCACCAAAGGTTGATAGACCTAAGTCATGTAATTGATCGACTTCTTCTTTGCTATGTTTTTTTGTAACCGCAACTAAATTGATGTTTTTGGATAAGATTTCATTAATTAATGTTTTATTCATATAAACCTCCAATCTTTGAAAATTATAGTACGAATTACGAAAAGACTCAAAGATTTGTCATAGGAAATTCAGATAACTGGTATTGATGAAATGAAGTAGGCAAGAAATACAAATCTGATTAAACTAGGAAAAAAGGAGGTTGTTTATGAGTTTTGAATTTCATGTGGATCAAGAAGTACTTGATTTAGGAATAAAAGTAAAAGGTGTTGTGATTGAAGGACTTGATAATGAAACAATTGATGAGGTTTATTTGTCTTATCGAAAAGAGAAAATTGCGGAACTTTTCAATCAATATAAAGAAGTTCGAATTAAAGAAGATCCGATTGTAGAAGGTTTCTATCAATTGCATTCAAAAGTCAATGTACGAAGAAGAAACAATGCGCCATCCGTTGAAACGTTGGTACGCTTGCTTCAAAAAAGAGAGGACTTACCGCAAATTAATAAGGTGGTAGATCTTTATAATATCATTTCAACAGAAACGAAGGTATCTTTAGGCGCGCATGATATTGATAAAATCAGTGGAAATGTGACTTTAAAAATTCAAGATGGAAGCGAAAAATTTATTCCCCTTGGTAAAGATGAACCACAAGCTATTAAAGCTGGGGAATATAGCTATATTGATGAAGATCATGAAATTATTTGTCATTTGGAAATACGTCAGGTAAATAAAACACTTGTTGATGAAAAGACAAAGAATATCTTTATTATTGTTCAAGGCAATGAAGTGACCCCTCAAAACTTATTAGAGGATACTTGTCATCAATTGATTGAAACAATCACAAAATATTGTGGTGGAAAAGGAAGAATCATTTATTAAAAAAACTTTATGAATTCTATTGACATAAAAGTTAGTGTATGTTAACTTATAGACAGTTAGTTAGTGCTAACTAGGAGGAATTCGTATGAAATATGTTTATGCGTCTAGAACAGGAAATGTTGAAAGTTTAATTGGAAAATTAGGTCTTGATGCAGTTCGCATTGATGACGGAAACGAAACGGTTGATGATGAGTTTATTTTATTTACTTATACAGATGGTTTTGGCGATGTTCCAATGGAAGTTGATACTTTCTTGATGGCAAATTCCATGAATATTCGTGGTGTAGTTTGCTCTGGATCACAAGATTATGGAGAAGCTTATTGTTTAGCTGGTGATAAAATCGCAGAAGATTATGATGTACCTTGTTTATACAAAGTAGAAAATGATGGTTCTGATGAAGATGTTGCTGCTATTCAAGCTGCATTGAATATTTAGTTTTATGCCTCTTCATGGCGAAATATTTCAAAAACAATTAGTTGAATATGGAGCTTGTACCCTTGCACGAATGAAGACGGGAAGTCTTTTCCGAGTGTATCGGAAAGACATCCCGAATAGCGAGGAATGTATGTGTTACTTCGATAATCAATGTTCTCCTTTTGGGTATCACATATGTGTCTTGCAAGAAGAAGAAAAAAGCTCTTTAGTCTATGTTTACAATGCCCAGAAACTAAAATACATTTTATCAGAACCTTCCATTCAGATATTCCTCTCTGATTTTGGATATTATGTATTTGACATAGACGAAGCTTTAAATCATTTGAAGGGACGGCTACAAGAACAAACGGAATTTCCTCATGAAATTGGAATTTTTCTAGGTTATCCACTACAAGACGTTCAAGCATTTATCACACCTCAAAAGAAATGCAAATTAATCGGTTATTGGAAAGTCTATGGAAACGAAAGAAAATTTCAAAAAGTATTTTATCGCTATGATTGTTGTCGAAACACATTCGTAGCTCGTTTGAACAAGGGTGAGTCATTAGTTCATATCCTTAAAAAATGCAATTAACTTACACCAAAAAACCACTAGAGAGATCACCCCTCCTAGTGGCTTTTTTATTTGGATTTGATTTGATATAATAAACAGAATGGAGGTCTGTATGAAAAGAGGACTATTTATTACATTTGAAGGAAATGATGGCGCCGGTAAAACAACGGTTTGTAAGGAAGTAGAAAAAGCTCTAAGTGAAAAGGGATATGAAGTTTTATATACACGAGAGCCAGGTGGTTCACATATTGCCGAATCTATTCGTAATATTTTATTAGATGTTAAAAATAACGAAATGGATGCTCGCTGTGAAGCTTTGCTTTATGCAGCAAGTCGACGTCAACATTTAGTTGAAGTCGTTCTACCAGCCCTTCAAGAAGGAAAAATTGTTCTATGTGATCGTTTTGTAGATTCGAGTTTAGCTTATCAAGGAATCGCTAGAGAAATTGGTATGGATTCAGTATGGGAAATTAATAAATTCGCAATTGATGGTCTGATGCCAGAAAAAACTTTGTTTTTTTCTGTATCGGTTGAAACCGGACAAAAAAGAATGAATCTTCGAGGCGATAAAAATCGCTTGGATTTAGAAGAAAGTACATTTCATCAAAAGGTGCGTCAAGGCTATGAAATGCTTTGTGAAAAATATGCAGATCGTATTCAAGTTATTGATGCTGAAAAAGATTTAAAGACAGTTGTCAATCAAGCTTTAGAAGAAGTGTTGAAAGTTGTAAAAAGCTATGAATAAAGAAGAATTAAAAAAGGATCAGCCCGTTGTTTATCGCATTCTATCGAATGCGCTGAAACGAAATCAATTGGCCCATGCTTATTTGTTTTCGGGACAAAAAGGAACGCCAAAGCTTGAAACGGCACTTTTATTGGCTCAAAGCATTTTATGTCCCAATCCGGATGAAGATGGTTTTTGTTGTGAACAGTGTGAACAATGTAAACGTGTAGCCAAAGAGGAATCTTTGGATTTCTTTTGGAAACATCATGTTGGTTATATCAAAAAGGTGGATTCTGTCTTTTCATCGAAAAAGAAAAAAGAGGAAAAGGAAGAACGTATTAAAAAACAAGATATTCTTACTTTACAAAGATTTTTTGAATCAACTTCAATGGAAGTTGCCAATAGACGTGTCTATATTTTAGAAGACTATGATCAGGCAACGGTTGAAGCATCCAATAGCTTATTGAAGTTTCTAGAGGAACCTCAACCTGGAATTTATGGTATATTGATTGCGGACGATAAAAATCGAATCCTTCCAACTATTCAATCCCGTTGTCAATCGATTCATTTTTCAAAGGTGCATAAGAGCCATCAAATTGAACGATTGAAGCAGATTACAGAAGAAGACAATGCACAAATGTTGGTTGAAAGTGGCTATGATTTTGAAAAAGCGAAAGTGCTTGTTGAACAGGATCACTTTGCGATTATTAAGGAAGCTGCAAAGGATTATATAAAACATTGGGATTCCTATGATGAGATTTATCGTCTACAAACAAAAATATTTATTCCAAAGAGTTCATTGATGGATAAAGAATGGATTCGTTTATGGTTAGAATGGTTATTATATTTGGTCAAAAAACATCAGAGTGCCCTTTCTTTTGAAAAGGAAGTCGATATTCAATTGTTGATTGTAGAAGCCTTTGATCGATTGCGCTCTCCTTTAGATTTAGCTTTATTTTTAGATCAATTTTATACCCAAATACGAAAGGTTGTGGTTAAGTGAAAAAAGAAAAAGAAGAAAAAAACTATCGAAAACATTTTGATTATTTAGTTTTTATTCAATTTGATAATTCAACAAAACAATATAGTTTTGGTGCCAATACACAATATCATATCGGACAAAAGGTTGTCGTAGAAACGGTTCGTGGAAAAGAGATGGGAACAGTTTGTGAAGCAAGTGTGCCTTTTGATGCCAAAAAGGTCAAAGGAGAATGTAAACCAGTGATTCGACTTGCGACCAAATATGATGAAATTCAGAAACAAGAAAATGAAAAAAAAGCCGAAGAAGCAATGCGTATTTGTCGAAAATGTATTGAAGATTTACATTTAGATATGCATTTAATCAATAGTGAATATACCTTAGATTGTGCGAAGGTTATTTTCACCTATGTTTCGGAACAACGTGTTGACTTTCGTCAATTATTAAAGGATTTAGCCTATCAGCTTCATTGCCGAATTGAACTTCGCCAAGTTGGTCCTCGAAATAAAGCAAAAATGATTGGTGGTTTAGGAAATTGTGGAATGGAAACTTGTTGTTCACGTTTTTTAAATGATTTTCAGACGATTTCCATCAATATGGCCAAAAACCAATTATTAGCTTTAAATATTTCAAAACTCAGTGGCCAATGTGGAAAGCTCATGTGCTGTCTACGTTTTGAAAACGATGAATATACGCGTTTAAGAGAAGGACTTCCAAAGTTAAATTCAAGAATTCAATATCAAGGAAGTTCCTATAAAATATCGAGTATGAATGTTCTTCAAAAGGTTGCAAAAATTGAAAATCGTGAAGAAGTTCTTTTTGTACCATTTGAAGATTTATGGCCAGATAAGGATTTTAGTGATGATTAGACAAAAAAGCTTTGAGCAGGAACAAGCATGTGTTTATTTGGTTCCTACTCCCATTGGAAATTTAAATGAAATGACTTCTCGTGCATTGGATATTTTACGTAAGGTTGATCATGTTGCAGCGGAAGACACAAGAAATACGGGGAAATTATTGAAGCATTATGATATTCATACGCATCTTATTTCTTCTCATGAGCACAATCAAGAAAAAGCAATTCCTTATATCCTTTCCTTAATTGAACAAGGAGACTCCATTGCGATTGTTAGTGATGCGGGATATCCCTTACTCAGTGATCCAGGGCAACATTTAGTTGAAGAATTAATTCGTCATTCCATTCCAGTCATTTCAATTTCAGGAGCCAACGCAGCTTTAAATGCCTTGGTTGCCAGTGGTCTTTCTTGTTATCACTATCTTTTTTATGGCTTTTTAGATAGCAAATCCTCAAAAAGAAAGAAAGAACTTGAAGCTCTTTCTTCTTTTCCATATACACTTATTTTTTATGAAGCACCTCATCGTATTGAAGCCATGTTAGAAGATGTTTTCGCTGTTTTTGGTAATCGCAAAATGACCTTAGCGCGTGAATTAACAAAGGTTCACGAAGAATATCTACGTGGTACAGTTTTAGAAATTAAAGAAGTTGCTTCTTCTTTAAAAGGAGAAATGGTTGTTGTCATTGAAGGTTATCAAGAAGAGGAAGGTTATGATCTAGAACAAGCATGTCAAGAAATTTTAGAACTTGCACAGACAATGAAATTAAAACAAGCTTGTAAGCAGATTGCAGATAAATATAAAGCATCAAAAAATGAATTGTATAAAGAAGTTTTAAAAAGAAAGGAAATGGTATGATTATTGATGAAAGTTCAATTTCCGAGTTATTGGAAGACTATTGGTATTATCGGTATATTTCAAATGAATTAGATGAAACAAGCTTAGAAGAAATTTATATCGAATTACAACCTTGTAATCATTATAATTTATATCGTTTTGATTGTGTTTTTAAAGGAAGACCACCAATTAATCTAGAATTGCTGGTCAATGAATATGGAACAATTGTAAAACATAAGTGTTCTTGTCATAAAAGACAAGATGAGGCTTGTCACCATATTATTGAAGCAATTCAAGCAATTAACGCATTGAATATTGATTTAAATCATCTTCCTATTTATATTCATTATCAAGATTATATAGAAGAAATAAAAAGAAAAGAAGAAGAACAATATCGTCAACAGAAGCTTGCTTATTCAACGGAAAAGGCAATGGATTTGATGCAATCGATTTCGCAAATTACTTACAATCGATTATTTCAACCAGCGCTAAAACCTTTATCCCTTTATCTTGAAATTTTTTATGATCGATATACCTTCCCAGGTTTTCAATGTAAAATCGGAACGGATCGCAAATACATTGTAAAAAATATGCAAGAGCTCGTGGATACTTTTTTAGAAGAAGGGACAATGAATTTTGGAAAGAAAACATCCTTCCTTCTAAAAAAAGAAGTGCTTGATGAAAATAGCTTAAAAATCTTTGAATTTTTATATAAATATGCCAAAAAAGAAGAGTATCGAAAAAAAGCTTATGCGAGCGAAGATAGTATTGATGATCTCTATCGTTTATTAAAAGATTTACCCAAAAGCTATATCAATTGTCGAATTGAAGAAAGTGACAATCAAGTTACCATTAAGCTTCATGATCATACGAATTATATTGCTGTTTTTTGGGATTCAGAACTGCCTCTATGCACAGGAAAAGAAGAATTATATGCTTCGAAGTATGAGGATGGTTTAGAACATTGTCCATATTCTTATCAAGCAAGTTCTTTTATTCGAGGACTTGGACGGGGTTTAGACATTCAAAAAGAAAAATTTGGTCAATTCTATCAAGAAGTCATTCAAGCAATTGAATCAGAATTTAAAATTGAGGCAGATTTTGATTTAACGAGCTATCGTCAAAATATTAGTAATATTCGTCTTTATGCCGATTTAGAAGATGGTAAGGTTTTGGTTTGGGGAAAATATCTATGGGATGGAATTGAAAGAGATTTATTCCATGGACAAAGCATTCGACCTGTTTCTTTTGTAGAACAAATCGTTCTACATTATGCCGACCAACAAAAAGGAAATATCATCCATTTTAAAACAAAGGGAAAACACTTATATGAATTTTTAGAAGAAGGTATAGAAAAAATTCAAAGTATTGCGGATGTTTATGTTTCCGAAGACCTGAAAAAATTAAAATATCGAAAATCATTGAATATGCAAGTTGGATTTCGAGTGAATGATAATTTATTGGAAATTCAATTGGATAGTCAAATTGATAAAGATGAATTATTGGCTGTTTTACGTTCTTATCGAAGAAAAAAAATCTTTCATCGTTTAAAGAATGGTGAAATGATCGATCTTCAGAATGAAGAATTAGAGAAGCTTGATCATTTGGTTAAAAACTTTGATTTAAAAAAGGAAGACTTTCAAAAAGATCGAATTGAAAGACCAGCTTATCAAGCTTTAAAGGAAGAAGAATCAATGGATATCCGAAAGGATGAATCGGTTTCGAAATATCTTGATTCTCTTTCAAAGATTCAAAATACAGAAATTGAATTCCCTGCTAAATATGATCAATTGTTACGCTCCTATCAAAAAGAAGGCGTTCAATGGATGAAGCATCTTTATGATATTGGATTAAATGGCATTTTAGCGGATGATATGGGCTTAGGAAAGACCTTGCAGGTGCTTTGTTTATTGGATTGTTTCATTCCAAAGAATGAAGAACCTTCCATTATTGTCTGTCCATCTTCTTTAATGTTTAACTGGGCCAGTGAAATTGAAAAGTTTGAAGTTGATTTGGATGCGATTTGTGTTTATGGAAGTCAAGCAGAACGCAAAAAGAAAATTGAGCAAGCCCATGATTTATATATCACAACCTATGATTACATCAAACGAGATGAAGAACTTTACCAAGAAAAAGCCTTTATGTATGTGATTTTAGATGAAGCACAATATATTAAAAATCCGAAAACCAAAAATGCGCAAAGTGTAAAAGCCCTCAAAGCAAAACATCGTTTAGCCTTAACCGGAACACCAATTGAAAATCGATTGACGGAATTATGGAGTATCTTTGACTTTTTGCTTCCAGGCTATTTGTATTCCTTAAAAGTATTTATGGAAGAAATTGAACGACCAATTGAAATGGATCAAGATGAAAAGAAACAAGAACAATTGAAAAAGATGGTATCCCCTTTTATCTTGAGACGAAATAAAAAAGATGTCTTAAAAGACTTGCCAGATAAAATTGAAAGAGAACTTTGGCTTGATTTCTCTAAAGAAGAAGAAAAACTCTATCTTGCCAATTTAATGCAAGTCAATGAACAGCTACAAGCACAATTAAAAGTAGATGAAGTTGATTCCATTCAAATTTTAGCCATGATGACCAAACTTCGACAAATTTGTTGTGAAGCAAGAATGGTTTATCAAAACATCAAAACACCAAGTACAAAATTGGAAATGTGTGTGGATTTAATTGAAACATTAAAAGAGAATAAGAAAAAAGTTTTATTGTTTTCAAGTTTTACCAGAATCTTTGATTGGTTAGAACTTGAGTTTGATAAAAAAGGCATTAAATACCATATTTTAACGGGGGCGACTTCAAAAGAACAACGCAAAAAAGAAGTCGAACAGTTCCAAAATGATGAGAGTGATGTCTTCTTAATTTCTTTAAAAGCCGGTGGTACGGGATTGAATTTAACACAAGCCAGTGCAGTTATTCACTTTGACCCTTGGTGGAATTCAAGTGCACAATCCCAAGCAACGGATCGTGCGTATCGAATTGGACAAAATCAAAATGTTTTGGTTTATCAATTGATGATGAAAAATTCCATTGAAGAAAAAATCTATCATATGCAAAAAAGAAAACGGGAAATGAGTGACTTATTTGTTGAAAATAATGGCCCTCGTATTTCGAAGATGAGTGCAGAAGACTTAAAAGAATTATTTACACTTTGATTTGACAAAATAGCAATTTTGTTCAAAAATGAAAACAGACAAAGGTGTTCGAAAAGAGCACCTTTTTTTGTGTTATTGGAGGGTTTCTATGTATTGTAAAGTAGCGACATTGCAAGATTTTGAGGAGGCTTATAGCTTTATTCAAGCATTATGGGATTATAACGATTATCCGTATCAAAAAACATTTGAAGTTTATCAAAGAATTTTAAAGGATAAAAATAGCTTTGCCTTTTTCTTAGAGGATGATGGAATCTATCAGGGCTTTTGTCATGGAAATTATTTTGATACATTTTGGATGAATGGAAAAACTTGTTATGTATCCAGTTTAATTACCAAAGAGGAGGTTCGTCAAAAAGGCTATGGGAAAGCGATGATGGATTATGCGCTTAATTTGGCCCGGAAACAAGATTGTAAGGCTGTGATTCTTTGTTCAGGCAAGCCCCGGAAACAAGCCCATCAATTCTATGAAAATTATGGATTTGAAAAGGGTTGTTATGGATTTGAACTCCTATTGTGAAAGAAAGCAATTGTAAAATAAGTTCTCTTCATGTATTATGGAGTTGCATGAAGAATTTTGGAGGTCTTACTTATGGTCTTAAGAAGATTTACGAAAATTTACATTGAAACGTTAATGCAGTGCACCAGTCTTTTTTGGTGTGCTTTTTTGTTGCTTGAAAGGAAGGTTTAATATGACAAAAAAACGAGTTTTAATTGTAATGGGTTCACGCTCAGATTTACCAGCAATGGAAGGATGCATGCAACAATTGGATGCTTTTGAGATTGGATATGAGGTTCGCGTTTTAAGTGCACATCGTACACCAGAAGCAGTTTTAACACTCTCAAAAGAAGCAAAGGATCGAGGTATTCAAGTGATTATTGCTGCTGCTGGAGGAGCTGCTCATCTAGCTGGTGTAATCGCAAGTTCGACACCGCTACCAGTAATTGGCATTCCTATTCAAACATCAGCATTAGGTGGAATGGATTCTTTGTTGTCAACAGTACAAATGCCTGGTGGTGTTCCTGTTGCAACCGTAGCAATTGGTAAGGCTGGTCCGAAAAATGCAGCAATTCTAGCAACCCAAATGATTGGTTTAGCAGATGAAGCTGTACAAGAAAAGATTATTGCATTTAAAAATGAACAAGCTGAAAAGGTTTTAGCTGATTCTATTGTTGAATAAGGAGAAGAAAATGGATACTAGATTTTTTGTTCAAAAAAAGGAAGCTTTTCGTACAGAGGGAAAATCTTTAACAAATGAATTACGTACTTCCTTAGGCTTATCGGAAGATTTCTCATTGAGCCGATACAACATCTATGATGTATTTAATGCGGATCAAAAGGACATTGAATTATTAAAAAAGGATGTTTGTAGCGAAGTCGTTACCGATAATGTCTATGATCAAGTGGATCTTGAAGGAAAGACTTATTTAGCCTATGAATATTTGCCAGGTCAATATGACCAAAGAGCAGATAGTGCGATGCAATGTTTAATGCTTTTAAATAATAAACAAACTGTTCGTATTCATTCTGGAACTTTATTGGTTTTTGAAAATATTAAAGACGATGAATATGAACAAGTAAAAAAATATTTAATCAATCCTGTGGAAGCACGTCAAAAGGATTTATCCGTTTTAGCCGATGAATTAGATATTCAAGTGGAAGATGTACCTACAATTGATGGTTTTACACAATTGGATCAAGAAGCTTTATCGAAACTTCGTGAAAGCTTAGGTCTAGCAATGTCTCAAGAAGACATTGAATTTGTTCAAAGTTATTTTAAAGATACAGAAAAACGACAACCAACTATGACTGAAATTCGTGTTTTAGATACCTATTGGTCGGATCATTGTCGTCATACAACCTTTGAAACAGTCTTAGAAAATGTTGACTTTAAATTAGATACCTTTGCGAGTCAACTTCAAGAAAGCTATGAACGTTATTTATCTTTACGTGAAGAATTACAACGTACCGATCGTGATCAAACTTTAATGGATATGGCAACGATTGCAGGTAAATATTTACGTAAAAAAGGAAAATTAGAAGATTTAGAAGTCAGTGATGAAGTCAATGCATGTTCCATTGAAGTGAAAGTGGATGTCGATGGAAAAGAAGAAGATTGGTTATTGATGTTTAAAAATGAAACACATAACCACCCAACAGAAATTGAACCATTTGGTGGGGCTGCAACTTGTATTGGTGGAGCGATTCGTGACCCACTTTCTGGACGTAGCTATATTTATCAAGCGATGCGTATTACGGGTGCAGGAGATATTTGTAAACCAATCTCTGAAACGATGGAACATAAATTACCACAATCGAAAATTTCTACAGAAGCAGCTCATGGATATTCAAGCTATGGAAACCAAATTGGTCTTGCGACAACTTATGTTGAAGAAATTTATGATGAAGGATATACCGCAAAACGTTTAGAAGTTGGTGGTGTTGTCGGTGCTGCGCCAAAGAATCATGTCATTCGTGAACATGCGGAACCAGGAGATATCATTGTTCTATTAGGTGGAGCAACAGGTCGTGATGGAATCGGTGGAGCAACCGGTTCAAGTAAAGAACACAATGAAACCTCTTTAAATAAATGTGCCAGCGAAGTTCAAAAAGGAAATGCCTTAACCGAACGTAAATTACAACGTTTGTTCCGTAATCCAGAATGTACACGTTTAATTAAAATTTGTAATGACTTTGGAGCCGGTGGTGTATCCGTTGCGGTTGGTGAACTTGCAGATAGCTTAGATATTAATTTAGATGCAGTTCCAGTTAAATATCTAGGTTTAGATGGAACGGAATTAGCAATCAGTGAATCACAAGAAAGAATGGCTGTTTGCATTGAAGAAAAAGACTTTGATCGTTTTGTTGAATTAGCGCATGAAGAAAATTTAGGTGCTGTAAAGGTTGCGGATGTTACCGATACCAAACGTTTAGTGATGAAATGGCGTGGTAAGACTATTGTAGATATGTCTCGTGCATTCTTAAATACCAATGGGGTTCGTCAACATCAAAATATTGAAGTTGTAAATAGTACCTATGATGTAAATCCATTTGCTCAAAGCAATACAAATTTATTAGAAACCTTAAAAGATGCCAATGTTGCAAGTCAAATTGGTTTAAGTGAAATGTTTGATGCTTCGATTGGAAAAAGTACGGTTTTAATGCCTTGGGGTGGTAAATACCAATTAACCCAAGAAGAAGGATCTGTACAAAAATTACCAGTACATGGTTTTACGAACACTTGCTCTTTAATGACTTATGGTTATGATCCAACTTTAAGTAAATATTCACCTTACTTAGGGGCTTCTTATAGTGTTGTTGAAGCATTAGCACGACTAACAGCTTTAGGTGCAGATTATAAGAAAGCACGTTTAAGTAACCAAGAATATTTTGAACGTTTAGGAAAAGATGATAAAAAATGGGGAAATCCTTTCCAAGCTTTATTGGGATTAATTGATGCCCAACTTGAATTTGAAACACCAGCAATCGGTGGAAAAGATAGTATGTCAGGTACTTATAATGATATTCATGTTCCACCAACTTTGATTACTTTTGCGGTTACAACCGAAAAAGCAAATCAAATTGTTAGTGCAGAATTTAAAGAAGCTGGAAATTATGTTTATCTTGTTAAACACAATCCGAAAGAAAACAATCTTCCAAATTATGCACAATTAAAAGAGAACTTTGATTGTGTGCATCAATATATGCAAGAAGGTAAAATTATCAGTGCTGCAAGCATTAAATTTGGTGGTTTAGCGGCTACTTTAGCACGTATGTCTTTTGGAAATAAGATTGGCGTTGCCATCCAAAGTAAAGAGGATCTATTTGGATTTAATATTGGGTCATTAATTGTTGAAACAAAAGAAAGTATCCAAGATGAACACTTTACTTTATTGGGAATGACGAAAGCTGAAGCAGAAATTATTTTAAATGATGAAAGTACATCCATTGAAGAAGCAATTTCAGCTTGGCAAGAAAGATATCATGAAATCTATCCAGCAACAACCGATGCACAAGGAGAAGCTTTTGAAACACCTTTAACAGAGGTACAAATGCCACAATCGAAAACAATTGTTGAAGTACCAAAGGTTGTTATTCCAATTTTCCCTGGACAGAACTGTGAATATGATACAACGGCTCAATTTGAAAGAGCAGGCGCAAAAGTAAGCCAAGTTGTTTTCAATAATATGAGTGTTGAAGATATTCAAATGAGTATTGATCGCTTAGCAAAAGAAATTGAATCGGCACAAATCTTAATGTTAGTGGGTGGATTCAGTAGTGGAGATGAACCCGATGGATCTGGTAAATTTATTGCCACTGTATTAAAGAATCCAAAGGTAAATGCAGCTGTTCAAACGATGCGTAAAAATGAAGGTTTGATTTTAGGAATTTGTAATGGATTCCAAGCCTTGATTAAATCCGGATTACTACCTTATGGTGATGTTGAAAAACTCGATTCTAAAAATCCAACGTTATTTAGAAATAACATCAACCGACATGTATCACATATTGCTCGTACACGTGTTACATCGAATAAATCACCTTGGTTACAAGGATTGCAACCAGGTTCTACCTATTCAATTGCGATGTCGCATGGAGAAGGTAAATTTACGGCAAGTCAAGAAGTTGTTGAAAAATTATTAGCAAATGGTCAAGTGGCAACACAATATGTCAATGAAGAAGGACAACCTACGATGAATGGTTTAGATAACATCAATGGTTCAACTTTAGCAATTGAAGGTATTGTGAGTGAAGATGGAATGATTTTTGGAAAAATGGGACATAGTGAACGTTATGAAGAAGGATTATTCCAAAATATTGTAGGAGAGAAGAATCAAAACATTTTTGCCAACGGTGTTCGATTCTTTACACATAAATAATGATAGATCAAACAAAGGTTATACAAGACTCTTCCGGTATTGTAGGCGTGTTTCATCAAGAACACGCTTCACAATCGGTTTATTATGCATTGCATGCGATTCAACATCGTGGACAAGATGCGATTGGAATTGCATCCAGTGATGGTCAAAAGGTTATTTGTCGTAAGGGTCTTGGTTTATTGAGTGAAAATGCAACACAGGATGTATTAGAAGAATTAACGGGGCATATATCTGTAGGACAAGTCCGTATGGCAACCTATGGGGATGCTTATTTAGAAAATGTTCAACCAAGTACGGTTCGTGCGCATCAAGGTAGTTTTGCGATTGTATCAACGGGAATGATTACCAATGCCATTAGTTTACGTGAACAAATGGAAGATGAAGGTTTGATCTTCCAAGGAAGTAGTGATAGTGAAATCATTGCCCATTTGATTCAACGATTTAAAGGATCATTTGAAGAAAAGATTCACCAAACTTATCAAGTCATTGAAGGTGCTTGTTCTTTTATGATCGCAACCAAAGATTGTTTATTTGTGGTTCGTGATCGTCATGGTGTACATTCTCTTTTCATGGGAAGCAATGATGGAAATTATATTTTCTCTAGCGAGACATGTAGTTTTGGAATCTTAAATGCGAAATTGATCCGTGAAGTAGAACCGGGGGAAATGATTCGCTTAGATACCAAAGGCATTCATACCAAATTATTATCTAAAGATGAAAAAGCTGTCTGTTCAATGGAATATGTTTATTATTCAAGAGTGGATAGTATCGTTAATGGAGAAAATGTCCATGAAGTACGAAAAAAATTGGGCGTTGCCTTAGCACAAAAAGAAACAATGAAAGCAGATATTGTTGTCAGCGTACCAGATTCAGCCAATTCAGCAGCAACTAGTTTTGCGCAAACATTAGGGATTCCTTATGAAGTTGGGCTAATTAAGAACCGTTACATTGGATCAACATTTGTTCGTCCGACTTTAGAACAACGTAAACAAGGGATGCGTGTTCGTTTGAATGCGATTAGTTCGGTTGTGCGTGGAAAAACAATTTTCTTAGTGGATGATAGTATTGTGGTTGGTTCAACGGCTAAGCGAATTTCTCAATTACTAAAAGAAGCTGGAGCAAAAGAAGTACATATGCGAATTGCGGCACCACAAATTCAATTTCCTTGTTTCAGTGGCTTTGAAAGAACAAATCAAGAGCAATTTGTGGCTCATAATTATACAGTTGAAGAAATGCAAGAAATCTTCCATATTGAATCATTGCGTTTCTTAGAACTTGAAGATTTTAAACAATGTATTCCTGAAACAAGTTGTATGGCTTGTTTTAATGGAGATTATCCAACACATTTAGCAGATTATGCAGGAAAGGTAAAGGTTTAACAATGGCAGAAAAATATGAACAAGCAGGGGTAAGCTTAGAAGCAGGTTATCAATCGGTTGAATTGATTAAAGAGCATGTGAAAAAAACCATGCGAGCTGAAGTACTAGGAGGATTAGGTGGTTTCTCTGGTGCTTTTTCCCTAGCAAAAATTAAAGATATGGAAGAACCTGTCTTATTATCAGGAACAGATGGTTGTGGAACCAAAGTAAAATTGGCAATGGTTATGGATCAACACGATACGATTGGAATTGATGCCGTAGCGATGTGTGTCAATGATATTGCCTGTGCAGGTGGAGAGCCATTATTCTTCCTTGATTATATTGCATGTGGTAAAAACTTCCCTGAAAAGATTGCAGACATTGTCAAAGGTGTTGCCGAAGGTTGTTTACAATCAGAAGCAGCTTTAATTGGTGGAGAAACAGCTGAACATCCAGGACTTATGCCAGAAGAAGATTATGACTTAGCTGGTTTTGCGGTTGGTGTATGTGATAAAAAAGACATGATTACAGGTGAAAACTTAAAAGTTGGAGATGTTTTAATTGGTTTACCTTCAACCGGTGTTCATAGTAATGGATTCTCTTTGGTTCGTAATGTATTTGATATCACTAAAGAATCTTTAGATACGTATTATGAAGAATTAGGTACGACTTTAGGACAAGCTTTACTTGCTCCAACTAAAATTTATGTAAAAGCTTTAAAACAAATTAAAAAAGCAGGCATTCGTTTAAAAGCTTGTAGCCATATTACTGGTGGTGGTTTCTATGAAAATATCCCAAGAATGTTAAAAGAGGGCTTGGGTGTTGAAATTGAAGTCAATTCTTTCCCAAAACCTAAAATCTTTGATTTGATTGAAAAAGAAGGCAATATTTCATCTCATGAAATGTACAACGTATTTAATATGGGCTTAGGTTTTGTCATGGCGGTTGATCCAAGTGAAGTAGAAAGTGTTCAAAAAGCTTTAGCTGAAATTAATGAACCTTCTTATGTTGTTGGAAAAGTTACCGATTCAAATGAGGTTGTCTTAAAATGACGAAAATAGCCGTTTTTGCTTCAGGCTCAGGTACTAATTTTGAAGTGATCATGAATCATATTGAAGATGGATCACTTCCTGTAGAATGTGCTTGTTTAATCGTTGATAAACAAGATGCCTATGCTTTGAATCGTGCGAAAAATCATCAGGTTTCTGCTTATTTTGTCAATCCGAAAAAATACGATGGAAAAGAAGCCTATGAAAAAGAAATTTTATCGATTTTAAAAGAACATCAAGTTGATTTTATTGTTTTAAGTGGATATATGCGTTTTATTGGAAAAGTTTTATTAGAAGCTTATCCAATGCGAATTATTAATTTACATCCCGCTTATTTACCTGAATTTCCAGGCGCTCATAGCATTTTAGATGCTTATGAAGCAAAAGTAAGTCAAACAGGTGTTACAGTTCATTATGTTGATGAAGGGGTTGATTCAGGACCTATTATCCAACAAAGACGAATTGAAATTGATCCAAAATGGGATTTAGCTGAATTAGAATGTCATGTTCATGAAGTGGAATATGATTTATTTTGGCAAGTAATTAAAGAAGTAGCAGAGAAGATTGAAAAGGAGAAAGCAGAATGAAACGAGCATTAGTAAGTGTTTCTGATAAAAGTGGTTTAGTTGAATTTGTTTCTGGATTGGTTGAAAATGGCTATGAAATCATTTCAACCGGTGGAACAAAAAAAGCATTGGAAGATGCAGGACTTAAACCAATTGGAATTAGTGATGTTACTGGATTTCCAGAAATCTTAGATGGACGTGTAAAAACCTTACATCCAAAGGTTCATGGAGGATTGTTGTCGGTTCGTAGCAATCCAGATCATATGCAACAAATCAAAGATTTAGATATTGAATTAATTGATATGGTTGTTGTTAATTTATATCCATTTAAACAAACCGTACAAAAAGAAGGCGTTTCACACGAAGAAATTATTGAAAATATTGATATTGGTGGACCTTCTATGCTTCGTAGTGCTTCTAAGAATTATCAAGCTGTAACTGTTGTATGCGATCCTGCAGATTATGCACTTGTTTTAGATGAAATTAAAAGCAATGGGGATACAACGCTTGAAACAAGAGAAAATTTAGCTGCGAAGGTTTTCCGTACAACCGCTCAATATGATGCAATGATTGCCGATTATTTAAGTAAGAAAACAGGAAATGAATTCCCTGAAAAAATGACAATCACTTATGATAAGGTTCAAGACTTACGTTATGGAGAGAATCCGCATCAAAAAGCAGCTTTCTATAAGAATATGCAACCAAAATATTCTTTAGCGAACGCCACACAACTTCATGGAAAAGAGCTTTCTTACAACAATATTCAAGATGGAAACGCAGCGATTGAAATCTTAAAAGATTTTGAAGGACAACATGCAGCCATTGGGCTAAAACATATGAACCCATGTGGTGTTGGAATTGGTGCATCCATTGATGAAGCATGGGATAAATGCTTTGAAGCTGATCCAGTTTCTATTTTTGGTGGAATTGTTGCTTTCAATGATGTGGTCAATGTATCAACTGCTGAGAAATTATCAAAAATTTTCTTAGAAATTATTATTGCACCAGATTTCGAACCAGAAGCTTTAGAAATTTTAACACGTAAGAAAAACATTCGTTTAATGAAGCTTGATGTTACACAAGAAGTACATGATCGTTTTAAATATACCAATGTGAATGATGGTTTATTGGTTCAAGAATTGGATCAAAAACAAATCACGAAAGAAGATTTACGTTGTGTAACCAATCGTAAACCAACGGATGAAGAAATTGAACAATTACTAATGGCATGGAAGGTTGTAAAACATGTAAAATCCAATGCGATTGTCTTATTTAAAGATAATATGACAGTTGGTGTTGGTGCTGGACAAATGAACCGTGTAGGCTCTGCTAAAATCGCAATTGAACAAGCTGGAGAAAAAGCCCAAGGTTCTGTCTTATCGAGTGATGCCTTCTTCCCATATAAGGATACGGTAGAAGCTGCAGCTGCTGCTGGTATTACAGCGATTATTCAACCAGGTGGATCCATTCGTGATCAAGAATCAGTAGATGAATGTAATGCACATAACATTGCGATGGTTTATACGGGTGTTCGCCATTTTAAACATTAATTAACTAATTTATTCCATCTGGATTTGTATCTGGATGGAATTTTTTTTGATTATTGGAGATATAGTTCCGATTTTTACAATTTTTAATAAAAAAAAAGCATAGAATAGTGCATATATTCAAACAAAGGACAAAGGTGTCGAACAGTTTTATACTGATTCGGCACCTTTTCTGTTCTTCGTGATATGAAATATTCTATGGAAGGAGTGTTGAGTATGGCAGAAAGAATTAAAGAACATCCAATATTGGGTGTTCAAAAAAAAGGAGAACCCGTTCAATTTACCTTTGATGGGAAAGAAATGATTGGCTTGGAGGGTGAACCCATTGCGACAGCCTTAAAGGCATGTGGTGTGATGGTTCATCGATATACAAAAAAAGAACACAAACCACGAGGTATCTTTTGTGCAATTGGAAGGTGTACCGATTGTGTAATGGTTGTAGATGGCATTCCGAATGTTCGAACGTGTATTACACCATTGAAAGCTGGAATGGATATCAAAACGCAATATGGTGTAAGTGATCAACCATTTTCAAAGCAATAGGAGGATATGAGCATGAAGAGATATGATTTGATTATTGTAGGCGCTGGACCTTCTGGTTTATCTGCAGCAATCGAAGCAGCGAAAAGAGGACTAGAAGTTATTGTTTTCGATGAAAATGAAAAACCAGGAGGACAATTATTTAAACAAATTCATAAATTTTTTGGTTCAAAGGAACATCGGGCAAAAGTTAGAGGATTTGTGATTGGGCAACAACTCTTAGATGAAGCGGATCAAGTTGGTGTAAAAGTAGAATTAAATGCAACGGTCATTGGTTTATATCAAGATAAAGAAGTTGTGGTGAAGAAAGCAGATGCCATTACGCATTATAAAGCAGATGCCATTCTTATCGCGACCGGTGCAGCAGAAAATATGGTGACTTTTCCAGGATGGACCTTACCAGGAGTCATTGGTGCAGGTGCTGCCCAAACCATGATGAACCTTCATGGAATCTTACCGGGTAAAAAAGTATTAATGCTTGGATCAGGAAATGTTGGATTGGTTGTTTCTTTCCAATTAATGCAATGTGGATGTGAAGTTGTAGCCTTGGTTGATGCAGCACCACGCGTTGGTGGATATGGTGTTCATGCCGCAAAAGTGGCAAGAACTGGCGTACCTTTCTATTTATCTCATACCATTGTTGAGGCTCAAGGAGATGAATGTGTAAAGGGCGTAACAATTGCGGAAGTCGATTCAAAGTTTAATTTTATTCCAGGTAGCGAAAAACATTTTGATGTCGATACGATTTGTTTAGCAGTTGGTCTATCCCCTATGTCACAACTCTTAAAGATGGTTGGATGCGAAATGGAAGACAATCCAAAACGAGGTGGTCAAGTTCCGATTTGTGATGAATATGGAAGAACTTCGATACCGGGTATATTTGTAGCTGGCGATGTATCAGGAATTGAAGAAGCATCTTCAGCTATGATTGAAGGTCGAATGGCCGGAATTGTAGCTTCTGAATATTTGGGATATATCTCTCAAGAAGAAATGAATACGGAATTGATTTCTTTAGATGATGCCTTAGATGGATTACGACAAGGTATGTTTGCTCCGAAAAACAAAGGAAAAGTAATTGAAAAAACAGATGAAGGAATTGCGGTTTCAAGCAATTTATTAAAACATGGTTTTGTTGGGGATGAAGAAATTGAAAGATACCCAGGTGTTACACACAAAGTAGGGGTTCATCCAGTCATGGAATGTACGCAAAATATTCCTTGTAATCCATGTCAAGATGCTTGTCCAAAGGGATGTATTTCAATTGGTTCCAATATTACATCTTTACCGATTGTAGTTGAAAATTCACAATGTATCAATTGTGGAATGTGTGTCGCAAGTTGTTCTGGACAAGCGATATTTCTGGTGGATGAAGATTGTAAAGATGGAAGTGCAACAATTACCATTCCTTATGAATTTTTACCACTCCCAGAGAAGGGATGTAAAGGTATTGCCTTAGGTAGAAATGGTAAAAAGGTCTGTGATGCAGAAGTGATTTCAATCAAAAAAAGTAAAGCTTATGATAAAACGAATTTATTAACCATGCGTGTTCCAAAAGAATATGCCATGCGTGCCAGATTCTTTAAAGCAGTTTAATGGAGGGGTGAACAATGAATACAGTAAATGATCGATCGAGAGATATTGGCCCATTTGTTCCGAAAGCGGATGATGATCTATTGATTTGTCGTTGTGAAGAAATTACGAAAGGAGAAATACGTAAGGCTGTTCATGAAGGAATGTGGACAATGACGGAAATTCGAAGATATCTAAGAACGGGTATGGGATTATGTCAGGGTCAAACCTGTGCAAAGTTAGTAAAAGGAATTGTAGCTCGTGAATTAAATATCTCACCAGCTGAATTAGAGCCAGCAACATCAAGAGTTCCGATGCGTCCGATTGAAATGCATATATTTGCCAATGAAACAAAGGAGGATGATGTGCATGAATAAAAGAGCAGAAGTTGTGGTTGTAGGTGGTGGAATTATTGGTTGTGCCATCAGTTATTATTTAGCCAAACGAAATGTTGATGTCATCTGTCTTGAAGGTTCTGATCATTTTGGAAATGGCGGTTCGAGTCGAAATGGTGGTGGTGTTCGGCAATCTGGCCGAGATCCAAGAGAACTTCCCTTAGTGATGTATGGGATTAAAAACTTTTGGCCAACTCTTTCTGAAGAGCTTGAAGTTGATTGTGAATATCATCAGGATGGAAATCTTCGTTTAGGAAAAACGGAAAAGCATAAAGAAATATTAACTGGTTTAACCAATCGTGCTGTAAAAGTTGGCTTAGATGTAAGGATGATTGATGGTGATGAAGTTAGAAAAATTAATCCTTATCTATCAAAAGAAGTTACTTGTGCGAGTTGGTGTCCAACGGATGGACATGCCAATCCTTTGACAACAACCTTAGGCTATTATAAACAAGCACGAAAGTTAGGCGTACACTTTATCTCTGGGGAAAAAGTAATCGAACTAAAAATGATAAAAGGTAAAGTTCGTCAAGTCATTTGTGCATCGAAAGATGTCTTTGAATGTGATACGGTTGTATTAGCGGCTGGTTATGAATCAAGAGCCATTGCAGGAACGGTGGGCATTGATATTCCCATGCAGAAAGCAATGTTAGAAGCTCTAGTAACGGAGGCTGAACCTCCAATGTTTAATCAAATGCTAGGAACAGCCGAAGCCGATTTTTATGGTCATCAAACGAAACATGGATCCTTTGTCTTTGGCGGTTCTTCTGGACTTGAAGGTTTTACCAAAGACAATGGAACACCAATCTGTTATTCCAAGACAGCCCCATGTATTTGTCGAGGCATTATGAAATATTTTCCAGATCTCGCAAATGCCAAAATTGTCAGAACTTGGGCTGGATGGATGGATCGATGTGTTGATGGGGTACCTGTTTTAGGAAAGGTATCAGAAGTACCAGGACTTGTATTGGCTTGTGGTTTTTCAGGTCATGGTTTTGGAATTGCTCCAGCTGCAGCCGATCAATTGGCAGAATTAATCACAACTGGAAAAACAACCGTTGATTTAAGTGAATTATGTTATGATCGTTTTAAAGCTAAGATTTAAAGTATAAAGTTAGGAGAACCTTATGATCTGGAAAAAAGATAAACTTCGTCCCACACAACCCTATTTTGTGTTTGATACCAAAAATTTTTATCAAGAAGTTTATCTTCGACAAGGGATATCACACTTTTATAATTATGAAGTGATGGAAAATATTCCTTTACGTATTGTTCCAGATGGGTGTATGGATTTGATTTTTACCTATGATCAAGAAAATATGCAAGGCTATGTATGTGGAACCCCCTTGAAATATACCTGTGAAAAAAGAGAAAATATGAAAGAAATATTTGGAATACGTTTTATGCCAGGTATACAACCCGCATTGATTCAATGCACAATGAAAGATTTATTAGGGAAAATGATTCCAATTGAATCGGTTCTTATAGGTGATTCAAGCTGGTTAAGCACATTAGAAAAAGAACATGATTTTTATCAAAGAATTCGAATCTTTATTGAAGCGTATACGAAGGTTGTAAACCAAAGAAAAAAGGCAATGGAAAAACAAGAAATTGTTCAATCCATTAAACAAATGGTTTATGCATCCGATGGCAAAATAAAGATTTATGAAATGGAAGAGAAAACAGGGTATTCCGTTCGTTATATTAATAAGGCATTTATTGATGAAATGGGGTTTTCACCCAAAACATTTTGTAAAATTATTCAATTTCAAAGAGCTTTAGAATTTTTAAATTATGGTGCACCCGATAAGATGACGGATGCAGCCGTTTATTTGGGATATTATGATCAATCACAATTTATTCATGATTTTTCAAAATATGCAGGAATCACACCAAAAAAATATTTAAAACTCGTTGTAGAAACAAAGTATAAAGAAAAAATTATCGAAAGAGAAATGACAAAGGCGTCGAACAAAGAAGTTTGACGTTTTTTTGTATTTTAAAAGGAGGAATAGATATGTCATTTTCACAAATTCAAGTTATTACATCCATGAATCGTTTAGGTGCATTAAAAACCGCATTAAGTGAATTAGGTGTCAGTGGTATGACCGTTGTGCAAGCGATTGGTTGTGGCGTACAGAAAGGAACCATGGAATATGAAGCTGAATTAAACAAAGAAATGGAATTGCTTCCGAAACAAATGATTTTAATTGTAGTTGAAGATAAAATGATTGATCAAGTTGTTGAAACAGTGAAAAAAGAACTCTATACGGGACATATTGGAGATGGAAAAATATTCGTTGTTCCATTGACAAACATTATTCGTGTTCGAACTGGAGAAGAGGGAATTGAAGCACTATAAAGAAAAAAATATAAATCTATAGATATGGAGGGAATCATATGGATGAAAAAAAATTAGGCTTGCCAAGCGTCATATCTACTGGTGTAGGTTTGATTGTTGCGACAAGTTGTTTAATGTCAATTGGTCAAGGTGCTGGGGCCTTGGGTACAGGTTTTGTTGTTTCAATGATCTTAGCCTGTTTTATTAATATTTGTAGTGCATTATCTATGGCAGAATTAAATGCGTTGATGCCAAATATAACCGGAGGACTTGCACAATATACGCTTGCAGGAATTGGGCCTTTTGTTACTTTAGTTACGATGGTTGGTGGCTATATTGTTTGTCAATCGATTGCCGGATCGGTTGAATGTGCCATGTTTGGAAATGCCATTAATACTGTATTTAATACAGGGATACCATCAAGTGTTTTTTGTATAGTACTTCTTATTGTATTGATTGTCGCAAATTTAATGGGTATTGATATGTTTGCGAAAGTTCAAAATGTGGTTGTCTTTGGATTGGTCTTCTCTTTGGTTGCAATGGGTTTGATTGGATTTTTTGGGATTGGTACTGGAGAAAAAGTACAACAGTCTATGAATCTTGCAGGTTCCTTTTCGGATACGTTTTCTTATTTAGGATTGGCATTTTTCCTATTTATCGGTAGTGAATTTGTGATTCCAATTTCAAAAAATGTAAGAAATGAACGAAAAAATATTCCTTTAGGAATGGTTTTAAGCTTATTAATTATTCTTGGAATGCAAATTCTAATGGTTTATGGAATGGGTCGTTATTGTAAATGGTCTGATTTAGCCAATAGTGCTTCGCCACATATTTTATATGGACAAAATTTATTGGGACATATCGGTTCCTTATGGATGATTCTTGTTTCGGTTTTTGCCGTTATTAGTACCGTCAATTCAGCCATTAGCTTCTTTTCTTATATGTGTGCAGGGATGGCTAAAATTGGCTTAATGCCGGAATTCTTTTTAAAGAAAAATAAAAGAGATGCGTATTATGTCGGTGTTTTAATGATTGGCTGCATTATGATTTTTATCAATGCGACGGGTCTTTCAACGAGTGATTCTTTATCTTTTATGATTACTTTAGCCCTTGTTTTCTGGATGGTTTCTTATGTGATTGAAAATATCAATGTATTGATCTTTCGTAAACGATTACCAAAAGCGCCAAGACGATTTAAAGTGCCATTTGGTGCATTGCTTCCAATGATTGGTGTAATTGGCAATCTATTTATGATTTGGAATATTGATGGCGATCCAGCTACACGTGCAAAAATCTTTATGATTGATGGTGTAATCTTTATATTCTTAGCGATTTATTCTTTTTTCTGGTGTAAGTATAAGTTGAAGAAACCGATGTTTAAAGCAATTCCAATGCAAGAAGTTATGGCAATGGAAAATGATTTATATCTAATTAAACATAAGGAAAACAAATAGGAGGACATACAATGAATTATCCAAAAGTAGATTTTTTATATTTAAGTGAAGATGACATGATTCAAGCTGGTGTCAAAGATATGAAAAGTTGTGTTGAAGCCATGGAAGAAATGTTCAAGTTGATGAAAATGGGAAATTATCGTATGGGAGGTGCCAATGGTAACTCACATGGAAGTATGGTTATGTTTCCTGAAAAATCACCTTTTCCAGAAATGCCTGTCGATGGACCGGATCGTCGCTTTATGGCTATGCCAGCTTATTTAGGTGGAAAGTTTGATATGGCTGGTGTGAAATGGTATGGCTCCAATGTTTCGAATAAAGAAAAGGGATTGCCTAGATCCATTCTAATGTTGATTTTAAATGATAAAGATACAGGGGCTCCTTTAGCCTTTATGTCAGCAAATATTTTATCTGCATATCGTACTGGTGCAGTACCAGGGGTTGGATTTAAATACTTTGCCAAAGAAGATGCCGAAACCATTGGTATTATTGGACCAGGGGTCATGAGTAAAACAGCCCTTGCAGCAGCGATTGCCGTAAGACCAACACTTAAAACGGTTAAAGTAAAAGGAAGAGGAAAAGCTTCACTTCATAAATTTATAGAACAAGCAAAAGAAGAATATCCACAATTAAATATCTATGGGGTAGATACAATCGAAGAAGCGGTTCGAGATTCAGATATTGTTTCAGTATCAACCTCTTCTCCAACTGGCGATCCTTCTTTGTATCCATACATTGCAGAAGAATGGATTAAACCAGGTGCCATTATAGAATCAACAGCTGCTTTACGTTTTGATGATGATTTCATTATCAATCGAGCACGAACTGTAACGGACAACATCAAATTATATGAAGCTTGGGAAGAAGAAATGAAGCCGAATGCTTATCATACGGTACCAATTCCAGCTGTTCATGTAGAGGATTTAATTGCCGAAGGCAAAATGAAATCCGAACAAATTGATGATTTAGGTGATGTCTTACTTGGAAATGTTCCACGCAAAAGAAAAGAAGGTGAAATTGTCATTTATTCAGTCGGAGGTATGCCGACTGAAGATGTTGCATGGGGTACCATTGTTTATCGAAATGCCCTAGAAAAAGGAATTGGAACCAAATTAAATCTTTGGGATCAACCAAAAATGACTGTATAAATATGTAAAAAAAGACGACAGATGTCGTCTTTATTTTCAGTGTTTACCAGTAAAAAGATTAAGTAATAAGATTAGAGAGAAAGGGATTGCTGGTAAACATTCAAATCAAGTATCTTTACTTGATGGTTATAGTATAAGAAAGTTACTTTAACTCTAACTTAAATTATTTTAAATTTTTTTAATTTAAGTTAAGGTCTCGGCCTATAAACAGAGATGCACCATTTAATTCAAATCAATTTTGTTCAAATTGATTTGAACAAAATCTTTCTGAATTAAATGCATCATATATTCTTTCTACAATGTGTATAGGAATCAAGGGTAAAATATTTCGAGCGTAAAAACAAATGAAATGTTTCTACGCTCGTTATAGAGTTAATTTTTTTCTTGTTTTGGGTATAAAATTGGATTTAAGCCATGAAAAGTGACATCATTTAAGATTTTGCTCACTTCTTCTAATTCATAGGCATGATCTTTTTTTAGGTAACGTCGATAAATAGAAATAACACCAGAAAAAACATAATCAACATAAATATCTAAAGAGAGTGGAGAAATATCCAATCTTTTCGAATAAGCATCAATGGCATTTTGTACACACATTTCTTTAAATTTTTCCCAAAAAACATCATATACGGAATGACTGGCAAGCATTTGATATAAAGGAAGATCTTTTTTGATTAAATCATAGATGGCATCAAATACATTTTGGGTATCCAATGGTTGATCGAAAAAATCTTCACTTTCTAAATGTTCAAAGAATTCTTGGGTCTTTTGCGAACAGAATTCAATGATGATATCCGTTGGGGTATTATAGTGAAGATAAAAGGTCTTTCGGTCGATATTTGCGAACTTTGCGATATCGGTAATGGTAATCTTAGTTGTTTTATTTTCTTCAATGAGTTTAAAAAAAGAAGTTTGAATAGCTTCTTTTGTCTTTTTTATTCTTCGATCCATAATCAACAAAATCTCCTAATTTGTGGAATATTCCACAAGAATCAATAATTGCCTATTGAATAATTGAATTGAAATTATAATAATACCCATATGGGAAAAAATCAATAGTTGTCCAAGGGAGGCGTATAGCTATGAGAATTAAAGTGGTTACCGATAGTGGGGGTCTAATGACATGCGAAGAAGCAAAGTCATATGGAATTGATTATTTGCCATTACAAGTGACAATTGAAGATAAAACCTATTTAGATGGAATAGATTTAACAACCTCTTATTTATATGATGAAATGGAAAAGGGGGCTTTTCCACAAACAAGTTTACCACCAATGGGAATGGTTGATGAATTATTTGAACAATATGAAAAAGAAGGGATAACGGATGTTGTCTTAATTACCTTATCAAATAATCTTTCTTCGACAAATGAAAAGGTTGTTCTTTTTGGTCAACAACATCATTTAAAGATGCATACCTTAGATATTTGTTCAACCTTAGGAATGGAAAAATATATGGCTCTTTATGCCAAGGAATTGGTTGATCAAGGAATTGCGCCAGAACAAGTCATTGAACGCATTCAAGAGCTTGTTGATGAATCCTGTGGTTATTTAATTGTAGAAGATTTGGAACATCTTGCCAGAGGTGGACGATTAACACCAATGGCTGCGAAATTAGCCGGTATGTTAAAAATTAAACCGATTCTGAAGGTTTCAAAAGAAACTCAAGGTCGTGTTGATATTTTTGAAAAAGTTCGTACGATGAAAAAAGCTTTAAAACATACAGTTGATGTGATTGCTGAGGATTCACGTATCAATGCAGAGGATTATTTAATTGTTTTAATGGATTCTCGTGCCGAAAAGAATGCCGATTATGTGGAAGAATTACTTCAAGAAAAGTTCCCTGGTATTCAAATTGATCGTAACGATTTATGTTCCGTTATTAACTGTCATACAGGGATGCAGTCAATTGGAATACAAGCAATTAAAAAATTAAAGTAGAATTAATGTGAGAGGGTTATCTTTAAATCAGGATTAACAAGAAGACATACTTCAACACTCTCTCCCATACAACATCGATAAAACTTTTTGTTGATCCACAGCGAGGAATCGCTGTTTTTTTATGTCAAATTTTGTTAAAATTTCAGTATTGAGGAAAAATTATATGAAATTAATATCTTGGAATGTAAATGGCATACGTGCTGTTATGAAAAAGGATTTTGTAGAAATCTTATATGCGTTAGATGCAGATGTTTTCTGTATACAAGAAACAAAGGCACAACCAGAACAAATTGAAGTAGATTGTGAACTCTATCCTTATCAATATATTTTTAGTGCAGAGAAAAAAGGATATAGTGGAACAATGATCTTTTGTAAAGAAGAACCGCTTTCAATTTCTTATGGCATAAAACAAGAAGAACATGATAAAGAAGGTCGTGTCATTACAATTGAATATGAAGATTATTATGTTGTGACTGTGTATACACCAAATGCCCAACCAAAATTAAAACGGATTGATTATCGGATGGAATGGGATCAAGCTTTTAGTCACTATGTTACTCATTTAGATAAACCGGTTTTAATTTGTGGAGATTTAAATGTGGCCAATGAAGAAATTGACTTAAAAAATCCCGATGCAAATCATAACAATCCTGGTTTTTCGGATCAAGAAAGAGAAAGCTTTAAAGAAAATTTATTAAGCCATTACATTGATAGCTATCGTCAATTATATCCAGAAAAAGAAGAATACTCTTGGTGGAGCTATCGTACAAAAGCTAGAGAAAGAAATGCCGGATGGAGAATTGATTATTGGTTGGTATCCAAAGACTTATGGGATCGCATAGAAGATTCCAAAATCTTAACCGATGTTTATGGTAGTGATCATTGTCCAATTGAATTGGATTTAAAATAAAGGAAAAAAGAAATCTAAGACCATTTTATTAAAAGATTGGCTTAGATTTTTTTATTTATTACAACTTTTTTTCATTTACTACGTTAGAGATAGTGAAAGGAGTTGAAATGAATGAAGTCATTAATAAAAACAAGAAATACAATACAGAGTAGAATTCGTTTGATTTATTCAAATCAAATGAATCAATCGATTGGTCTACGTGGTGATGTAATCAGTTTTGATGATCGCTTGTTTATTATTTTATGGGAAGATTATACAATCGAAATTCGTGATTTTTTGGAATCGGATTTGTTTTTTGCGGATTATATTCTTGATGGTTATACATTTTTGACAATGGATGATGTATTAAATCTCTCAATTCAAAACTTTGAAACCATAAAAAAGATAAAGAATGAAACAATTAGAAATCAGATTTTGAATGAATATGCTTTATTCATATATCCGTTGCAAGAAAATGTGGTATCGTACAATGAATGATTTACAAAATTATAAATAATAATATAGACTGAAAATAATTGAGAGAGGGTTTAGTTTATGATAGGAATTCCAGACATCGATGAGCAAGTTGTTATTAAAGCAAAAGAAAAAGATGAAGAAGCAATTACTGAAATTATAAAAACAATCGATAATTCTTGTTATACGATTGTATATCATTGTCTAGGAGCAAATAAAAAATATGTCAATGATGTAGAAGACATTATACAAAATGCATATATCAAAGCATTTAGTCGAATCGATTCTTTAAAAGATAATCATTTTTCTGCGTGGTTTTATACCATTCTTGAAAGAGAAGTTATTGATTATACAAGAACAAGTTATGTTAAAAATAAGCCAATTGAGTTTAGTTAAGTTGATTATGATGATTTTAATGAATCCTATGAAGATACAATTGAAAATAACAATAAAGCCTTTGAACCAAAAGCAAATGTAGATTATGCACAGTTGAAACAAGGAATATTGGATTGTATAAATCAATTACCAGAGATGCAAAGAACGGCTATTTATCTTCATTATATAGAAAAACGAAAGATATCTGAAATTGCTCAAATGTATGAAACAAAAGAAAATACAGTTAAGTCATGGTTGAGTTATGGAAGAAAAGGAATGAGAGATATTCTTGAAAAACTAGAAAAACAAAATAAAAGTTTTTATGGTATTTCAATTATTCCGTTCTTTATTTGGATGTTTTCAGAAGAAGTGCAAAGATCGACAGTTGTTAAAGCAGCAGAAATTGCACATGAAGCAATTGCATATGAATCAAGCAAAACGATTGGTATTGCAGAATCATCGAAAGGCGTTGCTGCCATTTCACAGAAAAAGGGAATCATTACAACGATGAAAGTGGCTGCTAAACCACTATTAGCTACCGTACAAACGAAAGCAGTAGCTTTAACAATAGCAGGCGTTGTTGCTACAGGTGTTGGTGCTGGTGTTGTTAAAACAATAAATGATCCATCCAATGAAAAAGGACAAGTAGAAACAGTGAAAGCAAATGAGAAAGATAAAATCAAACAAGATCATACACATACATGGGAACCGGTTTATAAAACAGTTCACCATGATGCAGAAATAGAAACCTTAACCATTCTTGACCAAGCGGCTTATGATGAACCTGTATATGGTACAAGGACTGTTTATAAACAACAAGTAATTGTTTCCGATAAAGCAACAGGAACTGTTTTATATCAAGGTTATACGGATAATGTGCCAGACAGTATTAAAGCTCTAGATAGTTCGACTGTAAATTATGGAACATCTTTTCCAGAAAAGGTTGAAGAAAAATATCAAACAGGTACAATCCATCATGATGCAATTACTCATCAAGAACAAGTCGTCGTAAAAGAGGCCTATGATGAAGAAGTATTAACAGGATATACTTGTTCCTGTGGGCAAACGAAAGAAGAATAGAGTAGATATAAAATAAAAGAATAACCACCGGACAAGCCGGTGGTTTGATGTTTTTAATGGATTATTTCAATTTATCTATCACGACGTTTTTTTTCTGCAATGGTCAAACCAAGAGCAGATAAGCCCATCATTAATTCAGCTCCGAACAACCCAAGTTCAACACCTGTATTTGTTCCACTTGCTTTTTCAGTAGCAGATTTTGTAACAGAAGAACTGTTTGCTCCACCTACTGTAACACCAGTGTTTTGAGCTGTAACCGTTGGAGAAACTTCCAATGATTTTTCATAAGCTGATTTTGCAGCTTCGTATTTAGCTTTTGCTTGTTCAGCAGTCGTTTTAGCCTCATAATAAACTACTTCTTTTTCAGCTACAATCTTCATAGCATCACGGTATTCTACCATTGTAGGAATTGTTGCATCTAAGCTTTCATCATCGAAAGTCAAATCAGCTCCAAATTCAGTATCTTTAGTGATGGATTGAAGGAATGCTTCAGCTTTTAATACTTTTGCTAAATGTGCTTGGTATTGTTCCAAAGTTGATTTTGTCTCTTCAATAATGTCAGCAGTTGTTACTTGATCCTCAGCATTTTGAGCTAAAGATTCTTCATTGGTTTGAATATCATCAATTACCGTTGAAAGCTTTTCTTGTGTGCTGATTACAGCATCCAATTTTGTACGAATGTCATTTGCTTTTGAAACTGCTTCATCATATGCCGTCTTCTTAGATTCCGCTGTAGTTGTAGCAGTCTCTAAGGCTTGCTTAGATGATTCTAATTGAGCAGATAATCCAGACAATGAATCAGAAGTCGTTTCGTAAGTAGATTTCGCATCGGCTAAAGTACTTGCATTTGCATCTACATTAGATTGAGCAGTTTCTAAAGCTGAGTTTGCTTTATCCAAGTTGTCTTTTGCTTCATTGATTGTAGCTCCGAATGCATCCACAGCAGATTGTTTTTCGGCAACAGCATTTTTCTTTGCAACTTCATTTGCTTGAGCAATTTTTAATTCATTGCTCTTCTTTGTTTGAGCATTTGTTGCAGTCGTCAATGCAGATTGTTTTTCATTCTTAACAGTTTCTAATTCAGAAACTTTTTCTTTATTTTCGTCAGCTTTAGCTTGAGCTGCTTCCACCTCGGATTTTGCACTATCAACTTTAGATTGTGCTTGATCCACTTCGGCTTGTGCGGCATCAATAGCAGTTTGATATTTTGACATTGAATAAATCATATTATCGTAGCCATCTTGAGAATATTCTACACGACGTTGTGCACAATCCAAAGCGGCTTCTTTGGATGAATATGTATATTCAGTCTTTTCCACTTCTTCTAAAGCTTTCCAATAAGCTAATTTGCCACTGGAAGTTAATTCATAATACTCATCGAAGATCTTTTCAAAATCACTCAAACTCATCGCTCCAATTAACGTTTTGCCATTGCTATGAGGAGCATCGAATGTTTGAGCAGCAGCGCTATTTTTTCCAGATGTAGACACTGCTAGGCCAGTAACTGTATATCTTTTTGACACAATGTTATAATAGTGCCCGGTTTGACCAGTTCCAGCGGCTACATTATCTTTTTCTGCTGTATACCATTGTCCATATTTATAATATGCGGTATCTTCAACACCTGAAGTATAAATTCCTGCACAGTTTGATACGATATTTTCAGCACTTTCAAACACATAAGAATGATTCCAAACGTTACTTGAATAGTTTGCATCGATTTGAGCTTCCGCCATCAATACTGGAGATACATATACTTCATCTAATCCTTCTTTGGCACGAATTTCATTGTATACCTTTAAAAACTGAATAGATAAACGAATCGACTCAAGGCTCGTAGCATCACCTTCGGCCCCAAGTTTTGTATAATCCATTACGTTATACCCTTCATGTGTTGTAGTCTTGTCAGCAAGACCAGACCCACTTTTATATACAAGGTCTGTATCCCCTTTTAATACACCAATAGCATATGTTGTATCGATTCCTTTTTCTTCCTGCAACCATTCAAAGAATCCTAATGACCCTTTGTTATATTGCGTAAGATCTTCTGTAGCTATTTTTGCTTGAGCGTCAGATAATTTAGTTTGTGCAGCATCATAAGCAGCTTTTGCTGTATCATATTCTGCTTGACATTCATTCATTTCTTTAACTAAATTCTCATAATTTTCTTTCGTTTTATAGTATTCACATTCGTTAAAAATCTCATCATATTTTGCTTGCGCAGCGTCTAAAGTCGATTGCTTAGAATCTAATACGGATTGTGCTTCATTAACTTTGTTTTGTGCTGCTGTAATTGCAGCGTCTAAAGCTGGTTGGTTAGAATTACATGCGTCCAAATTAGCTTGTGCTGTGTTTAATTCAGTTTGTGCTTGTGCAACTTCTGAAACGCTACTATCATAAGCTGTTTGAGCATTTGATGCTTGTGCAGTTGCATTTGCTAAATTTTGTTTTGCTGTTTCTAATTCAGCAGTTGCTTCTTCATAAGCTTCACCTTGTTCTCCGGTTGTTACATAATCATAAGCAGCTTGCGCTTGTGCTTGTGCTGTCTTTGCAGAAGCTAAAGCTTGTTCTAAAGCACTTTGTTTACTCAATGCTTGTTCGTAAATTTGTTGAGCATTATCTCTTTGAGCTACGGCTGAATCATAATTTGATTGATCTGCATTTTTTTGAGCCTGTGCATCTGATAATTCGTTATTTGCAGCTTCCAATTCAGCTTTGGCTGTTTCTACATCCGTCTTTGCTTTGTTGTAATCTTCCTCAGCTAATGTTCCAGCCTCTTCTTTTGCTTTATTTGCAGCGTCTTCGGCATCTTTCTTTGCTTGTTCTAATTCCGCTTTTTTAACATTTAATTCTTCTTCTGCTTTTTTCAAAGCTTCTTGTTTAGAATTTGCTTCTAATAAAGCTTGATCATATTCATCAATTTTTTGTTGCGTTTCTGTTTTTTCACTTTGAATAACAGAATCTGCTCCGTTATATTTTTGTTGAGCATATTCTCCTGCTTGACTATAATCCATTTCCGCTTGTTGGAAATTTTCTTGAGCTGCCGCATTTTCTACGGTTGCATCTTCGTATTGTTCCTGTAAGGATTTTTCGGCTTTAGGAGAATCTAGTTTATCTGTATTCAGAATTTGATCTTGTGATTCAACTTCTTCTGCTAATACAGAAACGTTTCCTATTCCGCTTGAAATGATTGTTGTTGCAGCAACGGTTGCTGCCATTAAATTAATTTTGTGTTCTTTTTTTTGTGTACGCATTTATGTACCCTCTCTCTTTCCTTAATTTTCATTCTATGCTTACTTTCCTATTTTACAAGTGTTTTTTCTATTTACTTTTTAAAGTAGATTTTGATTGGATTCTTACATTTTAATCACTCCTTTCTTCAATCACTTTTTACATGTAGTTATAATGATTCGAAACTTCGTATGACATTTTACTCATGTCCCAAAGATCTAAATTTACTTCATCTGCTTCAAAGGTGAATTCTTCATATTCGGTTGTGCCTGGTTCAACATTGATATCAAAATTCAATCCACTGTATAGAATTTGTCCTTGTTCTGTATTTGTGATTGTTACATCTCCATCTGTAAAATATAAACTTTGATCCATGCCATTGGATAAACTGATTAGAACAGTTACAGTATTATCTTCGTTTTGCCAAGCACCATCAACAGAGACATCAATTGCTCCAGGAAAACAGAATTTGTTTGCTCTTTTTGCCTTTGCAGAACCAGAAGAGGAATATTTTCTACCGGATAAATAAGCGGCTTGTGCTTCATCTCCATAATAATCAGAAGTAAATAACATAGAGATGGCATCATTTAATGCTTCGTCATTTAATTTTAATTTCCATTGGCCATCTTCTTTTTTCATACAAGTTATTCCCATGCTGTAATCGACTGAATTATCTGATGTGTAAGCATTACTGACTAAATATTGACCTTTACAAAAATAGTAAGCGTCATCTTTTTGCCCGATATATAAAGAATCGGATGATTCATATTCTGTAGAATAATCTACACTCATAATTTGATCAATATATTCATTAGAAGAATCGGAGGTACAGTTGGATACGAAGGAATCGCGATCTTTATTTATTGCGGCTTCTAATATGTTATTCCATAAAGAATTGAATTGTTCTTCTGCATCTTCTTGAGTGAATGCTGTATAAGAGCTTGTTGAAGGACTACAAGCTGTTATAGCGAATATAGTAATGAAACTAAGTAAAATTGCTTTGAAGATTTTATTCATGATTTTCACCTGCTTTCTACAATCAATAAGCAACAATTGTCTTTATAACCGTTGTAATTAGGACATGGTGCTTTTCTTGAATATTCATAAACGATTTTTTTGTTCGAAGCTTTCTGATGTGCATCATTTTCTGCTGATATCATTCCGTCGTGAATATTAAAAAGGGCATCATATCCAAATCCCCAGACCATATCATATTGAACGTGATTTGGGTTATCGCAATAGTAAGTGATTTCCATTTGATTGATGATCCAATTGTGTTTTGATAGGAATAAACCACTTGCTCCTTGGCAGAATATATTGGATTTCACTTCTGTAATTTCAATATTTCTTTTTTTGTTTAACCAGTTTTTTACGTTTTCAAAAGAACTGTTTTCAAAATATTTCGTTTTTATCTTTCTGACATTCCCGACTGTACTTAAATCGTTTCCACAGTAACTACAAAAATTTGCATCTTCATTGTTTAATGTATGACATTTTGGACATTCTCTTTTCATTTGTTTACCCTCTCTCTCTAATCTTTATAAGTATTTATTTTTTAGGTTTAACTTCACACTGCTTTTATCTCCTTTCGTTTTACACAAATATAATAATTGTTATATATAGAAATTGGGATGGTTTAATTGAAGTATATTTATCGCCCTTGACAAATGTTAAAAGTGCTTTATTTTAGCGATATTTCTTTTGAACCTCATAAATTAATGACCCCTTTAAGTTTATTTATCGAACATATATATCCCCTTTCTGTTTCTAATACCCTTTCACTATCACTAACGTATGAATTTAAAAAAGGTTGTATGAAATTTTATTTTTTTAAAAAAGTTTAAATAATTTCAATCTATAAAGGATGGAATGGTTGAGATTTAATCATGGTCTAATTAAATAAAAGAGTGAACTTTTGTACCTTTTTAATTTGTTTTTTGTATTAAATAGTAAGAGCATTTTTTTTGGAATTAAAGGTATATATAATTCGGTTGTATGAGGAGGATTGTATATGCAAAATCCATTGAAACAAATCGTAAGGGCACAGAAAGCAGGAAAGAAAGTTGGAATCTATTCTTGTTGCTGCGCGAATGAATATGTCATTAAAGCGGCATTAATGAAAGGAAAAGAAGAAAATGCTTGTGTATTGATTGAAAGTACCGCAAACCAATGTGATCAATATGGTGGGTATACAGGTATGACACCAGCCGATTTTAAAGCTTTTGTCGAAAAGATTGCTGATGAAATTCAATTTGATAAAAGTAAATTATTTTTAGGTGGAGATCATTTAGGACCTCTAACTTTTGCTTCAAAAAACGAAGAAGAAGCAATGAAAGAATCGGAAGAATTAATTCGTAGTTATGTTGCCGCTGGATTTACTAAAATTCATATTGATACCAGTATGCGTGTTAACGATGATGATCCAAATGAGCGTTTAAGTGATGAAACAATTGCAAGAAGAGGAGCTCAATTAGCAAAAGTTGCAGAAGATACGTTTAAGAATGTTGTTTTAAAAGAAAATCCAGATGCAATCGAACCGGTTTATATTGTTGGTAGTGAAGTTCCAATTCCAGGTGGACAACAAGGTGGAGAAGCAAGTGATCATGTTGAAGTAACAAAACCTGAAGATTTTAAAGCAACCTTAGCAACCTTTGAAAAAGCCTTTAAAGCCAATGGATTGGATCATGCCTGGGATAATGTTATTGGAATTGTTGTACAACCGGGTGTAGAAGAAAAAGATGCTGGATGTACGGAATATGATCGAGATAAGGCAAAGGATCTATGTGAAGCAATCAAAGAATATGACAATATCGTATTTGAAGGTCATTCAACCGACTATCAAACAAAAATTAAATTAAGAGAATTGATTGAAGATGGAATTGCGATTCTAAAGGTTGGTCCAGGTCTAACTTTTGCGATGCGTGAAGCTTTATTTGCACTATCTTATGCTGAAAAAGAATATTATAAAGAGGATAATAGTCACTTTATGGAAGTTTTAGATCAAGCGATGTTAGATCATCCAAAATATTGGAATAAACACTATGTCGGAAGTGAAAGTGAAATTGCTCTTAAACGTAAATATTCATTCTCTGATCGTTGTCGTTATTACATGCCAGAAAAGAAAGTAGAAGAAGCACGTAATGTTTTATTGGATCATTTTAAAGATGGCGTTCCATTAAATCTATTGAGTCAATTTATGCCAATACAATATACTAAAGTACGTGAAGGTCTTTTAGAAAATAAACCAGAGGCGCTTATTATTGATCGTGTTTGCAATACGATTGATGAATACCTCTATGCAACACATCAAAAAGATTTATTCTAAAAAAAGAAGTAGATGTTTAAAAAACATCTACTTCATTTTTTGTGCTGTTTTTTCATCAACAAGGGCAAAGTGTTCTTTGCTTAAATCTTCATATTTTTTGGCATTTTTAAAATCTTTTTTATTTTTATAGATGAGCGAAATTAAAAATTCATTGACTCCTTTTTGTTGATCTTCCATATTTTCGATTTCATCCAATAAATCTTCTAAGTCTTTATCATTTTTTAAGATATAAATATTATAAACACGATTGGCTTCCACTTTCATGCGATCATTGGATCCTTCATTGATTAAATCAAGATATTTTTTGGCATTCTTTTTATCTGTAATCCCAATAAAAAAATTAAAGGCCTTCATATAATAATTCTCTTTTTGAGAAGCAGTTAAAGGCATCGCACATAAAGCTTCTAAATATTGAATGGCTTCTTTTTTCTTTTGTTGGATCAAAGCTGCATTAAATTTTAAATCCAATAAACTGGATTTTGGAAATAAGAATTGAATGAAGGGTTGATTAATTTTTTGATTAAAAAGATCATAATCGCCTGTTTCTAAATAAGTGACGAGTTTTTGATAGGTTTTGGTTTTTAACGTGTTGATGATGGTATACATCACGAGCGCAACCACAATGATAATAGCAATAATTTTCATAATTAAATCTCCTTCTTCAATTATATAAGAAAAAAGCTAAGCTCGTTTAATTTTGTTAAAAAGTATAAAAAGATTTGTTAATAAGATAACAATAATAAAATGAAACGGGGTAAAATAAGAGTGTATGGAGGATACAAAAATGATTATTCAAAGTAAAAGAGTGTGGATTGCTGGTCAATTTATGGAAGCTCAAATTGAAATTCAAGAGGATAAAATTGTTGATGTTTTAGAATATAATACAAAAGAAGTCAATGTTGATTATGGAAATAATCGTATTGTTCCAGGTTTTATTGATATTCATACACATGGTTATGATACTTGGGATACCAATGATGCAACAGAAGAAGGATTACGTCATTGGATGAAAGAAATTCCAGCAGAAGGTGTTACCGGAATTTGTCCGACTACGATTACGCAAAGTCATGAAGTCTTATCCAATGCAGTAAAAAATGTTGCGAAGGTTGTTGAAGAAGGTTATGAAGGGGCAGAAATTTTAGGGATTCATTTTGAAGGACCTTATTTGGATCAAAAATATAAAGGGGCACAACCAGAACAATATTGTATTCCAGCTGATTTAGAAGAATTTAAACAATATCAAGAAGATGCCAAAGGCTTAATTAAAGTGATTACGATGGCTTGTGAGCATGACCAAGACTTTCAATTGACGCAATATTGTGCAAGCCAAGGGATTTTAGTCAGTCAAGGACATTCATCGGCTACCTATGAACAAGCTCGTATGGCTGTTGCACATGGTGCACGTTCAATGACTCATGTATTTAATGGAATGACACCTTTCCATCATCGAAATCCTGGTTTAGTTGGAGCAGCAATGCGTTTTAGAGATGTATATGGTGAAGTTATTTGTGATGGCAATCATTCAAATGTCAATTCTTTAAATAATTACTATATGGCTAAAGGTGCAGATCATGTCATTATGATTTCTGATTCTCTAATGGCTAAAGGTTGTCCAATTGGTAGTCATCATATTTTTGGTGGCAATGAAATCGAAGTCTATCCCGATGGAAGTGCGCATCTCGTAGAAACAAAAGGATTGGCTGGAAGTACATTGCGTATCAATCGTGGTCTTCAAATCGTGGTTGAACAAGCACAAGTACCATTTGATTATGCTTTAAATTCATGTACGATCAATCCCGCAAGAGCTTTGCGAATTGATGATCACAAAGGTAAAATTTGTACAGGATATGATGCGGATCTTGTAGTTTTAAATAATGATTACGATGTTCTACAAACCTATGCACGTGGTAAGATGTGTCTATAAAAAAGGTGCTGACTAACAATCAGCGCCTTTTCTTGTAAGAAGGGAAATATATTTTATGGCAATAAAGCCAGCAAGGATGGCAATGATATAACTTGTTACTTGAATAGGTCGATTTCCGACAACATTTGAAGAAGCAAAGGAATTAATAACTAAAAGAATTGCCAAAGCGGCATACAAACAAATACGAAGAATCAGACTTCCTTTTGAAAGATCAATCATTTGATCAATTGGTTTAATCTTTTCTTGTTTGACAAAGCCTTTTGATTGCGGACATTTTTTTAAAAATGAACGATATTGATATTCTAAGAAAAGTGCAATCAGAATTGTAAGACCTAAACTTAAGAAGATATTTAAATTAAATAAAAAATAGAAGAAGACAAAGGCAATTAAAGCTAAAACATAACGCGATTGATAGGTGCTAAAGACATTTTCTTTATCAGGTTTGATTCGATAAGCGATATTTGATTTCGATTGATAATAAATGGTATTCCCATGTTTATCTTTATAGATATTTCGTCCACTTAAAATGGTATTTTTGGTTGTTGATTTAAAACTCTTTTTCATAAACAAACTCCTTTTACCCATATTATAGGCGAATAAATGCAATTTAGTATGGATAAATTAATAAGGAATTTGTACTAATTAGTATGAATGTTGAAAAAGTACTTTTTCTTTTTATAATCAAAATTGAAAAAAGCGGTGAGCGCTGGAGGAAGAATATGTTATTTAATAAATCAGAAGAAACTTGGAAAGAATTAAAAGGGTATTGGACAGCAAAAGAAATTTGTCAAGAACCTGGAACATGGGCAAAAACAGTTCAACAAATTAAAGAGGAAAAGGATGCAATCAAAGCATTTATTGAAAAAACCACAAAGAATGAAGATTATGACATTATTCTAACGGGTGCTGGAACAAGTGAATTTGTTGGAAATTCTATTTTCCCTTTCTTACAAAAATCCTATGATTATAAGGTCAAATCATATGCTTCAACAGAACTTGTTTCTGACCCACAAAGCTATTTATCATCCACAAAGCCAACCTTATTGGTTAGTTATGGAAGAAGTGGAAATTCTCCAGAATCAATGGGAGCAATTGATGTAGCGAATGTCGTTTGTGAAAACATTCATCATTTATTTATTACTTGTAATTCAGAAGGAGCTTTATCGAAATATGCGGAAGGTAAAGACAATTGTTATGCCATTAATTTAACGCCAGAAACACATGATCAAAGTTTTGCGATGACATCTTCTTATAGCAATATGTATTTGGCAACCGTTTTAGCCTTCCATACAGATGATTTAGATGAATACGAAAAGATTCTAAAAGTCATCATTGAAAGAGGACAAGAATTTATTGATCATTCATGGGAAAAGGTTGTTCAAATCATTGATGAATTTGATTTCAATCGGATCATTTATTTAGGAAGTAGCAACTTAAAAGGTGTTGCGCAAGAATCAAGATTGAAGATTTGTGAACTAACTGCAGGTATTGTTGATACGGTATTTGATGCACCTTTAGGTTTCCGTCATGGACCAAAATCAGCTATTAATGAAAATACTTTATGTATTGTTTACTTAAGTGATGATGAATACACACGAAAATATGAATTGGATTTAATTAAAGAAATGAGTCCAGAACGAAAAGGAAATAAGATTCTAGTTGTTTCTTCGAAAGATGATGAAATTAAAGAACTTGTTGATTACTTTATTTCTTTTGACAATGGAGAAGATTTTGAAAATGTATTCTGTGGATTGGAATTTATCTTAGTAGCACAAACGATTGGATTGTATAAATCTTTGAAATTGAATTGTACACCAGATAATCCATGTCCAACCGGTGAAGTGAATCGTGTTGTAAAGGGTGTAAATTTATATCCTTATACAAAAAAGTAGAGGGTTTAAATGGTTGGAATAATTATTACAGGACATGGTCGCTTTGCGGACGGAATGACGAGCTGTATTGAATTGATTGCTGGTAAACAAGAAAACTATATTGCGGTGAATTTCGAACATGAAGTCGATCAATTAACAAATGATCTTAAAAATGCGATTGAAAGTTTAAAAGATTGTGAAGGAATTTTAGTATTCTGTGACTTAGCAGGAGGTTCTCCTTTTAAGACAATTGCCCTTCTTTCGCAAGAATATGAAAATATTGAAATTATTGCAGGTACGAATATGCCAATGATTGCTGAAATCGCAATGGCTCGTTCTTTTGGAACAGATCTTACTTCTTTAGTTGATATGGCAATTAATACTGGAAAAGAACAAGTCGTTCATTTTGATATTGACTCTTTGAAGGTTCAAGATGAATTCGATGAAGATTTCTCGGATGGAATTTAGTAAAAAAACTCTGGTTGTATAAGACAGCCAGAGTTTTCTTATAGGATTTTATCGGCGTATTCGGTTGGATTCATACCAAATTTCTGTTTAAAGCGACGAGAAAAATAATGAATGGAAGAAAAACCTAAAATAGCGGAAATTTCGGAAATGGTATATTTACTTTCCTTGATTAATTCTTTGCTCTTTTTTAATTTTAAATTACTAATGTATTCTTTAGGACTAAGCCCGATATTGTTTCGGAATAAGGATTGTAAAGAGCTTCGACTAATTGCGAATTTTTCACAGAGATCTTCTACATTCAATGCACTATAGATATTTTCATTAATATATAAAATGATTTGTTCAAGCATTTCATTTTCAAATTTTTGTTGCATGGGTGTGCTAGTGATTCTATGAACCTTTTCTTCACTGCCTCTTAATAAAGAAAGGATGATTTTTTCCATCAATAAAATCATAATTTCATGATCATAGGAAGAGTTTTTAAAATCAAAAGAGACAAAGGATCCAATTTCTTTTCTTGTATCTCGATCAACTGTAAATACACGATTGATTAATTGATCGCGGTATTTTTGATCAATTTTGATATCGGCAACAACGGTTAAGTAGGAACACGAATTATCTTTAGAAGATTGTTTATGAAATTGATTAGGGGCATAGAAAATACATTGATTGCTGCTTACGGTATAGTCGTTCTGTTCAATTGATGTATATAAGGTCCCATAATCCACAAAGGTGAATTCCCAAAATTGATCAATTTCCCCCTCAAAAGCATAGTTTGCACCACGTACATTATAGTAATAAGCGATCAATTCATTGACGCGAAGCTTTGGCGTGATGTGTTTGTATTTGTATTCTCTTTGAAAGAAGCAAGTCCGAATGAGGGTATATTCTGGAAAGGCCATTTCTAATTTTGATTGGTGACTTAAAGAAATAAAGTTAAAGTAAACGCCTTTGTTGATTTTAACAATTCGATGAACGACAAATTCATGATACTTCTCTTCTTCTAAATCCTTTGTGACAACAAGAAGACAAATGCCTTCAACACAACGGAAATAAACATCCTGATCCGCTTTATAGAGATAGATTAAGTCTTTATTTTGGATCGGCAAGATATGATTGGATCGATAATAATGTTTAGCAGAAGAAGTTTCCGAAAAAACTTCACCGAATTCTAGAAATTCAATACTGGATGTTTTATTGAACATAAATTAACCTCTTTATGGTTTTAATTATAATTGAATGAATAAAAAGTGCAAATTTATACCTAAAAAATCTCTATTTATTTATAATTAATAAGTTTTCTCATTAGAATTCTATTTATTTATGAAATTAAGTCATAAAAGTTATAAGGGAATGAACAAAAAGTACAAAGAATTATTTTTTAAAAAAAGTACAATGAAAGTATAGAAAACGAGGACCTCAAGAAGGGAGAAAGAACAGGTTCTTAGAAGGGAGAAAATTTATGCCAAATATTGTATTAACTCGAATTGACAATCGTTTGATTCATGGACAAGTTGCTACACAATGGTGCGGATCTGTTGGCGCAAATCTTTTATTGGTTGCCAATGATGCGGTATCGACCGACAAATTACGTCAAGGTTTGATGAACATGGCAGCACCGGGATATGCACAGACTCGTTATTTCTCAATTGAAAAAACCATTCAAATCATTGGAAAAGCAAGTCCAAAACAAATCATAGCGATTATTTGTGAAACCCCACAAGATGTATTAAAACTTGTGGAAGGTGGTGTACCAATTAAAAAAGTAAATATTGGTAATATGCACATGTCGGAAGGGAAACGACAAGTTGCAACTTCAGTTGCCGTTGATGATGATGATGTTGCGACTTTTAGAAAATTACAGGAATTAGGGGTTGAATTAGAAATTCGACGTGTTCCTCAATATTCACCGGAAGACTTAAATAAATTATTTGAAAAATAATAAAAAGAATTGGAGAGAGATATGAACGTTTTAGAAATCGTTTTATTAGCAATCGTAACTTTTATTTTTGCGATCGACCAATTCTCATTAACTGAAATTGCTTATCGTCCAATCGTTGCATGTCCTATTATTGGTTTAATTTTAGGTGATGTACATACAGGACTAGTAATCGGTGGTACTTATGAGTTAATGATGATTGGTAACATGCCAGTTGGAGGGGCTCAGCCTCCAAATGCTGTATTAGGATCAATCGTAGCTATGATTTTCGCAGTAAAAGCAGATATGGATATTAATGCTGCTTTAGGTGCATGTATGATTTTCGCTACATTTGGTCAATATGTTGTTACTTTGACATTTACAATCATGTCAGGTTTGATGTCAAAAGCAGATGCTGCTGCTGAAGCAGGAAATCCAAAAGGAATCACACAAGTTAACTTAACATCTTGTGTAATCTTAGGATCTTTATTCGCAGTCATCGCTATTATTGCTTATGTTGGTGGTGTTGCTATGTCTGGTTCACTACAAGCATTAGCTGATAACGCTTCTTGGTTCATGGGTGGTTTAAGCGCTGCTGGTGGAATGATGCGTTTCGTAGGTTTCGCAATCTTGTTGAAGATTATGTTAGCTAACGATATGTGGGGTTATTTACTTGCAGGTTTCGTCTGTGCATTAGTAATTGGCAACATCGAAGCTACAAGTTCTGCATGTCTATTGTTAGTTGCATTCATCGGTATTGCAGTTGCGATCAATGATTTCCGTATTAGCGGAATTAAAAAACAAGCTGAACAAGGAGGTGTGAGTGATGGCATCTAATAAAGAATTAAAATATGTAGATACAACACCGGCTCCTCGTGTAAGTAAATCTGCATTAACAAAAATGATTTGGCGTTCTACTATGTTGCAAGCTTCTTTCAACTATGAACGTATGCAATCTGGTGGTTGGTTATGGGCTATGTTGCCAGGTCTTGAAGAAATTCATACAAATAAAGATGACCTAGCTACATCTATGACACATAATATGGACTTCATCAATACGCATCCATTTGCAGTTACATTTGTTATGGGTATCGTATTATCAATGGAACAATTAAAACAAGATGTACAAACAATTCGTTCTGTACGTATCTCTGTTGCGGCTCCATTGGGTGGAATTGGAGATGCTTTATTCTGGTATACATTAGTTCCGATTACAGCTGGTTTAACAGCTAACATGGCTATTGATGGCTCTGTTTTAGGACCAATTCTATACTTTGTAATCTTATTTGCGGCTGAAATGGCATTACGTTATGGTTTGATGTATTGGTCATACAACTTAGGTATGAAAGCTGTAACGATGATGACGGAATATGCACAAGAATTTACACATGCTGCATCAATCCTTGGTGTATTTGTTGTCGGTGCCTTAATTGCTAACTATGGTGGTGGAACTGCTTTAGGAATTACTATTGCGAATGGAGATAGTCCAATCGTAATCCAAGATTACTTAAATATGATCTTACCTTGCTTATTGCCATTACTCATTACATTGTTAATGTTCTGGTTAATTAAGAAAAAAGGTTGGACACCAGTTAAGTGTATTGGTTTAATCTTAGTAATGGGTATTGTAGGAGCTATGTTCGGTATTTGGACAGGTTCTTATACACCATTAATTCCAGTACCTTGGACAGTTGGATAAAATTAAATTTGCATAAGTTTACTCTCTGAAATAAAAAAGGAATCTCTGATGAGATTCCTTTTCTTTTAGAATATCAAACGCATTTGATACCATTGTACGTTGCCATGTACGGATTGATTTGTGATGCCTTCATTCACAAAGCCGAATTGTTCATAGAAAGATAAGAGCTTTTTTTTGCAAGTTAAGACAACGCCTTTTCTTCCTTGTTTTTTAGCATCCGATAAGAAGGCATTCATAACTTCTCTTGCATATCCTTTATGTTGATAAGCGGGATGTGTATTTACACCAAAAATCATTTGCCAATCTCCAAACTCATCATGCATAGAGGCTTCTTCATACATTTGATCTGTTAAGTCTTTTTCATTTGTGACAAAACCGTCAATGAATGAAATCAATTGATTGTTTTCAAATAATAAACAAAAGTGATTGCTATAATAGTGAAGGCGTTCTTTCAATTGTTCTTTTGTAGCTGCTTCGGCAATGGGGAAGCATTCTTTTTCAATTTGATGGATTTGATCTAAATCGTCAATGGATGCACTACGTATAATCATAAGACTCTCCCTTAAAGTTTTTTAAATTATTATAATCAAAAAACAAAAAAGAAAAACCCTCAATTTAAAATATAGAAAAAGTATATTTCTAATTGAGGAGTAAAGAGGGCCATGGATTCTTATATTGGGTATAAGTTTTGATAAAGAAGAGGCCCATAAATAATATAGAAAAAAGCTGTGAAATTCTTCGAAAGAATGTGTAAAAAATAAGAAAAGAGCAATTGAAAGCCCTTACTGAAATAAAATGTAAGACATTAAAAAATGACTGTGTTATAATTCAAAACGGCATCTGAATTGTATAAACTTCATAATCCCTATAGCCGGATGCCAATAGGGGAGCCCCTTTCATTATTTGATAATGATCCCCTTATCTTGAGATCTTAGAAAAGATCTCTTTTTTTGTTTTTGTGTTAGAATAGGGATATGACAGTAAAAGAAGAAATGCAAAAAATGATTGAAACGCCAACAAAAGAACAATTGATTGAAACAGTTGTTGCTTTGGTTCAATCGGAAGTTTATGTTCCTATGTTTATTCAAGGATTAAATCAAAAACATGATGTTTTAATGAATGAGAATGTATCTTATTATCCAATGTTCACAGATTTAGAAGAAGTGCCAGAGGATTATAAACAAAAGTTCTTTTTTGTGAAGGAATCATTTGAAAAAATATTAGAAAAATTAGATACCGAACGGATTAGTGTAAATCCTTTTAGTCAAAATATGATTTTAGATGAAGAAATTATTCAAATTATATTAGGAAGTCGGGTGGATTCATGCGTTTAGAAGATATTTTACAATCCATTAAAGATGGATTGACCGGTGATCAAGAAAAAGATCAAAGCTATTTAAAAGAACAAATGAAAATCTATAAAGATCATGAATACAAAGAAGAGATTATTCGTGAATGTGCAAGGCTTTTGTACGATGTTTTAGATGATCAACAAAAAGAAAAATTTATTCTTGGGATGGATCAAGATGTAGAACAATTTAAATCGGCTTTAAAGGAAGCTGATTATTTTATTGAAAAAAAAGATTTAAATAAGGCAAAAGAAATCATTGAACCAATTATAAATAGTTTAAAAGAAGAAAAATTATTTAAAAATGATTCAAAGAATATTTACTTTTCATTTAATGAGCCTTTTGAAGATGTTTTATTTCAATATTTAGAAAAACCAAAAGAACAAGTTCAAAGAACAGCTTTACCTTATTCCGATGCATATTATACTTATGCACGTGTTTGTTTAGAATCGAATGAGATTGAAAATGCACAAGAAGCTCTAAAAAAAGCCATTCAATGGAATCCAACTTCTTTTAAAAGTAATCTTTTGTATATGCAAACAATAAAGAATGACTTAAAACGCTTCTTTGAATTCACAAAATTTTCTTTTCAATATATCTTCCATGTGAATGATTTAGCACAGGCTTATCGTAATTTAGCTTGGTATTTTGATCAATCCAATTTGAAACGAATTGCCTATGGTTGTTATGGCATTAGTTTACAATATGAAGAAAGTGATGAAGCAATCGATTATATGAATGATCTTGATCAAAAAGAATGGTTTACTGAACCTTCGATGGGTGAAATGATGGATTTTGCGAAAAAATATGGCTTTTCGATTGGTCCGAATCAAGATGTCGTTGGTTTAGCTTTTGGTTATGGGAAGCAATGTTATGAGGAAGGCTTAATACAAGAAGCAAAATATTTCTTAGAGATTGCGTATGCATTGACGAATTCACAAGAGGTGCTTGATCTTTTGGAGAAATTGGAAAGTTAATGATTTTTTTGTATAATAAGCTATATACATAAATATGTAAGGGGGATACACATGTTATTACAAGTATATACGAATCAAGTTCAATTAAAAAATGATGATGAGCAATTACTTGCACGAATTGAATTTATTGCGGATGAAAATGGTGTTTGTCAATTAGGAGATGTCATTAAAGAACAAGCAATTTCTCCTAAAGTAGAAAATAAAATGATGAGTTTAGCGCTAAATAAAATTCGAAAAAATGGACAAAAAGTTGTGGCAACAACAGCTTATGCGCAATCTTGGTTTAATAACCATCCGGAAGATCGTGATTTAATTGCAGAAGGTAGTGTTGGATATATTGAACAACAAATGGCACCAAAAGAAGATGTTCAATTGGTTGTAAAACAAAAAGAACCAGAATCAATTGTTCCAAGTCAAGAACAGGTTAAAAAAGTTGCCAAAAAAGGTGGACATAAAATCCTACGTGGGATTGCTCGTTTGCTTCAATTGCTTTGTGCAATCTGTATGATTGCGATTCTTTATTTCTTCGTGATGAATGCGATTACTTCAGATCACTTAGAATTAATTCAAATTATGCTTTCAGGATCAACAGAACATAAAATTTTCCTTGGTATTTTAGTTGGATTTGTGGTTTTTGGTGTAGTTGAATTTATTTGGATTATGACACGCAAAAAGATTAAAATTGGAGATGAAGTTGAATATATTGATTCAGGACGAGGATTGTTTGCGTTCTTATTGATTTTAGCAGCATATTTTCTTTCGCTTTATTTATTCCAAACACAAAGAGATGCGATTAATGCACTACAATGGATTGAATTTTTCGTTCAACCTTTAAACTATGTTCCTTATATTTCAGGAATTGGTGCTTTACTTTGTATTATTCGAAAGATTTTTGGTCGTTAATTGGGAAGGTCACTTCTGTGGCCTTTTTAATTTGACAAATAAATAGCTATCTAATATATTTTAATTGTAGTAAGTTTGTCAAATAAATTTCTACAGAACGAGTAGGAGAAAGATGAAAATGGTGAGAGATCATTGTTATGTTTTATCGACCATTCGTTCGAAAGAGGAAGAGCTTTGTCGTTTGTTGAATACAAAAGATGGAGTATTTGCTTATTCCCCTAAGATTGAGTATTACCATAGAGTTGCTCATGAAATTCGTTTAAAAACGTTGTTTCCGGGGTATGTTTTTGTTGCTACCAAAATGAATCGTCAAGAAATAGATATGTTATTTCGTACAGTTTCACTTCGAAGTCCTTATTTTAAGGAATTGAAATTTGAAGGTGTATCCGCATTAACAGAAGACGAAGAGAAGATTTTGGGGGCATTCTTAGATGATCAAAAGATTTTAAGAATGTCGTGTGGTTGTTTGGAAAATAGAAAGTTACACATTTTAAATGGTCCTTTAACAGGAATGGATGATTATATCGTTAAGTATGATCGACATAACCAGCTGGCAACATTAAATTTATACTTCTTGGAACAAAAATGGATCGTAGGGGTCTGTTTAGTAAAAGAGAAGGAATGCAAAATGTAGCTGGTCTGCCGCACAGGATGTTGAACGGAACATATTTTATACTATGTGGATTCGTAATACATAGAAGTAAGGAAGAACTATGCCACAAGGTCGTTAAGACCTTTTTTATTTTGCATGAATGGTCGAAAAATTAAAAGAGAGAGGATTAAAAAATGAATCGAGAAACGCTTGTATTAGTTTCGAAGGAATGGATCGAAAAAACAATTCATGCATCAAATTTAGAAATTAAATGGATGATTTTAGCATTGTATTTAAGAAAAGAAGCAGATTATTTTGAAATGGATTTGCATGATGTTTATTGCTATTTTGGTGTTGATAAAGATCATCGTGGAGGTCAACAATGGCAATCCATTCGCTCAGCCATTACAAATATTGAAGAACGTTCGCAAGGTTGGGTTAAAAGTGAAATTAAAGAGAATATCGTAAAGACTTCTTTTTCTAAAGAAGCAATCAAAAATTTAGAGAACGCTCAAATTGAAGTTGATTTACATTCGATACTAAAACTGAAACTAAAATATTCTCCAAAGGTCTTATTGCGCTTATATCAAGAACTAGGTCAAAGAGAATATTGTGATAAGAATTGGGCTTTAAGTGGCGATGGTGGTATTCGCATGTATTTAGGTGTTGAAGACAAATATAAATATTGGACTGATTTTAATAAAAGGGTTCTAACACCTACTTTTATGGATATTGATTTAAACTGTAAAAAGGTTAAAGTGGATTATCAACCTTATAATTCCTCTATGTTGAAAAGTCAAGCTTATAATTTAGCTGATTCAAAATCAAGACAAACGATTATAGGGATTCGAACGAATATTCAAAGGTTAAATTAGAGAAAAGAAGGGATTTAATGGAACGATATTATTCGGTTTTAACTTTTATTAATATTTTTGCGTTATGTATAGTACAAACTTCTGTTCGATACAGCAATACTTTATCGAAATCGAAAAAGAAATCTTTTTATTTTCTTTTTAATATAATCATTATTGCAGCACTCTGTGAGTGGGGTGCCACAATGCTTGAAGGAACAGGACCTTCTACACGCTTTTTTCATGCCATTGTAAAATGTACAGAGTTATCAATTGCACCCTATATTGCTTTTTTGTTTGTTTTTATTGTAGAAAAAAGAAAACAGAAATTTATTTATTCCGTTCTAACATTTAATGTTTTGTTGGAAATATTATCAGCCTTTACTGGATTTATCTATAAGGTGGATTCAAATAGCTGTTACATGCATGCTTCTTTTTATTGGATTTATATCTTGGTTTATACTTTCTCTATTCTTTATAGTGTTTATTATATGGCAAAAACAGTACAAAAATATCAATTTAATGGCTTTAGATTTTTTGTTTATATGGCTTTATTGATGCTTTTAGGTATTTCGATTCAATTATTGAATTCGGATTTCAAAGTTGATTATTTGGTTATGGGTATTGTTTCTATTATGTTGTATATCTTCATATTAGAGCTTATTAATCAAACGGATCAAATAACGGAATTATTAAATCGAAGAGCGTATGAAAATTATATTCAACATTTAAAGATGGATTCGATTATTTTATTTTTTGATGTAGATGATTTTAAAGAGATTAATGATACCTATGGTCATTCCTATGGGGATATCTGTTTAAGAAGAATTGCTGCTGAAATAAAAGATATTTATCAAACTGATGGATTATGTTTTCGATATGGTGGCGATGAATTTTGTGTGATTTTACCGAATTCATTACAAAAAGCAAAGAGTTTAAATCATTCTTTTTTAAAGAAAATGAATTCACTTCAAAAAGCAGAATCTTTACCAAATGTTTCATTGGGATATGCTTTATATGAAGTAAAGAAAGATAATCTTCGACACGCAATACAAGAAGCAGATTTAATGATGTATAAAGCAAAAGAAAAAAAGCGGAAGAGTTCGACTTAAAGTTGTAGAGCTCTTCTTTTTTATTATCTAAGGGGTTTCATTATTTAAAAAAACATACAGTTATATTATAATAAGGCTATATTAAGGAGTTTTATTATGATTCACAGTAAAGTAAAAGCCTTTTTTGAAGGTAGTGAAATTCAAGCTTATCATTTGTTTGGGGCACATGTAGGTGAAAATGGCGTTGATTTTAGTGTTTATGCCCCAAATGCAAAATCCATTGCATTAATTGGAACTTTTAATGATTGGGATGAAACAGCACATCCAATGAAAAAGGATCGTCATGGAATTTGGGAAGTAAGTGTTAAAAATGCAAAAGTAGGCGATTCATATAAATATCGTATTGTACAAGCAACAGGCGATACGGTAGATAAAATGGATCCTTATGCTTTTTATAGTGAATTAAGACCCAATACCGCAAGTGTAATTAGTGATTTATCTTATGATCAATGGTCAGATGATCAATGGATTCGTAATCGTACAAAGGGTTTTGATTCTCCCGTTAATATTTATGAAATGCATGTTGGTTCTTGGAAAAAAGAAAGTGATGATTCAGAAGATTTTGTTCATTATAAGGACATTGAAGAAGATTTGATTGCACATTGTAAAAAACATCATTTTACACATGTTGAAGTGATGCCATTGTGTGAATATCCATTTGATGGTTCTTGGGGATATCAATGTACGGGTTATTTTTCAAGTACATCGCGTTATGGTAGCAATCATGAACTAATGCATTTTGTGAATGCTTTACATGAAGCGGGAATTGGAATTATTATGGATTTTGTTCCGGTTCATTTTGTAAAAGATAATTATGCCTTGGCAAAATATGATGGTACATCTTTGTATGAATATAAAAAGGATGAAGATGCACATTCCGAATGGGGAACTTATAATTTTGATTTATGGAAAGAAGAAGTACGCTCTTTCTTAATGAGTGCGGCAAATTTCTGGATTGATGTTTATCATTTTGATGGCTTACGAATGGATGCGATTTCGAATGCTATTTTCTGGCATGGAAATAAAAACAATGGTGTCAATGAAGGGGCTTGTAACTTCATGAAGCGTATGAACTTTGAATTAAATAAAGCCCACGATGGAAAAATCATGTTAATTGCAGAGGATTCAACCGATTTTCCAAATGTCACAAAATCAACCTATGATGGTGGCTTAGCCTTTGATTATAAGTGGGATTTAGGATGGATGAATGATACTTTAAATTATTGTAAGAAAGATCCGATTTATCGTCAGTGGCATCATTATGATTTAACCTTCTCAATGGCTTATTTTTATTCAGAAAAGTTTGTGAATGTATTTAGTCATGATGAAGTTGTTCATGGAAAAGCAACCATTGTTGATAAGATGTGGGGAAGCTATGAAGATAAATTCGCCCAAGCAAGAGCTGTTTATACTTATATGTTTACACATCCTGGGAAGAAGTTAAACTTCATGGGAAATGAAATTGGTCAACTTCGAGAATGGGATGAAAATAAGAGTTGTGATTGGTTCTTATTGGATTATCCAATGCATGATGCTTTTAATCATTTATTCCAAGATTTAGGTGCATTATATGTTGAAAATGATGCATTCTGGAAAGATGATTATGATCCATCTTCTTTTGAATGGGTCAATGCAGATGATACAAATCACAATATGTTCTCATTCTTACGCAAAGGAAGCAATAAAGATTATTTAGTGATTTTAAATTTCTCAACCAATCATTACGATGCCCAACAATTTGGTGTTGTGAATGCTGGTACGTATAAAGAAGTATTAAATACACAATGGGCAAAATACAATGGAAATTATACGGATGATCATCCACAGAAATGTCAAGCAGTACGTTTATCACGCAATGGAAAACCTTATATGATTCAATGCAATGTGCCAAGTTTAGGTGCGACTGTATTTGAAGTAGAAAAGAAATAAGAGAAAAAATATTCAATAACGATTGAAGAAGCTGGAAAAAATCTGGCTTCTTTTATTTATTCTAGAAATGGAAACAGATTTAGGGCTCCTACATTTTTTTCTTCATGTAGAAGCCCGTTACCTGATAAGTCTGTTCATGGTTACTCCTTTCTATTTTAGAGTTATTTTCTTATGCCTTTTGTTACTCTTATTATAAGTTGTAAATCGTTCAATGGAAGAAAAATGGAAAAAGAGGTCATAAATGTGACTTAATTTGTTTTCTTGTGTATAATTTTTATATATGACGCAATATTTTGAATGGGATGAAAGATTAGATCATAAAAAAAGTACCTATACTTTTTCAATCCGAAATAAAAATTATACGATGGATACCAATGCGGGGGTTTTTTCTAAAGACAAATTAGATACAGGAACGCGCATTCTTTTAGAAACAGTTCTTGATTATCAAGAAAAACCAGAAAGTTTATTGGATCTTGGTTGTGGAATTGGACCAGTTGCAGTGGTATTGAGTAGTGAATGGGATTGTGCAACAACAATGATTGATGTAAATCCAAAGGCCATTGAATTAGCAAAAGCGAATATGAAACGCATTCATAAGGAAGCAACCTATTTATGTCAAGATGGGATTCAGGAAGGTTTATTTGATTGTATTCTTTTAAATCCGCCTATACGTACAGGAAAAGAAGTGATTTATCGCTTGTTTGATGAATGTATTGCACATTGTAAGAAGGATTTATGGATTGTGATTCGTAAACAACATGGAGCTGCAAGTGCCCAAAAATATTTAGAATCAAAATGCGAAGTGAAACGTATGGCACGGGATAAAGGATATTGGGTATTTCATTGTACAAATTTTTCCAGATAATAATCCATTTTGGACAAAAAAGCCCTTTTTTCATCAATTTCGTTATAATAAAAGTACAAAAGGAAAGGAAAAGTAAGGTTAGACCAATGTACAGATAAATGGCTTATCTATTGAAAATACCGCAATAGATAAGGGAAAGAAAAAGGTATTTTAAATAGAAGAGATAGAAAGGAGTAATCATGAATAGATTCATCTCATAAAAGGTCCTTGCAGAAGAAAAAGTAAGCAAGGACCTTTTTTTTATATATGGCGGAGACGGTGGGATTCGAACCCACGTGCCGGTTAAGACAACTCGATTTCGAGTCGAGCTCGTTATGACCACTTCGATACGTCTCCATTGTTCAAATTGTATCATAAAAGATTAATTGACGCTTACCAAAATGCATTGAAAAGAGGGAAAGCCTTTGTTACTATTTGGGATATGATACAGTTTATATTGTCACGAATGAACTTAGAAAATCAAAGTGAATCAGCAATTCGAAATTTAGTTGGAAAAGTAAGTGGAATTGTTGGTATTTTTTTTAATCTATTTTTATTTGGAATCAAATTTAGTATTGGATGGATTGTTCATTCTGTATCGATTCAGGCCGATGGATTGAACAACCTAACGGATGCAGCATCGAATATTTTATCGATTTTATCCTTTCATATTGCTTCAAAACCAGCAGATCAAGAACATCCCTATGGACATGAACGTTCGGAAATATTGGCTTCTTTTTTGATGGCTTTATTGATTGCTTATCTTGGGATTGAAATGTTTAAGGAAAGTATTGGGAATGTTTTTCATCCGCAGGCAATTGATTTTCGTTGGTTAACGATTGGGATTTTACTTATTTCTATTGTGGTGAAGCTCTATATGTATTTTTATAACGATCGTTTATCCAAACAGTACCAATCGACTTTACTTCATGTAGTAGCTGTTGATGCAATCAGTGATGTCATAGGGACTATAGGGGTTTTAATTTCAACTTTTTTATCAGCATGGATCGGGTTTAATTTTGATGGGTACATGGGCTTAGTTCTTTCTTTTGTGATTCTAAAAAATGCTTATACTTTATTAAAAGACACATCATCTTCTTTGATTGGACGTGCGCCGGATGCTGAAATGGTAAAACGATTAGAAGCGAAGATTTTGACATATAAGGGTATACTTGGAGTACATGATATGATGATTCATGATTATGGACCTGGTCGTTTGTTTGCGAGTTGTCATGCAGAAGTGGATAGTGAAGATAATATTCTAGAAATCCATGATGTGATTGATTGTATTGAAAAAGATATGAAGGAAAAAGAAGGTATTGAATTGGTTGTTCATATGGATCCTATTCAATTAAGAGATCCACTAACGGATTCTCTACGAGAAAAATTGAAAAAAGCAATTCGTGAAATTGATCGAAATTGGGATTTCCATGATTTTAGAATTGTTGATGGACCAAGTCATACCAATTTGGTTTTTGATTTAGTCGTTCCTTTTGATGAAAGTTATACATTGGATCAAATGAAGGATGCAATTATTGCTCATATGGATACAAAACGACATATTTATTTATCTATTACAATTGATCATCCGATTGTTTAAAAAAATAGCTCTTGAGGAATCAAGAGTTTTTATTTTCTTGTTTTTATAATATAAACACTTGTTTAAAAAATATGCGCAATTTTGTGAATATTATGTTATGATTACATTCGTTGGAGGAATCAGTATGGAAAAGTATGTTGAAATTGTTCGAGATGGTCTAACATTACGTGGAATGATGCATCTTCCAGATCAAATCGAAAATAAAGTACCGATGGTTATTTTATTACATGGTTTTTGTGATGACCGAAATGAAATTAATTTTGTTCATAATGAATTATCACGTAAATTGTGCCAAGAAGGTATTGCGAGCGTTCGTTTTGATATGAATGGAAGTGGTGAAAGTGATGGTGCTTTCGAAGATATGACAATTTCAAGCGAAATTGAAGATGCGAAAGCAATGCTTCAATTTGTTAAAAGCTTTGATTTTGTAGATCAAAATCGAATTGCTCTTCATGGAACCAGTTTAGGTGGATGTGTTGCATCGATTGTTGCAGGACAATGTAAAACAGAAATTCAAGCTTTATCCATGTGGTGTCCAGCTCCAGACCTTGTTTATAATCTACAAGAAAATATGACACTTTGTGGTCAAGACGTTTCAAATATTGAAAAAGATGGATGTGCAGATGTGGAAGGATTAAAATTGAGCCTTAATTTCTATAAGGATGCTTTGAGTCTAGATCCTTATAAAGAAGCAAGTCAATTTGATAAAAAAGTATGCACAATTCATGGAGATCAAGATATTACGGCAAGTTGTCAATGTAGTTTGAAATATAAGGAAATCTTTAAAGAGCGTGCACAATGTACGATTGTTAAAGGAGCAGAACATCGTTTTAAATCTTTTGAATATCGAAAAGCCCGCATGGATGGTGCTTTAAACTTTTTAAAAGCTGAATTATTATAGGAGGAAAAGATATGAGTAAAGAAAGAAAGCAACCGACAACCGCTTTTTCAATTATAGCGTTTTTAGCGATTATAGTTGTATTGATTATCATGATTAATATGGGAGTAAATACAACCTTATCTGTATTTGCCGGTGTAATTGTAGCAGTTATTGCAACAAAGTTATTAAATATTCCTTGGGCAGAGGTAGAACAAAATATTATTAAAACAGCTGCAGAATGTATGCCAACCTTCTTAATTGTTATTATGGTTGGAATGTTAGTTGGTATTTGGATGGCAGGTGGAACGGTTCCATCTTTGATGTATTATGGTATGCAAGTTATTTCACCAAAAATTTTAGTACCATTGGCTTTTGTGCTTTGTGGTTTAACGAGTGAATTTACCGGTACTTCTTTTGGTTCTGTTGCAACAATGGGTTTAGCCATGGTTGGAATTGCTTCTACAACCAGTATTCCAGTTCCATTGGTTATTGGTGCCATTGTATCCGGTGCGTGGTTTGGGGATAAGATGTCTCCTTTATCGGATACAACCAATTTAGCAAGTGGGGTTTCGAAAGTGCCTTTATATGATCATATACATTCTATGATGTATACGACGATACCAGCTGCGCTGATTGCCTTGGTTTTATTCACCATTGCAGGTTTACATTACAGTGGTGGTTCAATGGATACAGCGCAACAACAATTGATTTTAGATACTTTGAGTAAGCATTTTAATATTAATATTTTATTAATTTTACCAGCAATCTTAGTTATTTTAATTTCTGTATTTAAAATTCCATCACTTTTAGGAATGGGAATTGCGGTTGTTGTATCGGCTGTATTTGCACTCGTTTTTCAAGGTGTGAATTTTGTTGATTTAATGAACTATGCATTTAATGGTTTTTCTATTGAAACGGGTGTAAGCATCGTTGATCCAATGTTAAATCGTGGTGGTGTTCTTTCCATGTCAGAATTGTTAGTCACTTTCATGGTTGCAAGTGTTATGGGAGCAATCATTACATCAACTGGTATATTAAATGTACTTGCAGAAAACGTTTTATTAAAGTTTATTAAAAATCGTGGTATTTTAGTTTTCACAACGTTAGTTTATTGTTATATCGTTAACTTCTTAACGGCTGGTGGACAAACTGTTTCAATTATTGTTACAGAACAAACGTTTGAATCGACTTATGATGATATGAATATTAGTCGAAAAGTATTATCACGGACCTTAGAAGATGCAGGGACCTTATCTGCACCAATTGTTCCATGGGGAGTCGCAACTATTTATGTAATGGGTGTATTTGGATGTACAACAGCTTATATCCCTTATGCATGGTTCATTTATATAGTTCCAATTTTCTCAATCATTTGTGCAATTACAGGAATTGGAATGTGGGATAAAGAAGGAAATCCTTTAAAGAAATAAAAAAAGATAACCAAGTCGAATGATGACTTGGTTTTTTTATACGATGATTTTTTGGATGCCTTGTACAACTTTACGTTCGATGGGATTAATTTTATGGGTAATCAAATAGTCAAAATCACTAAAATATGCATAAGTATAGGTTCCGGATTTATGAAACTTAGAAGCATCGGCTAAAAGTATTTTTTGTTTTGAACGGCTAAGGACATGTTTTTTTACTTCCATTTCATCAAAAGAGAAAGTCGTTGGACCTTCACAATGGTAAAAACCATCGCTTCCCATAAAGGCAATATCAATGGAAATGGCATCTATATGAGAATTGGTAAAAAGACCAACCGCAGCTTTTCCCTTTTTGGTGATTCTTCCACCTAAAAAAATTAATGTATGTTTCATTTGACTGACTTGACTGGCAATCAACATTGAATTTGTTACGATGGTTAAATTTTTCTTCAGAGGAAGAAATTTTGTGAGTGCAAGAGTCGTACTTCCAGGATCTAAAAAAAGAACACCGCCTTCTGGAATATAATGAAGGGCTTTGCGTGCAATTTCTTTTTTATCAGAAGCATTTTCGTTGATTTTCTTATCAATTGGAATCTCATTATAGGTATCGATTTTTTTTGCACCTCCATGGGTCTTAATCAATAAATTTTGTTCTGCCATTTGAAATAAGTCTTTACGAATGGTTTCCATGCTGACATGAAAATGATTGCTTAAATCATTTGCTTTAATTTCTTCTTGGGCATAAAGGAGTTCTAAAATTTCTTTTTGACGATTTTCAGTTTTTTCACTCATACATTAAGTATAATAAAAACTTGCGATTTTTAAAAATACTTTCGTAAAAAACAAGAAAAAAAGATTGTTTTTTATGAAATCACAAGAAATCTATTGTTCTTAGATCAATCGATTTATATAGTGTAAGTAGAAAAGAGGTAAGAGAGATGAAATTACAAGCAGCATTAGATACTTTAACATTAGAAGAGTGTCAAGATTTATTATCTAAGACAGAAGGCATTGTGGATATTGCCGAAGTAGGTACACCCTTTGTGATTGAACAAGGAATGGTTCCAGTTCGCTTATTTAAAGAAAAGTTTCCAAAAATTGAAGTTTTAGCCGATGCAAAAATCATGGATGCGGGTGAATTTGAAGCAGATAAATGTTTTGAAGCTGGGGCAGACATTGTGACTGTTTTAGGTGTTTCAAATAATGCAACAATTGAAGGGGTTGTACGCAGTGCAAAGAAATATGGACGAAAAGTAATGGTCGATATGATTGAAGTCAATGATTTAGCAAAAAGAACACAAGAAATTGATCAAATGGGGGTGGATTATATTTGTGTACATACGGCATTTGATGTACAGGCAACAGGTAAAGATCCATTGGATGAATTGAAAATCGTAAATAAAGTGATTAAAAAGGCAAAATCAGCTGTAGCTGGTGGTGTTAAATTAGCTACACTTGATGCCATCGTTGAAGAAGGTGCTGAAATTATTGTGGCTGGAGGAGCAATTTGTAATGCAAAAGATCCAGCAGCAATGGCACAAGCAATGAAAGAGAGAATGAAATAATATGAACAATCAAGAATATGCCCAAACAATTTTAAAAGAATTATCACAAACAATTCCGCATATTTCACAAGAAAAATCAAATCAATTTGTGGATTACTTATTAAATGCCAAGGAAATCTTCTGTGCTGGAGCAGGACGAAGTGGTTTTCAAGTAAAAGGTTTTGCGATGCGTTTAATGCATATGGGCTTACATAGTTATGTGGTTGGAGAAACTTGTACACCAAATATTGATGAGAATGGCTTATTGGTCATTTGTTCAGGATCAGGTTCTACCAAAAGTTTAGTAAATCATGCACAAAAAGCGAAAGAAGTCGGTGCAAAACTTGCTTTGATTACCATTAATCCTGAATCACCAATTGCTCAAATGGCTGATGTTGTCATTGAGATTCCAGCCCCAAGTCCAAAAAGTGAAAAAGCAGGAACGATCCCAACTATTCAACCAATGGGTTCTTTATTTGAACAAAGTGAAGGATTATATATGGATTGTTTAATCTTAATGTTGATGGAAGCAAAGAAGATGGATTCAGATACCATGTTTGGTCGCCATGCCAATATGGAGTAAGTATGAATGAAGTATTATTTTTAGATTCTCCAATGAAAGAAAAAATTTATGGAGGACATAAAATACAAGAAAAGTTTCATTTTCCAATCGATGATAAAAAGATTGGAGAGTATTGGATCATTAGTGCACATAAAAATGGACCAAGTAAAATTCATAATGGAAGCTATCAAGGAGAATATCTTGCCGATCTTTATAAGAAGCATAAAGAACTTTTTGCCAATGAAAAGAAAGATTCTTTCCCCTTATTAATCAAAATCAATGAGGTTCAACAACCAGTTTCAGTACAGGTTCATCCAAACGATGAATATGCCCGTAAATATGAAAATGATTCAGGAAAAGCGGAATTCTGTTTATGGATGGATGTTGAAGATGGAACGAAGATTATACGAGGACATACAGCCAAAACCAAAGAAGAATTTCGTAAACGAATTGAAAAGAAAGAATATGATCAACTCTTTATTCGAAAAGAAGTAAAAGACAATGACTTTGTTTATACACCAGCTGGTACTGTACATGGAATTGAAGGTAAATTATTAATGGCTGAGGTCCAACAAAGTTCAGATGCAACCTATCGCATCTATGATTATGACCGTGTCGATGAAAATGGCAAAGGTAGAGAACTTCATATTGATAAAGCTTGTGATGTGACAACCATTCCGCATCAAGAAAGCAATATAGAAGCAAAGAAAATTCAAGAAGGAAAGAATACAATCATTGAATACGTTGATGGTGAATTCTTTAAAGTTGTACGTTATCAAATCAAAGACGCAAGAAAGATTGAAAATCCAAGCTATAGCTGTTTAATTGTTTTAGCTGGTACGGGTCAAATTAAAAGCGAAAATGAAACTTATACAATTCAAGCTGGACAAGGGTGCATTATCACTTCTCTTAGTAAAGAATATCAATTAGAAGGGGATCTAGATTGTTTGGTGAGTGTTTCGAAATAAATTAATAGTTAAATTTGATAAATAAATAAATTATCGACAAATGATAAAAAGTTATTGACTTACAAATTTAATCATGGTATAAAATAAGTGTAAACAG
>CAVBLW010000043.1:0-32652 GCA_963596085.1 Bacteroidaceae bacterium | reverse complement strand
GACATATCATCATGTCAACCTGTGTGATGGATCGTTTAACGGATGGAAATAAGTTCCAACGAGCTTTATTATCTTTTTTTATTACGGATGAGGTCTTTGCGCTATATGTGTCAGATGAAAAGTCAAAAGATGATATTTGGTACTTTTTTGGGCTTGCTTTAACCTGTTGGTTATCATGGGCAGTCGGTTCTTTTATTGGTGCTCTAACAACGCATTTATTACCAACGGTTTTATCTGCTTCTTTGGGAATTAGTTTATATGCGATGTTTATTGCCTTAGTGATTCCAAGTGTAAAAAAACATCGAAAGTTAATTTGGGTCCTTCTTATAACCTGTGTTCTTTCATGGATTTTTAATCAATTGTTTCCGAGTAGTTGGGCTATGATTGCCGCAACTTTACTTTCAGCATGCATCAGTTTACTCTTTATTGATTTGGAGGATTTGTCATGAATATGGTTCTATTAGTTGGAGGAATGGCCATTGTAACCTATCTACCTAGAGTTTTACCATCGCTTTGTTTTGATCGATTTGAATTATCTGAAAAAATGAAGATCTTCTTACAATTAATTCCTTATACAGCTTTAACCGCCATGGTCTTTCCAGCTATTTTATCGATTGATGAAAATTGTTGGATTGGAATACTCGGAGGACTCTTTGCGGTAACTTGTTCTTGGAAGAAATTACCAACCATTGTCGTTGTCATTTTAACCATTTTCTTTGTGTTTCTCTTATATACAATTGGCTTATAAAAAATACCACCTAGATTACAAATCTAAGTGGTTTATTTTTTTGATTATTTTAATAATTCTTGAAGAATTTGAACAGCATTTGTGGCAGCCCCTTTACGGATTTGATCTCCACAACAGAATAAGCTTAAACTATGACCAGTAGGGTCAGCAATATCTTTTCTAAAACGACCAACAAATACATCATCTTGGTTGGTTGTATCTAATGGCATTGGATACACTTTATTTTTTGGATCATCTTTCAATTGACAACCAGCTGCCTTTTCGATACAAGCTCTTGCGGTTTCTACATCAACTTCTTTTTCACATTCGATAAAAATTGATTCACTATGACTACGTAAAATTGGAACACGAACACAAGTACAAGAAACAAGTAAGTTATCATCATGCCAAATTTTACGTCCTTCATTTTGCATTTTCCATTCTTCTTTCGAAATCCCTAAGTCATCAAAGTCACCAATTTGAGGAATTAAGTTATATGCGATTTGGAATGGGAAAGCAGTTGAAGGTACACTTGGATCTTTGGATTGTGCTTCTAAATCTTGAATTCCTTTGACACCAGCACCAGATACAGCTTGATAAGTTGAAACGATCATTCGTTTAATCCCAAATTCTTTCTTTAATTCATTCAAAGCAACCAATGCAATAATGGTTGCACAGTTAGGGTTTGCAATGATTCCATTGTGTTTTTGAATATCTTCAGGATTGATTTCAGGAACAACCAAAGGAACATTTTCATCTAAACGATAAGCACTTGAATTATCAACAACCACGACATTGTTTGCTTGTGCCCAAGGCATCCACATCTTTGTGATGTCATTTTCTGTTGCACCTAAGGCATAATCAACATCTTTAAATGAATCTTCACAAAGCTCTTCAATAACTAAGTCTTTTCCTTTGTATTGAACAACTTTTCCTTTCGAACGAGCAGAAGCTAATAATTTGACTTCTCCTTCAACATTTCTTTCTTCTAAGCATTGAAGCATTTGTTGACCAACAGCTCCAGTAGCACCGACAATAGCGATTTTCATATTATTTTTTCTCCTTTGTAACAAATGTGTCATAAATCACTTGAATGGTTTTATTGAAATCTTCTTCTTTTACACCAACTGTAATGTTCATTTCATCACTACCTTGGGCAATCATACTAATATTAATATGGTTTTCACCTAAAGCACCAAATAAACGTCCAGAAGTACCAGGTTTTGCTGACATGTTTCGACCAACCGTTGAAATAAGAGCTAGACCGGATTTTGCTTTAATCGAATCTGGTTTGATTTCCGATTTGATGCGCGCAACCATTTCATAAAGAATATCTTCGACGTCACTATCGGCAACTACGACACTGAATGAATCAATTGAACTTGGAATATGTTCAATTGAAATATGGTAGTCTTCAATAATAGATAAGACTTTACGAATATATCCAACTTCATTGGACATGTGTTTTTTATAAACGAGAATTGAAGTAAATCCTTTTTTACCTGCAATTCCTGTGATGGCATAAGGATGTTCTTCTTCTTCAATATTTTCTTGAATAATTGTTCCTTTATCTTGTGGACGATTGGTATTTAAAATATGAATTGGAATATTTTTCTCTTTGGCAGGGAAAATCGCATCTTCATGAAGAACACTTGCACCCATATAAGATAATTCTCTTAATTCCGAATATGTAATATGTGTAATTTGTTCAGGATTTTTGACGACTCTTGGATCGGCCATTAAGAAGCCTGAAACATCGGTCCAGTTTTCATAAATATCAGCACCAATACAACGTGCTAAAATGGCACCGGAAATATCACCACCACCACGAGGGAAGGTTTGAATTTGTCCATTGGCGTCACTACCATAGAAACCTGGGAAGACAAAGTGATCATATTGAGCACATTTGGCTTGTACTTTTTTGGTTGTCGCATCCCAATCTATACTATGATCCATTCGGAATCGAATGACATCGGCTGCATCGACAAAAGCATAGCCTAAATATTCGGCCATCATTTTGGCACAAAAATACTCACCTCTTGAAACAATCTCTGATTGATTCATTTTTGGTAAGTTCGCAAAGAATTCATCCAATTCTTTTTCTAAATTCATTTTTAGGCCTAGTTCGTTTTTAATGCCTAAAAAACGTTCTCTAAGAATCGTTGTAACGTTGGATGCATCTACATGATATTGACGATGGGCATCTAATAAATAAAGTAAATCGGTAATCTTGTTGTCACTTGCCGTTCTTTTACCAGGTGCACTGACAACAACATATTGTCTGGAAGGATCGCTTTCGACAATTCCTTTGACTTTTTTAAATTGGTTCGCGTTGGCAACACTACTTCCACCAAATTTTGTGATTTTTAACATGATTTCGCTCTCCATTATATATTTGTTTTCATACAATAAAGCAATTATAATAATTTGTATAGGCTTTATGTACAATTCTTTTATAAAAACAAAATTTAGTTTCGGATTGAAAACACTTGTTTTTATAATGTGGACATTGTATCATAGGATATATTGAATTTCAAGGAGGATTTCACATGCAAAAAGTCTATGAATCGACTCGAAATAGTGATAAAAAAATCACAAGTAAACAAGCAATTTTAGAAGGAATTTCAGATGATGGAGGTTTATATGTTTGGCCTGAATTATCCAATGTACAATTGGATCTAAACAAAATCTGTCAACAAAGCTATAAGGAAAACGCCGTATATATATTGAAACATCTTTTAAGTGATTACACGCAAGAAGAATTAGAACAATGTGTTGAAAATGCATATGGTCATAGTTTTTCGGCTAAAGAAGTAACCCCTGTTCGTAAGGTAGGGGATGTCTATGTACTAGAATTATTCCATGGACCAACTTCTGCTTTTAAAGATGTTGCTTTAACTTTATTACCACAATTAATGTCAGTTGCTTTACAAACAAGTAAACAAAAAGCATTGATTCTAACTGCAACAAGTGGTGATACAGGAAAAGCAGCTTTAGCTGGTTTTCAAGATGTTAAGGATACGGGAATTGTTGTATTCTATCCAGATCATAAGGTATCACAAATCCAATATCGTCAAATGGCAACGCAAAAAGGCGACAATGTCAAAGTTTTTGCTGTAAAAGGAAATTTTGATGATGCCCAAAGTAAAGTAAAAGAACTCTTTTTAGATGACGAATTAAAAGCGGTTGCCAAAGAACATTCCGTTCGTTTGACAAGTGCGAATAGTATTAACATTGGTCGATTGGTTCCACAAATCGTTTATTATTTTGAAGCATATAAACAATTAGTAAAAGAAGGAACGATCCAAATTGGGGATAAGGTATCTTATAGTGTACCAACTGGAAACTTCGGTGATGTGCTAGCTGGTTATTATGGTTATTTAATGGGTCTACCAGTTGAAAAGTTCTATGTTGCTAGTAATGAGAACCATGTTTTAACCGATTTCCTTAAAACAGGTGTTTATGATCGAAATCGTCCATTTATTCAAACAATTAGTCCAAGTATGGATATTTTGATTAGTTCAAACTTAGAGCGTCTACTTTATTATATGTCTGATTGCAATGCAGAATTTGTGAAAGGATGTATGGATGACTTAGCTAAAACAGGACGTTATGAAGTTGGTGAAGAAATTTTAAGTAAAATTCAAGAACTTTTTGATTGTGCTTATGTCACAGATGAACAAACCAAAGAAATTATTGGAAATACCTATAAAGAAACAAAAGTTATTTTAGATCCACATTCAGCGATTGGATATGATATTGCTCAAAAAGCCACTGAAAGACCAATTGTTTCTTTAGCAACGGCATCTCCTTATAAATTTTCACAAGATGTTTTAGATTCCATTGAATTAAGTAGTGAAGATGAAATGGATGCAATGAAAAAATTAAGTGAGGTTTGTCAAGATCCAGTACCAAAAGGATTAGCTGAATTGGAAGAATTACCAATTCGTCACAAGGAAGTAATTGAAGTAGCTGAAATGAAAGAAAATGTTGCTTCCTATATTAAGGAGCTCTTTAATGATTAAAGTTCGTGTACCTGCAACCACAGCCAATTGTTCAATTGGCTTTGATTGTTTAGGAATGGCTTTGGATTGGTGGTCGACCTTTTCTTTTGAATCCAGCGAAAAGTTACAAATTACAGGTTGTGATCCTGCTTTTCAAACAGAAGACAATTTGGTTTTACAAGCTTTTTATACAACTTGTGATTATCTAAATGAAAAACATCCAACTTTACATATTGATATAGACTCAACCCTTCCATCCAGTCGTGGCTTTGGTTCGAGTGCAATGTGTATTGTTGCAGGGATTCTCGGTGCGAATACATGGTTTGAATCTCCTTTGTCGAGGCGTGAAATGTTAGAAATCGCCACTCGTTTTGAAGGACATCCGGATAATGTGGCTCCTGCTTTGGTTGGTGCTTTATCGGTTTCTTTTATGCAAGAAGATCATATTTATTCAACCAATATTTCTTGTTCAAATTGGCATTTGTTGGCAATGGTACCAGATGAAGAAGTACCAACCCAACAAGCTCGAAAGGTTCTTCCGGAAAGTATTTCGTTTGATCATGCCAAGCAACAAATTGCATATGCTTTAAGTTTTATTCAAGCAATTCAAAATGGTGATTTAGAGCTTTTATTAGCAAGTTGTCATGATTTTTTACATGAGCCCTATCGAAAAAAATTAATTTCTTCTTATGAACAAATTTATACATTTTGCCAAGAAAATAAAATTCCAATGTGGATTTCGGGTTCTGGTTCAACTATGATTGGTATTCATAAGGACCAACAAGTTCTACTTCAATTAAAAAAATATGTAGAGAGTCTAGGGATTTTCTGTAAAGAAGTTCAAATTAGCAAGAAAGGAGCCTATGTGATTCATGAGTAAATTTTTTGTGGTATCGAGTGATATTTTACCTGAAGTTTTAGAAAAAGTAATTGAAGCAAGAAATTTATTGCAATCAGGTAAAGTGAAACGGATTAGTGAAGCAGTAAAAGCGGTTGGTGTATCGCGTGGAACGTATTATAAATACAAAGACGCTGTATTTTCATTTAATCAAGAAGAATCTCGACGAAAAGCCGTGATCACAATGGTGATCAGTGAAGAGTCTGGTTCTTTATCACAAGTATTGAATTTGGTTGCCAAGCGTAAAGGAAATATTCTTGCAATCAATCAAACAATTCCAATTAATGGAATCCATAACTTATCTTTAACTCTGGATATTCATAATTTGGAAATTAGTATTGAAGCCTTCTTAGAAGAGATGGATGCTCTGCCTATGATTGATAAATTAGACTTGGTTGCAGTTGAATAAAAAAATTTGGCTTAGCTTTTTATTTGGATGGTGTTGCCTATATGCTTCTTTGTTTTTTTGTATAAGAGCATGGGCACTCAATCCAAATTTTTATATTTCTTTGTATGAAAAGATGAATTTGGCAGAGGATTTATCGGTTTCAAAGCAAGATTTAAATCAAAGTATTACATTGTTGTTGGATTATTTGGAAGATAAAGAAACAAATATTAATCATCAAATGGAAATAAATGGTAAAAAACAAGAAGTCTTTGATGCCAAAGAAAAAAGACATATGATTGATGTAAAAAAATTGTATCAAAAGGCTAAAAAGTGTTCGATTGCTTGTATAGTTCTGGGAATAGGTATTGTTTTCTATATGCGAAAAGAAAAACATACCTTGGCTTTTTTAAGCAAAGGGTTTCTTCGCGCGTCATTTTGTTTCTTGGTTTTTTTAGCCTTTCTTATGTTATGGATGATTACAGATTTTACGGACTTTTGGACGCATTTTCATCAATTGTTCTTTAATAATCAAGATTGGTTATTAACTCCAGGAATTGATTTTATGATTGATATGTTACCAGAGTATGTTTTTTCAAAATTGGTTTTTTCCATTGTTTTTACTTATGCTTTTATTTTAATTGTTTCGCTTTTATTTTGTATCTACTATCAAAAGAAAAAAGCACCCATTGCTTATGAGGTTGACTTATGAAATTATTACTTGCATCGCAATCCCCACGAAGAAAAGAATTATTAGAAAATGAAGGATATACTTTTTTAGTTCATCCAGCGAAGAAAGAAGAAAGATTTGATTCTAATCTTTCCATCGATGATGCCTTAGAAAAAGTGGCTTTTCAAAAAGCCAAAGAGCTTGCGGATCTATATCCCGAATATGTCATTTTAGCAGCGGATACAATTGTTGTTTATGAAAATGAAATTTTAGGAAAACCAATCAATGAAAAAGCTGCCTTTACTTGTTTGCACAATTTATCGGGACAGACTCATTTTGTAAAAACCGGTGTTTGTTTTCTATATGGTCAAAAAAAGATTTCTTTTGTTGAAAGTACGGAAGTGCATTTTCGTACTTTGTCGGATCTTGAAATTCTAAATTATGTAAAAAGTGGAAAATGCATGGATAAAGCAGGATCTTATGGAATTCAAGAATGTGATTTTGTAGAATGGATTGATGGTTCCTATAGTAATGTTGTCGGTTTACCAATGGAGAAAGTTCAATCCATTTTAGAGCATTTGAAAAATACAATTCAATAGATTTTGAATGTACCGCTTACATTTTTTAATTGTACTATACATTTTGAATTAAAAGTGATAGTATATGCAAAGTGTCAAGGAGGTATTTATGGCAGAAATCATTAAAAAACAAGATTTAGCAGCAATGTTAGCTGAAGAATATGGAGTCTCAAAAAAAGATGCCAGTGCATATGTGCAATTTGTTTTTGATTCTATTTCAAATACATTAAAAGAGAATGGAACTGTAGATGTTTACGGATTTGGAAAATTCTCTTTATCTGAAAGAGCGGCTCGTACTGGAATTAATCCAGCTACTAAAGAAAAAATTGAAATTGCTGCTTCAAAAAGTGTAAAATTCAAAGCGGCTAAATCTTTAAAAGAAGCTGTTAAGTAAGCCAATAGACTATACAAAGGTATAGTCTATTTTTTTCCCTTAACGATGAAAACACTTACAGACAAAAGGTTTTCTGCTATACTAACTATAGAAAGGCTGGTAGTAAATTATGGCATTACCTGTTTATGTGATTGGACATAAACATCCGGATACAGATTCGATTTGCTCAGCAATCGCATTAGCTGAATTAAAAAAGAAACAAGGGATTCCTGCTGTTGCCGCGCGTTTAGGACATGTGAATCCGGAGACCAATTTTATTCTAAAAAAATTAAATGTAGATTATCCATTGTATATGAATACCGCAAAATGTACATTGGAAGAAATTCAAATCGATCAAGCGGTTACGATCAATCATAAGGAAACAATTCGTTATGGTTGGGATTTATGTGTTGAAAACCATGTAAAGACCTTATATGTTGTGGATGATGCAGATAATTATATGGGGATTGTAACGATTAATGATATTTCAACCATTTCGATGCAAGATGTAAATATCACAAAGGATTTATTAAAACAAACGCCATTATCGAATATTGTAAAAGCATTAAAAGGAAAATTTTTATATGAAGGCCATCAAGCACGCAGCGGCTATGTACGCATTTCAGATAAGCGATTGATGGAAAGAGATCTAAAAGGGGCCATTATGGTTTTAGATGATCATGAAGATGATATGTTAAAAAGTATGGCCCATGGATGTGCAGTAGTGATTGTAACCGAGAATTATACGCCAACGGATTTTATGTTGGATATGGCAAAAGCCAAGGGAGTAACTTTAATTCAGACCGGTTATAACATCATGAAAGTTATTCAAATGATTTATCGTTCGATTCCAGTTTCTTTGATTATGACGGAAAAAGAAAAGGTTGTTTCTTTTAATAAAGCGGAATTTATTGAAGATGTTGAACATAAAATGTTGAAGACACGACATTCAAATTATCCAGTTGTTTTTCAAAATCATTTAATTGGATCGGTTGCACGATACCATTTGTTAAAAAGTGAGAAACGAAAAATTATTTTGGTTGACCATAATGAAATTGGACAAGCCATTAATGATATTGAAACAGCGGAAGTAATTGAAATTGTCGATCATCATCGAATAGGTGATATTGAGACAAGTCATCCGATTTCTTTCCGTAATATGATTGTTGGAAGTACTTGTACGATTATTGAAATGATGTATCGTGAAAGTTGTATACCAATGTCAAAAACCATTGCTTCTTTGATTGCGTATGGGGTGATTAGTGATACGATGAATTTTCATTCACCAACTTGTACACAATTTGATAAGGATATGAAAGAACGTCTTGAGAAGGAATTTGACTTGAATTTTGATGCGATGGCCAAAGAATTATTTAAAAAGACCGCAACGATCAAAGGAAAAGAATTTAAAGATATTTTATATAACGATAATAAAGAATATTTATTGAGTGGATATCGAATCAATGTGGCTCAAGTCTTTACCTATGATTTAAGTGATGTTAATGAAATTGAATCCCAATTGATTTCTTATATGGAAGAACAAAATACCCATCGTAATTATGATTTGATGATGTTAGTTATTACAGATGTGGAAGGAAGCGGTTCACGTTTTATTACGGTTGGAAAATTAGCACAAACCTTATCTCCTGCAATTAATCGATTTGCGGACCAAGGTTATGTTTCAAGAAAGAAGCAAATTGTCCCTTCTTTAGCGGCTGCTTTGATATGATAAAGGAACGCTTTTTTCGTTATGTATCTTACGATACACAATCGGATGAAAATTCCATCACGATTCCAAGTACATTAAAACAGATAGATTTTGCGAAGGTTTTAAAACGAGAATGTGAAGAACTTTTCGATACGGTTGAATTAGCGAATACGGGCATTCTTTATTGTTTTCTTGATGGTGATTCGACCAAGGATGCCATTGGTTTATGTGCCCATATGGATACTGCTTTAGAATGTAGTGGAGCGAATGTAAAACCTAGAGAAATTAAAAATTATGACGGATCAATTATTCAATTAAATGAACAATTATCTATGGATCCGGAACGTTTTACAGATTTAAAGAGCTGTATTGGCGATGATTTGATTGTAACGGATGGTACAACCCTTTTGGGTGGAGATGATAAAGCAGGAATCGCAATCATCATGGAAACAATTGAAAAAATCAAAGATCAAAATCATGGGCCAATTTCGGTTGCTTTTACTTGTGATGAGGAAATTGGACGGGGAACAGATCATTTTGATTTGGAAAAGTTTCCTTGTGCCTATGCTTATACCATTGATGGGGACCGTATTGATAATGTTGAATGGGAAAATTTTAATGCAGCACAAAGTGTTGTAACAATTACTGGAGAAAGTATCCATCCAGGTAGTGCAAAAGGAAAAATGGTGAATGCTTCCTTATTAGCAATGGATTATGCCAAATGCATTCCCAATAATCAAAGTCCAGCAACAACCGAAGCAAGAGAAGGATTTTATCATCTTGTACAAATGTCAGGGGATGTTGAAAAAGCTGAACTTGTTTATATCTTAAGGGATCATGATCGATTAAAATTTGAACGAAAAAAAGCTTATATGCAAGAAATTTGTGATGCATTAAATGATAAATATGGCAATCGTTTTCAAGTGGAAACGAAGGATCAGTACTATAATATGGCTGATTTTATGAAGGATCATAAACCAATAGAAAAAGCCAAGGAAGCAATCGCATCTTTGAAAATAGAACCGGTATCTATCCCAGTTCGTGGTGGAACAGATGGTGCTCGATTAACGGAAATGGGCTTGCCTTGTCCAAATTTAGGTACGGGTACATTTAATCATCATGGTCGTTATGAATTTGCATCCTTGAATAAAATGGAACAAATGGTAGAAATTCTAACAAAAATTTTAATCGATTAAAATTAGATTAGTGGTTATAGTTTGAAACTATAGCCATTAATCAATTTTTTATATTATACAGATTGAATTTCTTTTTTTATACTTATACTACGTTCAGGAGGATTTTATGAGTACACAAATACCATTCCGATATGATATCGTAGGAAGTTTTTTAAGAAAAAAAGAAATTAAAGACGCAAGAGAAAAATATGCAAATGGCCAAATCACTGCAGAACAATTAAAAGAACAAGAAGATGCTTCAATCAAAGAACTTGTTCAAGATGAGAAAAAAGTAGGCTTAAATGCTGTAACAGATGGTGAATTCCGTCGTACATTTTGGCATTTAGATTTTTTATGGGATTTAGCTGGAGTTGAAAAAGTTGCAGTAGATCATTTCTCAATTGCATTCAAAGGACATCAACCAAAAAGTCAAACTTTACATATTGTCGATAAAGTGGATTTTCCGTTGGATCATCCATTCCTTCAACATTTTAAATATTTACAATCAGTCGCAAAGGATTCCGTTGCAAAACAATGCATTCCTTCACCATCTATGCTTCATTTGATTTGTTGCGTACGTGAAGAAAACTACGTAGCAATCGATCGTTATCAAAATGAAGAAGATTTATTGAATGATATTGCCCTTGCTTATCAAAAGGCGATTCAAGCCTTCTATGATGCTGGTTGTCGTTATCTTCAATTGGATGATACATCTTGGGGTGAATTCTGTTCTCAAGAAAAACGTGATGCATATGCAGCACGTGGCATTGATGTTGATCAAGTCGCAAAAAAATATGTCAAGATGATTAATAAAGCGATTGAAAAGAAACCAGAAGATATGACGATCACAATGCATATTTGTCGTGGTAATTTCCGTTCAACTTGGTTTACTAGTGGTGGTTATGAACCGGTTGCTGAAACCTTATTTGGAACTTGTCATGTTGATGGATTCTTCTTAGAATATGACAGTGATCGCGCTGGAGGCTTTGAACCATTACGTTATATCCAAAATCAAAAAGTTGTATTAGGACTTATTACTTCAAAAGATCCGGCTTTAGAAAAGAAAGAAGATATTATTGCACGTATTCATGAAGCAGAAAAGTATGTACCTTTAAATCAATTGGCTTTATCACCACAATGTGGTTTTGCTTCAACAGAAGAAGGGAACTTATTAACGGAACAAGAACAATGGGATAAATTGACTTTGGTCAAAGAAATTGCCCAAGAAGTATGGGGCGAATAAGATGGGATATCCCATCTTTTTTTCTTTATTATCTATTTATAATTTTGAACTTTTCGTGTATAATCACTGAGATTGTGAGGAAATTTTATGTATCCAAGAATTGGTTTAGTCGTAGAAGGTGGCGGAACAAAGGCTGCTTATTCGGCAGGCGTATTAAAAGCTTTATTGAATGAAAAAATTTATCTACCCTATACTGTGGGAATTAGTGCTGGGTGTGAAATATTAACATCTTATGTTTCTGGACAAGTTCATCGTTTAGAAGTCACAGGGATTGAAGCGCCTTGTCAAAAAAATGTTTTTGGTTTTCGTCCATTATTGAAAGAAAAAAGTCTATATGGGATTGAATCAACATTTCAATTTATTGAACAAAAAGCACCGTTGGATTTAAAAAAATATCAAGAAAGTCCATCAAAAATGGATACAGGTCTATATAATTTAAGAACGCATGAAGTTGAATATTTTGATAAGTCATATCTTGATGAAAGTCAAGTCTTGATCAAAGCAAGTTGTGCTTTGCTCTTATTGGCTCATCCCTATGAAATGAATGGACAAACCTATATGGATGCTGGTTTAAGAGACATGATTAGTATTGAACAAAGTATTCGACAAGGCAATGATCGTCATATTGTTATTTCGACCAAAGAACTTGGTTATGTACGAAAACCAGCACCAAATTGGCAATTAAAATTAGCGAAAATGGTTTATAAGGATGATGTGATTGTCGAAGATTTACGTCGTCGTCATGAACGATACAATGAACAATGGGGTAAGGTTGATGCTCTAGAAAAAGAAGGAAAAGCACTCGTCTTACGTCCAACAAAGGATTTAGGCATTACACGGTATACAACCGATCCAAAAAAATTACATCCTTGGTTTCAATTGGGCTATGATGAGACGATGAATCGCATGGATGAAATTAAACAATTTTGCGAGGTTAAGTAAGCACTTAGCCTTTTTTATGTTAAAATAGCGGTATGAAAAAAGGCTATTTTTTTGATATTGATGGAACCTTATATTCACATAAATATCATGATGTTCGCCCTTCAGCAATGCAGGCTTTAAATTATTTACAAAAACATGGACACAAAGTTTGTGCTGCAACATCACGAGCAAGTAGTGAATGGAATCATTTGCCTCAAATATTACGTGAGTTTCCTTTTGATGCTCGGATTATGGATGGTGGACCAATCATTTATGAAAAGAAGACTTTAATAAAAGAAGAAGCACTTCCGTTTTTCTTGTTGAAGCAAATTTCCGATTATTGTCAAAAAGAAAATATGTGTTGGAAATATTCGACTTTAGAAGGAACGTATTGGGGAAATCAAAAGGTCACGCAAGCGATGTTGGATGTCTGTTGGCATTGTTATTTAACTTTGCCAATTTATCAAAGATTTACAGAACAAAAGGTTTCGAATGTCATTGTTTATTTTGAAAAAAAGGAACAAAAAATTGCGATTGAGAAGATGGTAAAGGATTGTAGTACAATTGCATATTTTGATTGTTTAGAAATTCGTCCAAAAGCCTGTGATAAAAAAGATTCGATTGCTTATCTAAAGGATTATTTCGATTTACAAGAAGTGATTTGTTTTGGTGATGGAGATAATGACGTTGAAATGTTAAGTTATGCAAATATAGGTGTTGCCATGGGAAATGGACAAAAACGTTGTAAGGAAGTTGCTAATCATATTATTGGACCTTGTCATGAAGATAGCATTTATACGTTTATTATGGAGGAATAAGAATGGATTACGTATTAGAAAATGAATACATTTATTTAGAATGTATGGAAGATGGCGGACAAATTAAACATTTAATCGATAAGGAAAAGAATGTAGAATTGATGTATCAAGGAGATCAAGGTTGGTCTGGAAGAAATCCTTCTTTATTTCCACTTGTAGGAAATACCTTTACAAAGGATTATCAAATTGATGGTAAAACTTATGCGATGAAAAATCATGGATTGATTCGTTATGCAATGTGTAAAGGAAAAAAAGAAGAAGATGCTTTAATTTTTTCTTTTGATTCCAATGAAGATACATTGAAACAATATCCTTTTGAATTTCATTTTGAAATTCAATATCGTCTTGAAAAGAAAAAAGTAAAAATTGCCTATTTAATTAAAAATACAGGACAAAGAGATATGCCATTTAGTTTTGGTTTGCATCCGGCCTTCCGCATTCCACTGTATGAAAACGAATCATTTGATGATTATGTTCTTTGTTTTGAACATCCTGAAAAAGCGCAACAATTACTTTTTGATGAAACTTTTGAAAAAGCAAGTAAATGGGTTGATACGGATATTGATTGTTGGCATTTAAATTACGATGACATTGATACATATAAAACAATGATCTTTAAGGATTTTACATCAACCTTCGTAACGATGAAATATAAAGAGGAAGAACGTTTTAAGGTTCATTTTGCACATTATCCATATTTAGCTATCTGGACACATCCAAAACATTCGGATTTCTTATGTATTGAACCTTGGTATGGACATGCGGATTTTGATGTGAATCAGGATTCTTTCTATCAAAGAGAAGGAACGCAAATTTTAGCGCCAAATGAAAGCTTTATGCCTTCTTATGAGATTGAATGTTGTTAGAAGCAAGGTTTCTTGCTTCTTTTTTAATGCAGAGATTTAGAAAGTGTAGTAAAATATGAGTTATGAAAAAGTGGATCTATAGAATATTAATTATTATCTTACTTGGCGTTGCCGGATATAGTGGTTTTCATATCTATGAAGCTTTATCAGCAAAACATCAAGTGGATAAAGAAACAGAAAATTACAAAAAGTTAGTAGAGAATGACAATAAAAATACGATTGAGCCGGATTGGGATGCACTAAAAGCACAAAACCCGGATATTGTTGCTTGGGTATATATACCAGGTTGCGACATTAGTTTTCCAGTTGTTCAAGGAGAAGATAATTCTTATTATCTTTCACATACAACAGATAAACAAGATAGTCAATATGGTTCGGTTTTTTTAGATGCAAGTGCGAATTCACAATTTTTGGATGACAATTCGATTATTTATGGACATTCGGTTGAAGGAGGAGGAATGTTTACAAATATAAAGAACTTCGCCGATGAAAGCTTCTTTAATAGTCATTCTTATTTCTATTTATTGACACCGAGTGCAAATTATAAATGCAATATTATGACATTTGCCAAAACAACGGATTCTTCTGTATACTATACAACGAGCTTTGGAGACTATCGAGATTCGGTGATTTCACAATGGGTATCCAACGCTTTGTATACAAATAGCTATGATACTTCAAATTGTAATTTTGTATCTTTATCAACATGTAATTTAGATTATGGCTTTAATTCGGATCAAAGATATGTTCTTACGGCTATTTTAGAAGTAACGAATGATCCAATTGAAAATGAAGAATAGAAGGGTATTATGAAAATTTGTTTAGTGACAGGAGGAACAGGTGGACATATTTATCCAGCAATTGCCTTAGCGGATAAATTTAAACATCTGTATTCAAACTGTGAAATTTTATTTATCGGAAATGATGACCGTATGGAAGCTAGTATTATTCCAAACTGTGGTTATCGTTTTCAAAGTTTACATACATCTGGTCTAGTTGGAAACATCTTCCAAAAAGGGAAGGCAATCGGCCAGATGTTTTCTGCGCGTAATAAGGCTAAAACTTATTTGAAAGCATTTTCTCCAGATATTGTGATTGGATTTGGTGGATATGTTTCTGCACCTGTTATGATGGCAGCTACGAGTTTATCCATTCCAACAATGATTCATGAACAAAATTCCATTGTGGGAAAATCCAATCAATTGGTTATGAAAAAAGTGGATGCAATCATTACTTGTTATGAAAAGTGTGAAGAGATTTTTCCAAAAGAAAAAATACACTTATTAGGGAATCCACGTGCAACGATTGCTAAAGAAGCCAAATTGGATATGGATTACTATTTGTCTTTGGGTCTTGATCCAAAGAAAAAAACGATTTTAATTATGATGGGATCTTTAGGTTCAAGTAGTGTTAATGAATTGATGAAATCCGCATTGAAGGATATGGATCCTTCCTTACAGTTTTTATATGTTTGCGGAAAAGACAATGCCGATGACTTGCATATGTTTGATGAACAAGAAGACATTCATGTGGTTGATTATGTCGATACATTGAAAATTTATAAAAAAATCGATGGTATGATTTGTCGTGCTGGTGCAACGACGCTTGCGGAATTAACGGCATTGGGAATTCCATCCATTTTAATCCCATCGCCTTATGTAGCTAATAATCATCAATTTTATAATGCAAGTCAATTGGTGAATCGTCATGCTGCATATATGATTGAAGAAAAAGATTTAAATGCAAAAAACTTGCATCGTTCAATTGAAGATTTGTTTATGAACGAAGAAGAAATGCAGAAGGTTTCCAAACAAGCTTCACGCTTAGGAAAACCCAATGCTGCATACGATATCATATCTCTGTGTGAAACGTTCGTAAAATAGCTAGGAGGTTTTATGTCCGTTATAGAACAACTTAATATTTATGCAAAGGTTCTTGAAAAGGAACCGATGAGTCGCCATACAACTTTTCATGTTGGTGGACTGGTTGATTATTATATTTATCCTACAAGCTTTACTGCTCTAATGCGTGTTATTCATATTTTAAATCAAGAAGCTATTCCTTTCTTTGTGATGGGAAGGGGTTCGAATATATTATTTAGTGACCGTGATTTTCATGGCGCAATCATTAATTTAGATCGTGAATTAAATGACTTTTATATTGAAAAAGAAGGAACAATTATTGCACAAGCTGGATGTTCCATTATTAACTTATCGGTACAAGCGATGAAAAATGATTTATCTGGTCTTGAATGGGCCAGTGGTATTCCGGGATCAATCGGTGGTGCTATTTATATGAATGCGGGTGCCTATAAATCAAATATGGAAGAAATTATTGATGAAGTTTGTGTGCTTAAGGATAATTCTATTGTTTGGATGGATGTCAAAGAATTAGATTTTGGATATCGTCATTCTATTTTTCAATCCCATAAAGATTGGATTATTTTAGCCTGTCGCTTAACACTTCAAAAAGGGGAAAATCGAAAGATTCGTGATTTAATGGATTCAAGAAGAGAACGTCGTATGAGTTCTCAGCCCTTAGATAAACCTTGTGCTGGAAGTATATTCCGTAATCCAGAAGAAATGCCAGCATGGAAGTTAATTGATGAAATGGGATTGCGAGGTTATCAAATTGGAGGAGCTAAGGTTTCTGAAAAACATAGCAATTTCATTGTGAATGAAAACAATACGGCAAGTGCAAGTGATATTCGTAGCTTGATTGAATTGATTCGTTCACAGGCAAAAGAAAAATATGATATCTCTTTAATTACAGAAGTGGAGCAGATGAATTGGTAAAAAAAATAATAAGTCAAGTGAAAAAGCTTTCTTTAAAGACTTGTTGTATTTTACTTGGTCTTATTCTATTTTTATCAAGCTTTACGATTTATTATTTTTCTTTTGATGCGAAAGCACATGTTTTGGTTTGTAGTGGAAACTACTATTTAACCGATTCACAAGTTTATGAACTTGCCAATGTATCTATGAATAGTCGTATTTATTTAACACCAAATTTCATTTATGAAAAGAGAATTGAAAAAATGCCTTTAGTTGATCAAGCAAAGGTGCAAAAAAACAAGGGACGTTTAAAAATTCAAATTCAAGAAAAGAATGTGATTGGATATTATGTAAAAAAGAATAAAAACTATATGTTGACAATGGATAATGAATCGATTCCGATCGAGGAAAAGTATTTAAAGTTGATAATTCATTTTCCTTTATTAAATGGTTTTACCGCTTCACAAAGAAAAGAAATCTGTGCACAATTTAAAAAAAATAAAAAGGTCTTGAGTCGTTCAGTTATTGAAAAAATTGCTGAGATGGTTCCTTATAAAACATCTTACGATAAAAATATGATTAAAATGACGATGCAAGATGGTAATGTTGTCTATACGTCTTTATCTTCTTTAGTAATGATGGCCAAATATCAAGCAATGTTGACGCAACTGAAAGGTGAAAATGTTTGTCTTCTTTTGGATGCGAGTAATTCAGCGATTGAAAAAATTGATTGTAGTGATTTATCTAATTCGAAGAAAAAGAAGAAAAAGAAAAAAGAAGAAACAAATACGGAAGATACTACAGCTGATGATGCTTGGCAAACGGATGAGCAGACTGGCCTTGAGTACAATGCTTCAACTGGTCATTATCGAGATCCAACAACTTTAGAAGAATATATATGGAATGAACAAACACAAACTTTTGATTCTGTAAATCAAGTACAAGATGAACAAGATCAAAGTACTGAGTATCAAGAAAATTTATATACGGAAGATTATGATTGGAATTCGAATGCTTATTATGGATATCAATGAAGTATTTGTGAAAAGAAAGATGAAAGAGTATAATAGGATAGAATAGTAGGAGGTCTCAATATGCCTATTAATAAATCAACGGAATATGGAAATATCGCAATTTCTCTTGACGCGATTGCAAGTTTGGCTGGTGGTACAATTACCGAATGCTACGGTGTTGTAGGAATGTCGAGTCAAAAAGTCGTTCGTGATGGTTGGGCTGAATTGTTAAAAAAAGAAAACTATGCACGTGGCGTCATTGTACGTCAACAAGAGGATGGTTTAGTTTTAGATTTATATATTATTGCATTACAAGGCATTAAATTAAGCGAAGTTGTGTTAGAAGCACAAAAGCGCGTGAAATATGTATTGGAGAAGACGTTGGAAGTAAAAGTGGCATCTGTCAATATTTGCGTCCAAGGTGTGCGTGCTGCTAAGTAGGAGTAGATTATGGAGCAAATTAATGGACAGTTATTAAAAGACATGTTGAAATCAGGTATGAATAATTTAAATAATCATTCAGGCGAAATTGATGCCTTGAATGTATTTCCTGTACCTGATGGAGATACGGGAACAAACATGTCGCTAACTTTTACGAATGGTGTTAAGTCGGCTATCGAAATATCTGAAGACCATGTTGGTAAAATCTTTAAATCATTATCCCGTGGCTTATTGATGGGAGCACGAGGAAATTCGGGTGTTATTACTTCCCAAATTTTTAGAGGAATCTATCAAGCCTTAGAAGAGAATGAAACAGTTGATGCTTTACAATTAGCACATGCTTTTGTGAATGGATCTCGAGTTGCTTATCGTGCTGTTATGCGACCTGTCGAAGGAACCATTTTAACGGTTATACGTGAAGCAGCTGATTATACTTATGCATATACAGTAACGGAAGAAGTATCCGATTGTGTGGAAGTCTTACGTAAAATGATCAAGGAAGCGAATGAATCCTTGAATCGAACGCCAGAATTATTACCTGTTTTAGCAGAAGTAGGTGTCGTTGATAGTGGTGGTAAAGGACTTTGTGTTATCTTTGAAGGGTTTTTAGCCGCTCTAGAAGGTAAACCGATTCAAAAGGAAGAAGCAGAACAAGTTTTAGATCAAGCCCAAAGCAAAGTAAGCAATGATGGTGAAGGAGAATATGGTTTCTGTACTGAATTTGTGATCCAATTAAGTGAAAATGGTATAAAGAATTTTAGTGAAGAAGGCTTCCGTGATGAATTGGCTGCGATTGGAAATTCACTTGTTTGTGTACAAGATGAAGATTTAGTAAAAGTTCATGTTCATACACTTGAACCATATACTGCTTTAAAAATGGGAAGACGAAAAGGTAAATTTGTAAAAATCAAAGTTGAAAATATGCAACAACAACATGACCATATCGTTGAACTAGAAGATGCGAAAGAAGCAGTTGAAGAACCAGCTGAACATAAGAAATATGCCATTATTACAGTTGCACCAGGCAAAGGTGTAGACGATATGTTTAAAGATTTGCGTGCGGATGTTGTGATTGGCGGCGGTCAAACGATGAATCCGAGTACCGAAGATTTTGTGAGTGCAATTGATAAATTAAATGCGGATACAATTTTCATTTTACCAAATAACTCAAATATTATTTTGGCTGCAAATCAAGCAAAAGAAGTTTGTGAAAATCAAGACATTGAAGTTCTTGCAACAAAAACAATTCCACAAGGCTTAAGTGCTTGTATTATGTTTAATCCGGATGTGGATAAAGAAACGAATTTAAGTGAAATGAATGAAGCAATTGCCAATGTAAAATCAGGTGAAGTCACTTATGCCATTAAAGATACAACCTATGAAGGCCAAGAAATTAAAAAAGGCGAATATATGGGAATCTGTGGTAAAAAGATTGCGGCAAGCGTTCCAGATTGCATGGAAGCAAGTAAATCGTTAGTTTCATCGATGTTAGATGATGAAAGTGAATTGGTTACTTTAATCTATGGCGCAGATGCAACAGAAGATCAAGCGAATGAACTTGCAAGCTATATTGAAGAAAATAGTGATGCCGAAGTTGAAATTTATAATGGGCAACAGCCTGTCTATTCTTTTATTATAGGAGTTGAATAAAAAGAGACTTTGTCTCTTTTTTTTCTATCTTAGGTGGATTTAGTCTATGAAAACAATAATTCAATATTTAAAAGAATACAAAAAAGAAAGTATTTTATCTCCATTATTTAAAATGTTGGAAGCTTTCTTTGATTTATTGGTACCCCTAGTTATTGCTCGTTTAATTAATCAAGGAATCTTATTGAAGAATTGGTCTTCCATTTGGAAATATATTCTCTTATTATTGATCCTTGCTTTGATTGGGATGTCTTGTAGTTTTGTAGCTCAATATTTTGCTGCAAAAGCATCCGTGGGTGTTTCTAGCAAGCTTCGTCAACACTTATTTGATCACATTCAAAGTTTTTCGTTTTCACAATTGGATGTTTTGGGTATTAATACCTTAATTACACGGATCACAAGTGATGTAAACCAAGTACAAAATGGCATTAATATGGCTTTACGTCTCTTATTACGTTCGCCATTCATTGTTTTTGGTTCAATGATTATGGCTTATTTTATTGAAGCAAAAATGGCTATTCTTTTCTTTTTTGCGATTTTCTTTTTGTCTATTGTGATAGCGATTATTATGTTTATTTCCATTCCTTTGTTTAAAAAGGTACAAAGTCAATTGGACTTGTTGTTAGGAAATACAAGAGATCAAATTACTGGCGTTCGTGTAATTCGAGCTTTTTGCAAAGAAGATGATTTGGTTTCTGAATTTGATAATCACAACAATGAATATACAAAATTTAATGAACGACAAGGAAAAGTCAATGCGTTAATGAGTCCATTAACCTATATTATTATTAATGTTGCAACTATACTTCTTATCTATGAAGGTGCTTTTGAAGTGAATATTGGAAATTTGAATCAAGGTGAAATTGTTGCTCTTTACAACTATATGGCTCAGATTATTGTCGAATTAATTAAACTTGCTTCTCTAATTGTAACCATTAATAAATCAATTGCCTGTGCATCTCGAATCGAAGATGTATTAGCGGTTGAAAATACTATGATTTATAAAGAAGATCCAATCAAAACAGAGAGCGAATGGCTTTATCAAGTTAAGGATTTATCCTTTTCTTATCCAAATACTTCCTCACCTACTTTAACGAAGCTCTCTTTTTCAATCAAAAAGGGTGAAATTATCGGCATTTGTGGTGGGACCGGTTCAGGTAAATCTACGTTGATGCAAGTATTAGCACGTTATTATGAAAGGGATACAGGTTCCATTTTATTTAATGGTGTGGATTTAAAAGAATATCCCAAAGCACAATTAAATCAAAAGATTGGTTTTGTGAGTCAAAATGTAGTTCTTTTTCATGGTACGATTCGTGACAATATGCGATGGGGAAATGAGCAAGCCAGTGATGAAATGATTTGGAAAGCTTTAGAAATTGCCCAAGCAAAGGATGTCGTTTTAAATAAGCCAGGACAATTGGATTATGTTTTAGAACAAAACGGTAAAAATCTTTCCGGTGGTCAAAGACAACGTTTGAGTATTGCGCGCGCCTTATTGAAAGAACCTTCTGTATTAATTTTAGATGATAGTGCAAGTGCGCTCGATTATGCAACGGATGCTCGTTTACGTAAAGCAATTCGTCAATTAAAAAATACAAGTGTTTTTATTGTTTCACAACGAATTAGTAGCATTCGTCATGCGGATTCTATTTTTGTTATGGATGATGGAATTCTCGTAGCACAAGGAAACCATGAACAATTGTTAAAAGATTGTTCACTCTATCAAGAAATCTATGCATCACAATATCAACAGGAGGCGAGCATATGACAAGTTTTCAAACCTTTAAAAAAGTTTTATCTTATGTTAGAAATTATCGTTTCCTATTGATTTTATCCTTTCTTCTATCGTTTGTTTCCGTTGTGATTCAATTATATGTGCCAAAATGCTTTGGAAAGGAAATCGATTTCTTGATTGCGAAAGGAAAGGTTGATTTTCTTAGTTTAAAAGCAATGAGTTTTCAAATTCTGATTTTCATTTTAATTTGTGCTTTTGTAACTTGGTTAATGAATTTAATTAACAATCGATTAGCTTATTATGTCGTTCGTGATATTCGTTACCAAGCGATTCGTAAAATTCAACACTTACCTTTATCCTACTTAGATGGTAAGGCAACTGGTGAAGTGATTTCATGTATGATTGCTGATGTTGAACAATTATCGGATGGTTTACTTTTGGGTTTTACCCAATTGTTTACTGGAATTATTACCATTGTGATAACACTTATTTTTATGCTTACAATCAATGTTTGGATTACAATTCTTACACTTGCATTGACTCCTATAAGCTTTTGGGTTGCGAAATGGATTAGTAGTCATTCGTATAGTTTATTTAAAAAACAAACCGAAACAAGGGATGCTCAGACCGCATTTATTGAAGAAATGATTGGAAATGAAAAAATTCTTAAAATGTTTGGTCATGAACAAAAGGCGAGTGAGGATTTTTCAAAAATCAATCAAGAATTAAAAGAATACGCACAAAAAGCTGTTTTTGTATCGAGTTTAACCAATCCATCAACTCGCTTTGTAAATAATGTGATCTATGCCTTGGTTGCTTTATTTGGTGCTCTATTTATTCTTTCTAATCATTTAACGGTTGGTGGACTAACAGTTCTATTAGCTTATTCAAATCAATATATGAAACCATTTAATGATATCAGTTCGGTTGTATCAGAACTACAAAATGCGATGGCCTGTGCCAATCGTGTCTTTGATTTAATGGAAGCAAATCCAGAAAGTGAAGATGGTCAAGAAGCATTAGATCAAGTACAAGGAAATGTTTCATTTCAGGATGTTTCTTTTTCTTATACAGAAAATCAGCGTTTAATTGAAGATTTTACTTTAGATGTAAAAGCGGGTATGAAAGTTGCGATTGTTGGGCCAACAGGTTGTGGTAAAACCACATTAATTAATTTATTGATGCGCTTTTATGATAAAAAGGGTGGACAAATCACAATTGATGGCAAGGAAATTGAAAATATTACAAGAAAATCGCTACGACAAAATATAGGAATGGTCTTGCAAGATACATGGATCAAATCGGATACAGTACGAGAAAATATACGCTTTGGAAAGAAAGAAGCCACAGATGATGAAATACAAGCAGCAAGTAAAGCCTGCTATGCGTATAGCTTTATTAAACGATTGCCCCAAGGATTTGATACATTTATTCATGAAGAGAGTTTATCAAAGGGGCAAAGACAGCTTTTATGCATTAGTCGAATTATGTTAAGTTCACCACCAATTTTAATTTTAGATGAGGCAACTTCGAATATTGACACAAGAACAGAAATTTATATTCAAAAGGCTTTTGATGCCTTAATGAAAGGTAGAACATCGTTTGTGATTGCCCATCGTTTATCAACGATTCAAAATGCGGATTTAATCGTTTATATGAAGGATGGAAAGATTATGGAAACAGGAACACATGAAGCGTTATTAGCGAAAAAAGGCTTCTATTATGATTTATATTCGAGTCAATTTACGCACGAATAATCTATTGAAATTTCGGTTTTCTTACTTATTTCGAATGTAAACGCTTAAAGTATCATTTTTTGTAGTACAATACTAGGAATCTTTTTTAAATATGTTATAATACCTAAGACTTAGGAGTATTTAATGATTTATATAACTGGTGATACCCATCGTGAACAAGATGTAGCGAAAATAAATCCGGATGATTGTTTTGAACAAGGAAAAAAAATGACGAAGGATGATTTTTTAATTATTGTTGGCGATTTTGGTTTTATTTATGATGGTGGAAAAGGGGATCGATTTTGGTTGGATTGGTTAGAATCTTTACCTTGGACAACTTGTTTTATTGATGGAAATCATGAAAATTTTAATCTCTTAGAACAATTTCCAACAGAACAATGGCATGGTGGCAAGATTCATCGCATTCGTTCCAATATTGTACATATGATGCGTGGTGAATTCTTTGAACTGGAAGATAAACAATTCTTTTGTTTTGGAGGTGCGCCAAGTCACGATGCACAATATCGTGTATCAAATGTGAATTGGTGGCAACAAGAACTACCTACACTTGATGAGATTAAACATGCTCGAGAAAATTTAGAGAAACACAATTGGAAGGTTGATTATGTTTTAACGCATGAAATCTATGAAGGACATCCATTTGCAGATAAATATTCAACCAATCTTAATAATTATGGCCCAGAGTATTATGACTTAAAACCGTTCCTTAAAGAAGTTGAAGAGAAGTTGGACTATCGTGTATGGCTTCATGGTCATTACCATGTTGATCAAATTCATCGTTCTCCATCGAATAAGCCTTGCATAACCTTGTTCAATCGTGTTATAACAGATATAGAGATAGAGAAGTTAGAGGGAGCCTTTTAGGACTCCCTTTTTTAGGAGTGATCATATGCGATTATTATTAGCAGAAGATGAAAAGTCCCTTTCAAAAGCTTTAGTGACGATTCTACAAAAATCAAATTATAGTGTGGATGCTGTTTATGATGGACAAGAAGCTTTGGATTATTTAGAAACAGAAGAATATGATGGATTGATTTTAGATGTAATGATGCCAAAAGTTGATGGTATTACTGTCTTGAAGACGATTCGCAAACAAGGAAATACGGTGCCAGTCCTTATTTTAAGCGCAAAAGGCGAGATTGAAGATAAGGTTGATGGTTTAGATGCCGGGGCAAATGATTATTTAGCCAAACCTTTTGATTCCCGTGAATTACTTGCACGTATTCGTTCCATTACGCGGATTCATACGGATGTAAATGATTCCGAAATTCGTTTTGGCAATGTTTCTTTAAATCGTAAAACATATGAATTAAAAGGGGAGAAAGCTAGTTTTAAATTAGCAAATAAAGAATACCAAATGATGGAGTTACTTTTATCAAATTCAAAACAAGTCATATCAACGGAAAGAATTTTTGAAAAGATATGGGGTTATGATACGGATACAGAAATTAATATTGTATGGGTATATATTGCTTATTTAAGAAAGAAATTAAATAAAATGAATGCGAATATTTTAATTAAAGCGCATCGTAATGTTGGATACTCGGTGGAGTTAAAAAATGATTGAAAAGCTACGCTGGAAATTTATTACAATCTCTTTGTTGTCGGTTTTATTGACCTTATTAATTTTAATGGCGACAATCAATATTTTAAATTATCGAAATGTTCTTTTATCTGCTGATAAAATCTTATCACTTTTAAAAGAAAATGATGGTTCTTTTCCTGATTTTCGACAATATGGAGGAAATGACGATTCTTTTGGCTTTAGTAAGGAAACACCATTTGAATCACGCTATTTTTTAGTAAATATGGATGATGATGGTTATGTTTTAACCGCAAATACCTCACGTATTGAAGCAATTGGAATTAATCGTGTCTTAGAATATGCAGCCGAAGTATATGAAGGGAATGCATCAAAAGGTTTTCTTTCCAATTATCGCTTTATAAAATATACGGATCATAATACGACGGTTATGATTTTTTTGGATTGTCAAAAAAGTCTTCATAGCTTTTATTATTTTTTATGGATGTCAATTTGGATTGCTTGTATTGGTTTTTTCTTCGTATCTTTTTTGATTGTGATTGCTTCAAAAAAAGTCTTTAAACCCATTGCAGAGACTTATGATAAACAAAAAGAATTTATTACCAATGCTGGACATGAAATCAAAACCCCATTGGCAACTATTTCAGCCGATTTGGCTGTATTAGAGATGGATGGAATTCAAAATGAATGGACAGAAGATATTGACAATCAAACGAAGCGTTTAGCACATTTAACCAATGACCTCATTTTTTTAGCTAAAATGGAAGAACAAACGCTTAAGGAAGAAATGTTGGATTTTCCAATATCTGATGTAATTGAAGAAACCGCTTCTTCTTTTGAAGCAAGAGCAATCATGGAAAATAAGACCTATCAAATCGATATTGAGGCGAATTGCACCTATTTAGGAAGTTCAAATGGAATTGAGCAATTGGTGTCGATTCTTTTGGATAACGCCTTAAAATATTCACCAGAAAATGGATTGATCTCATTAAAATTTCATCGCACGAATAAAGGTTATCGATTGATTGTTTATAATACAGCGCAAGAAGTAAAGAAAGAAAATCTTTCTCATCTATTTGATCGTTTTTATCGACAAGATCAAAGTCATAATTCACAAATTGTTGGATATGGAATAGGTTTATCGATTGCCCAAGCGATTGTAAATGGGCACAAAGGAAAAATTTCAGCATCGACTAAGGATGAAAAATCATTAGAAATTGTCGTTGATTTGTAATAGTGAAATATTTATTCACAACAAAAATGATATGAAAAAGACCGATATCCTTATATGAATATGCGGTCTTTTTTATAGTTAGGAAAGTGATTCTATTCTTTTAAAGAATGTCTGATAATTCATCTTCAATCGTCTGTTTCAAAGTATTGAATGAACGATTAAATAAATCTTGATCTTGATCCGTCATTGGTAATTTGATTACTTCTTCAACACCATTCGATCCAACAATGGATGGTGTACCAATATAGAATCCTTCTTGACCATATTCACCTTGTTGATAACTTGAAACAGGTAAAATTGCACGTTCATTATTTAATACACAAGTAACAATACGTTTTAATGCTAAACCAATTCCGTAATAAGTTGCACGTTTTAAATCAATGATTTTATAGGCTTTATCACGAACATTAATATAAAGTTCTTGTAAATCTGCCAAAGTTACATCATCTTTTTCATCTAAGTATTCAAGCAAGTTTTTACATCCAACATAGGTGTTTGCCCAAGATACGAAACTTGAGTCACCATGTTCTCCCATAATATAAGCATGAATGTTTGATGGAGCAACATTTAATCTTTCACTGATTTCAAAACGTAAACGAGCTGAATCAAGAACGGTACCAGAACCAAATACATGATTCTTTTGTAATCCAGATGTTTTATAAGCAACATAAGTCATGATATCAACAGGGTTACCGGCGCAAATTAAGATACCATCAAAATGATTTGCTTTTAAGTTTTCACAACATTGTTTTGTAATATTTGCGTTGATTTTTACTAATTCAAGTCTTGTTTGACCAGGCTTTTGAGCCATACCAGCTGTTAAGACAACGATGTTTGTATCAGCTGCATCTTCATAAGAACCAGCACGGATTTTCATTTTCGTGTCAGCATAAACCAAACCGTCACTTAAATCCATTTCTTCTCCTTTTGCTTTATCAGCGTTTACATCAACTAAAATCAATTCGTCAATTCCACGTTCTGATAAAAGAGAATACGCAAAACTCATACCGACAAAACCGGTTCCAATCAACATGATTTTACGCTTTGAAATTTTTTCTACTGCCATTTTATATTTTCCTCCTAAGATAAAATCTCTAAGAACATTATAGTAGAAATGCTAGCTTAAAACAATGTAAACGCATTAAAAATTAACGATGACAAACTTAGAAAAAAACATGATATAATAAATCATATTTTGAAGGGAATGGAAATATGAATCAATTTTCACGTACAGAATTATTGATAGGAAAAGATGCAATCGAAAAATTAAACAATGCACGTGTCGCAATATTTGGGATTGGTGGAGTTGGCGGTTATGTCTGTGAGGCATTGGCTCGTAGTGGTGTACAATCTTTTGATTTGATTGATAATGATACGGTTTCATTGACCAATTTAAATCGTCAAATTATTGCATTACATTCAACGATTGGAAAATATAAAGTAGATGTGATGAAAGAAAGGATTTTAGATATTAATCCATTGGCAAAGGTAAATGTCTATCGCTGTTTTTATTTACCGGAAAATAAAGATCAATTTCATTTCGAAGATTATGATTATGTGATTGATGCGATCGATACTGTAACGGCTAAATTATCCATTATCGAACAAGCCAATACATATCAGATTCCAATCATCAGTGCTATGGGGGCTGGAAATAAATTGGATCCATCACAAATGGAAGTAAGTGATTTATACAAAACCAGCATGTGTCCTCTTGCGCGTGTTATGCGTAGAGAATGTAAAAAAAGAGGAATTAAAAAATGTAAGGTCATTTATTCAAAAGAAAAAGCGATTCAACCAAAGGTTGAACAACTTGAAGAATATCGCAATCAAAGTGATGAAAAATTAAAACGATCCATTCCTGGTAGTACGGCTTTTGTCCCTTCCAGTGCAGGTTTATTGATTGCGAGTGAAGTAATTAAAGATTTAATAGAGTAAAAATTAAAGATTAATACAATAGAGGAAGTCTTCAACTTCCTTTTTTAATTCTTAAAGCTTGTAGCGAGGAACCCCACAGGTCTTTAGACCGTGGGAGGAAATGCCGATTTGCTATCCTTGATTTGGTGAAATCCATTCGTAATCAAGCTCAAAGGTATTTTCCAAATCAATATTACTTAGCAGGTGAAGGCGTGAGTACCTATGATTTAATGGATACCATTACGAAAGATATGATAAAAGTGAATTTCATTGCGATTTTCGCTGTATTTATTATTTTAGCACTCACAATGAAATCAATTCTTCTTCCATGTGTACTTGTATTGACAATCGAAGTTTCAGTTTGGATCAATATGTCTATTCCGTTTCTTACGAATCAATCCGTATTCTATATTGCATACTTGATTATAAGTTCAGTTCAATTAGGAGCGACTGTAGATTATGCCATTCTTTTAACTGAAAGATATAAGAAATTTCGTAGAAAATATGATAAAAAGGAAAGTGTTCTTCAAACAATCAAGGTTGTTACACCATCCATTTTAACTTCAGGAATCACAATGACTGCAATTGGTTTCTTGTTGGGAATTATATCCAGTCATCAGCTTTTATCGCAACTTGGTTTTTTCTTAGGAAAAGGAACTGTCTGTTCTATGATTTCTGTTTTATATGTACTTCCAGGATATCTTTATTTAACAGATCGATTCACAAATAAAAAGAAGGTTTAATTAAAAAAACTACGAAATCATTTGATTTGCGTAGTTTTTTGTTAACTAACTTGATGTTGAATTACTTTGTTGAAGCGTAACAGTATATTCTTTTTCTGAACCATCACGACTGACTTTGATTTTTATTTCATCGCCAATTTTATGTTTTTGAATCACGGCTTTTACTTCGGAAGAAGTGCTGACTTCAGTTCCGTCAACGGAGATAATGCGATCGCCTTCTTTAAGACCGGCTTGATCCGCTGCACCACCGCTGACAACTTGTACGATATATACGCCTTCTTCTTTGTTGGAACTGTCGCCCATATAGTAATTAGAGTTGCTTGTATAGTCATATAAAGAGATTCCTAAAACCGGACGATTTGTGACGGATCCATTCGAAATTAATTGATCAATAATATCTGTAATTGAATCAACAGGAATCGCAAAACCAATTCCTTCAACACTACCTGATTCAGATGAACTTGAAGAATATTTAGCGTTTACAATTCCGATTAAATTTCCATTGGAATCAAAGAGTCCACCACCGGAGTTTCCAGGGGAAATGGATGCATCTGTTTGTAATAAGGTCATTAATGTTCCATCAACTTGGATTTGACGATCTAAAGCGGAAATAATTCCTTCGGTTACTGTTCCACCCAATTCACCCAATGGGTTTCCAATCGCAATAGCTACATCGCCAACTTCTAATTCACTTGATTTTCCAAACGTAACTGGTGTTAAACTGCTAGCATCGATTTTAATGACAGCTAAATCGCTATCTGAATCCGCACCGACTAATTGTGCTTCATAACTTTTTCCATCCGTTGTTGTTACAGTAATACTATTTGCATCGGAAATAACATGATTATTTGTAACAATATATCCATCTTCACTAATAATGACTCCACTACCAGCCCCTTCGGAAACATATTGTCCATATAAGCTATTTCCACTTGATACCGATTCGGTTTTAATTTCGACAACCGAAGGTCCACATTTTGATGCGACCGAGCTGACATCATTTGTTTTTGATGACGATGATGATTTTGATGAAACTTGATTAATTGTTACACCAGAACTTGAATGACTAGCAAAATAGCCACCCGTAAATCCAAATACACCAGATAAGACGATGACAAGAATAAGCACAAAAATCATTTGTTTTGTTTGCTTATTCGGCATACGAAATTCTGGCGGTTGTTTTTTTAATTTCATAAGTTTAATCCTCCACGACTGAACTAAGTATATAATGAAAACCTTAATTGAACATAAAAAATTTAAACTTTGTTTTCTTGTGATAAGGCTTGTTTCAAAGGATAAATAGGATTATATTAATTGAGTTATATGAATGAAGAAAAGGAGTTTAACAAAAATGAAAAGAATTCCTCATATATATGATATTGAATCACCTCAAGATATTAAAGAACTATCAATTCATCAATTAGAAATTTTAGCTCGAGATATTCGTTCTTTTTTAATTGAGTCCATTTCAAAAACCGGAGGACACTTATCGAGCAATCTCGGTTTAGTCGAAGTTACTTTAGCAATGCATTATGTCTTTGATTCTCCGAAAGATAAATTTATTTTTGATGTTGGTCATCAATGCTATGTGCATAAAATTTGTACTGGGAGATCACGACAGTTTGCGACATTAAGAAAAAAGGATGGCCTTTCTGGATTTCAAAAACGAAAAGAAAGCGAATATGATTGTTGGGAAGCGGGGCATTCCTCTACTTCTTTATCGGCTGGTTTAGGGTATGCGATTGCACGTGATTTAAAGAAGGATGATTATCAAGTTGTAGCACTGATTGGTGATGGTTCATTAACAGGTGGTATGGCTTTAGAAGCTTTAAATGACATTGGTTCGAAGCAAAAGAAAATGATTATCATTTTTAATGATAACAATATGTCAATTTCTAAGAATCATAGTGGTGTAGAAAAACGAATTACATCTTTACGTGCAAGTCATTTATATATTGATTTAAAAAAGGATGTAAAAACAAATTTACAATCGAAAAAAATAGGAAACAAGGTTTTTAATAAATTAAGTAGTGTACGTGATCGGATTAAAGAGGAAGTGATTGATGCACCCTTATTTCAAGAATTTAATCTTGATTATATGGGACCAGTCGATGGACATGATTTACGAAGTTTAATCAAAGTCTTTACAGCTGTTAAAAATCATGATGGACCAATTGTTATTCATGTTTTAACAAAAAAAGGAAAAGGTTATTCTTATGCAGAAGCGGATAAAATTGGCAAATGGCATGGCGTTTCTCCATTTAATATAAAAACGGGAGAGTCCTTGTCTAAACTTCCTGCAAATCAAATATCATGGTCACAAGTGATTTCAAATACCTTACTTGATTTTGCAAAAAAAGATGAATCCATTGTAGCAATAACGCCAGCTATGGCACAGGGAAGTAAGCTTTTAGAGTTTCAAGAAAAATATCCAGATCGTTTTTTTGATTGCGGAATTGCAGAACAACATGCCATTACAATGGCTAGTGCAATGGCACTAGGTGGTTTAAAACCTTTTGTTTCTATATATTCTTCTTTTTTGCAAAGAGCTTATGATCAAGTGAATCATGATTTAGCTCGAATGAACCTACCAGTTGTACTTGGGATTGATCGCAGTGGATTAGTTGGAGAAGATGGAGAGACACATCAAGGTGTCTTTGATATTTCCATGCTTCGTTCCGTTCCAAATCTTGTTCTATCTCAAGGAAAGGATGCCGAAGAAACACAAAATCTATTGTATACAGCATTTCAATCAAATGGCCCTTTTTGCCTTCGTTATCCGAGAGGAAATGTAAGTTATAAAGCAAATAAGGAATATAAAAAAATAGAGATTGGATCTTGGGAAAAAACCGTTATTGGAACACCTGAAAAAATTGTCATTACCTATGGGCCAGATGTTGATCATGTTATTCATATTGCTCGTGAAAATAAAATGAATCTTTTGGTTGTGAATGCTCGTTTTTTTAAGCCAATTGATACGAAGATGATTGATCTTTTGATAAAGATGAATTTACCAATTACTGTTTATGAAACAGATGTTAAAATTGGTGGTTTGGCTAGTTCAATTTTAGAATATTTAAATACGAAAGAAGAATGGATTCATTCCATTGGTATTGATGATCATTTTGTATGCCATGGTCCTGTTCGGGAATTGCGTAAACAAGAAGGCATTAGTACAGAACAATTGTTTGAAGCACTCGCAAAAGAATAAGTGTTTAAATAGGCAAATTTGTTTAATAAAAGATTAAATGATATAATAATACTGTTCATAGGAGGGGTTTACTTATGCCTACAAAAAAAACTGCGAAAAAAGCAGAAACAAAACAAACAACCGCAAAAAAAGAATTAGATCAAAAAGTTGAAACAAAGTCATCTGAAATAAAAGCAGAGGTAAAGAAAGCGCCTGCTAAAAAAACAACTACAAGAAAAGCAACAGCTGTTAAAAAAGAAGCTGAAGACAAAGAAGAAACTGTAAAGAA
>CAVBLW010000042.1:0-22435 GCA_963596085.1 Bacteroidaceae bacterium | reverse complement strand
GTTAATGATGGCAAAGGCTGGTCGTTTGAATGGCTATCTATTAGAAGGTATGGGCTGTCCAGGTGGTTGTGTTGGTGGTGCTGGAACACTTCAACCAATTCCAAAATCAAGTGCATTGGTTAAAAAATATGCCAATGAAGATGAAATGAAGACAGCCGATGAATCAAAATATGGTCATGAAGTACATGAACTTGTAAATAGCTAAAAAGATGGAGTTTTCCATCTTTTTTTTGTATACTTCTTATGAAAAGAGGAATTTTATGAAACGTTTTCAATATTATAAAGTTGCTGCTGCAACACCCCATGTAAACATTGGAAATCCAAAAAAAAATATAGAAGAATGTTTACGAATCTGTAATGAACTTCCAAAAGATACACAATGTGTTGTATTTCCAGAGCTTTGTATTTCTGCATATACTTGCCAAGATTTATTTTATGAAGATCTTTTACTTGAAGAAAGTAAAAAAGCATTGATTGAATTCACAAAAAAACAACCCAAAAATTTGCTTGCGATTGTAGGTCTACCTTTAGTGATTGAAAATCGCCTTTATAATTGTGCTGCAGCTTGTTTTAATGGGAAAATATTAGGGATCCAAGTTAAAACCTATATTCCAAATTATAATGAATATTATGAAGCACGTTGGTTTACTTCAGCCAAAGCATTAAATACCAATTTCATCGAAATAGATGGTCAAAACATTCCAGTTTCCAATCATATCTTATTTGAAGATTTAAGCACAAAGGCTTGTATTGGCATAGAAATCTGCGAAGATTTATGGGTATCCATTCCGATTAGCTCAAATCATGCTTTAGCAGGTGCGAATATTATTTGTAATCCATCGGCGTCCAATGAAATTATCGCTAAGAAAGAATATCGTCGTTCACTTATTCAAAATCAAAGTGCTCGTACCTATACCGCTTATGTTTATGCAAGTGCTGGTGTTGACGAATCAAGCAGTGATTTAATTTTCTCCGGTAATAATATTATTGCTGAAAGTGGATCCATCTTAAACGAAAGCGATTTTAATACAGAAGAAGATTTTATTATTAGTGAAATTGATCTACAAACCATTCAAAATGATCGCCTTCATTTTAAAACGAGTATGGAAGATAATATGGATTCCTACACCAAAGTTTCTTTTGAATCGAAAGCTTATGATGAAATTGAATTAAATCGAAGCTATAATGCATATCCTTTTGTGCCATTTGATTTAAACCAACGTATTGAACGTTGTCAATCAATTTTAACTATTCAAGCCCAAGGTCTCGCAACTCGTTTGCGTAAGATTCATTGTGCACATGTAGTGATTGGAATCTCTGGTGGTCTAGATTCAACATTAGCCTTATTGGTTTGTGAAAAAGCCTTTAAAATTAATCAATATGATCCAAAAGGCATTCATGCCATTACGATGCCTGGCTTTGGCACAAGTAGCCGAACAAAGACAAATGCTGAAATTTTAATGGATTTGATTGGCGCAAGTAGTGAAAAAATATCAATTGTAGATGCTGTTCATCAACATTTTAAAGATATCCATCATGATGCCAAGCAATTAGATATTACCTATGAAAACTCACAAGCACGTGAACGAACGCAGATTTTAATGGATCTTTCCAATCAATACAATGCCATTGTTGTAGGAACAGGTGATTTAAGCGAATTAGCGCTTGGTTGGTGTACTTATAATGGAGATCATATGAGCATGTATGCAGTCAATGCGAGTGTACCAAAGACTTTAGTTCGCTATATTGTTGAAACCCGTGCTCTACAAGCAAAAAAAGAAGGTCAGGATCAATTATATACCGTCTTAATGGATATTTGTGATACCCCAGTATCTCCTGAATTATTACCACTTGATCAAAATGGTAAAATTCAACAAAAAACGGAAGAAGTATTAGGTTCTTATGACTTACATGATTTCTTCTTATATCACATGTTAAGACATCATTCTTGCCCATCTAAAATCTATGCCTTAGCATGTAATGCATTTGATCAAGTAGATAAAGAAAGTATCTTAAAAGCCTTAAAAACTTTTTATCAACGTTTCTTTGCCCAACAATTTAAACGAAATTGTATGCCAGATGGTGTAAAAGTTGGATCCATTTGTTTCTCACCAAGAGGTGATTGGCGAATGCCTAGTGATGCTTCTAGAGAAGCTTGGCTAGAAGAAATAAATTCCATTTAAAAAGCTTATCGATTTTTCGATAAGCTCTTTTTTATAGATATTCATGTACTTTTTCAATCACTTGTTCAAATCCAAGTTTTTCCGTACTGCTAACCGCTAAAATATCCTTTAAAGGAATTTGAAGCTTTTGACTAACAACCTTTAAAGCTTTCACTCGTTTGGTCTTAGCTACCTTATCAATCTTTGTAGCAACCACTATTACTGGAATACCTAATTCCTTTAAATAAGAAATCATGTCTAGATCATCATTTGTTGGCTCATGTCGACTATCAACCAAGGAAATAACGACGGAAATCTGTTTTCGTTCTAGAAAATATTCATCCATCATTTTACCCATTTGAACCAACATGGATTTACTCATTTTCGCATAGCCATAACCTGGCACGTCAACTAACATCCAAGCATCATCAATCAAAAAGAAATTAATTAAACGCGTCTTTCCTGGCGTGTTTCCAACATAAGCCAATTTTTTACGTTGACAAAACGCATTTATAAAACTACTTTTCCCAACATTGGACCTTCCAACAACAACAACCTCTGGATATGTCGTATCCGGATATTGGTCTTTTTGTGTTGCACTGGTTAAGAATTCACTTTTCATTTTACGCAACCAACGCATTCTTGAGAACTTGTTTCACATTCGACACAGGAATAAAAGTAACCGCTTCTTTTACTTCTTCTGGAATATCATCTAAATCACGAACATTATCCTTTGGAATTAGAATGGTTGTGATTCCTGAGCGATATGCAGCTAAAGATTTCTCTTTCAAACCACCGATTGCTAAAACATTACCACGTAAAGTCACTTCGCCTGTCATTGCTAAATTTGCTTTTACTGGAATTTCACTAAAACAAGAGACCAATGCAGTTGTCATAGTAACACCGGCACTCGGACCATCTTTTGGTACAGCTCCTTCCGGTACATGGATATGGATATCACAATTTTCAAATTTCTTTGGATCGATATGATATTCCTTCGCATGGGCTTTAATATAATCTAAGGCAATATTAGCACTTTCTTTCATAACATCACCTAATTTACCGGTTAAAATCAAACGACCTTTTCCTTCAAAACGATTCGCTTCAATTTGTAGAATATCACCACCAAAGCTTGTATAAGCAAGACCAGTTACAGTACCGACTTGATCTTTTTTCTCTTTATGTCCATAATCGACTTTTTCATTACCTAACCATTCTTTAATACGTTTTTTCGTTAAAGTAATGGATTTTTTATTGTCTTTTAAAATAGCTAAAACCGTTTTACGACATACCGTTCCAATCGTACGTTCTAATTGTCGAACACCTGCTTCACGTGTATAGTAACGAATCAAATATAAAATCATTTCATCACTAACTTTTAATTGACTCGTTTTTAATCCATTTTCTTCCAACTGTTTTGGCAATAAATGTTCACGTGCAATGTGTGTTTTTTCTACATCGGTATAACTTGATAATTGAATAATTTCCAAACGATCTCTTAGAGCCGGTGGTATATTTTCTAAATAATTGGCTGTCGCAATAAATAAAACCTTACTTAAATCATAAGATTCTTCAATATAATGATCACTAAAAATCGCATTTTGTTCTGGATCTAATACTTCAAGCATTGCACTCGAAGGATCTCCCTTATAATCACTAGCCATTTTATCAATTTCATCAATTAAGAAAACTGGATTTGTGACACCTGCTTTTTTCATTCCTTGAATAATACGGCCTGGCATTGCCCCTAAATAAGTTCTACGATGTCCTCGAATTTCAGCTTCATCACGAACACCACCTAAAGAAATTTTAACAAATTTACGATCTAAGGCACGTGCTACACTTTTTGCTAAGGAAGTCTTACCTACACCAGGAGGACCCACTAAACAAAGAATCGGTGCTTTTAAAGAATTAGTCATTTGCTTAACTGCTAAATACTCCATAATTCTTTCTTTGACCTTATCAAGTCCATAATGATCTTCATCTAGAATATTCTGTGCTTGATTTAAATCCTTAATATCGGTAGTTTCTTGCCACCATGGCAAATTCATTAACCAATCGATATAGGTTTTAATCACGCCCGTTTCGCCACTTGCCATAGGAAGCATTTCATAACGAGATAACTCTTCTTTTACCTTCTTTTTAATTGCTTCTGGATATGGATTATTTTCTAATTTTTCACGAATTTGTTGCGCATCTTTATCTTGTTCAACAATATCGCCTAATTCTTCTTTAATTGCATTGAGCTTTTCACGAAGATAATAATCCTTTTGTCCTTGATCAATTCTTTTCTTAACTTTTTCGTTAATACTCTTTTCGATTTCATCCATCTTCTTTTCTTTTTCTAAATCTTGAAGAAGCATTTCTAATCGATCATTAATTCCTAAAACTTCTAAGTAACTTTGTTTACGTCTTAAATCCAAAGGTAAAATCGCAACGATTTTATCACTTAATTGCTCTGCTCCAATTCCCTTTGATAATTCAATAACAAGATCTTTTGGTAAGTATTTATCTAAATTTGACATATTTTCATATGCATCGACAATCATACGAACTAAAGTATTTTCTTCCGTTTCATCTTGTTTCTCACTAGACAATAAATCAAATTGCATTAAGTCACTTAAACTACCTTTTGACCATTCATTTAATTGAATACGTCTTAAGCCACGAAACTTAACACGAATAAATTTATCAAAACGACGCACATGACGTATTTCACATAATGTTCCTACATGATAAATATCATCAAATTCTGGATTTTCATTCGTAATATCTTTTTGTGATACTAAGACAATTTTTCCTTCATAATTATCTTGCGCATTATCTACAGCATTTAAAGATGTTTCCCTACCAACATCAATCACAATGTCTTGGCCAGGGAAAATAACTACACCTCGAGTACAGACTAAAGGTAATGTTTGACTCATCGGATTTCCTCACTTTCAATAGATTCTAAAAAAGACGCTAAGCGTCTTTTAATTATTATACTACTTTACTGAGCTTTTTAGCAATTCTAATGCTTTTTGTTGTGCTAAATCACTCTTAAGATTTTCAGCTGGTAATAAACGTTTGATTTGTTCAACTTCCATGTTGTATAAAGTTGACATTTCACTGTATTCTTTTTCAATATCTTCATCACTAAGTTCAATGTTTTCTGCTTTAACTACAGCTTGTAAAACTAAAGCATTTTTTACACGACTTAATGCTTCTGGACGCATTTGTGCTTTCATATCTGCTTCGCTTTGTCCAGTTGCTTGGTAATATTGTTCTAAAGTAAATCCAGATTGTTGCATTTGTTGAGCAAATTGTTGAAGCATGCTATCAACTTCACTTTCAATCATAACAGCTGGAATATCAACTGTAGCATTGTTACTTACAGCTTCTAAAACTTCACTTGTGAATTTATCTTCAGCAGCACTTTCTCTTTGTTTTGTTAAATCTTCACGTGTTACTTCTTTGAATTTTTCAACCGTTTCAACGCCATCACGTTTTAATTGAGCGATTAATTCATCATTCACTTCTGGACGATCTTTATATTTAATATCGTGAACAGTTACAGTAAATACTGCTTCTTGTCCAGCTAAATCTTTTGCTTGATAATCTTCTGGGAAAGTAACATTAACATCTTTTACATCCCCTGATTTTACACCAACTAATTGATCTTCAAATCCTGGAATAAAAGTATTTGATCCTAATTCTAAAGGATAGTTTTCACCAGATCCACCTTCGAAAGCTTCTCCATCTTTTTTACCTACGAAATCAATTGTAACTTGATCACCTAATACAGCTTGTTCTGCTTCTTCACGAATTACCCAATCTGCATAACGATCTTGAACCTTTGATAATTCTGCATCAACATCTTCATCACTTACTGAAACTTCATCTTTATGTATATCTAATCCTTTGTATTCACCTAAAGTCACTTCTGGAGAAACGATACAATTGAATACCAATGTAACAGATTCTTCGCTTGCGTCTTTATAATCAAAAGTAGGACGAGCTACTAATTCTAAATTATTTTCTTCAATTCCTTTAACTAATTCTTGATTTGCAACTGATTCTGCAGCACGATCATAGATTGCTTCTTTTGAAATTTGTTTTTTCAATAAAGCTTCAGGTACTTTTCCTGCACGGAATCCTTTAATTGCTACATTTTTTTTGAATTCATTGAAAGCTTTCTTTTGAGCTTTTTCCCATTCTTCACCGCTTACAACGATTTCTAATACACCTTCTGAATGTTCATTTAATGTCCATTTACTATTCATGATTTTCTCCTCGTCTTTCAATTAACAGTGGATATTCTACCACATTTTCTATTTTTTTGTCCTTTTCAAACGAAAAAAACGCATCCGATTGGCCAAAAGCTTCACACACTAAGCGTACAATTCCTTTAGCTATGGCTATTGCTTCACAATCTACAAAATCCATAGGACGACTTTCTAATATTTCTTGATCGAGCAATCGATTACAAAATCGATGATACGTCGGATTGTCATTGGAAAACCAACAATCAAAATACGACCGTACTTCAATCAAAGTAGAATCTTCCATCGAAGGAATAATAACGCTTGGAACAAAAGTGATATCCAATCCCGATTTTTTAATATGATAAGGTGTTTCAATTCTCTGTTCCATTAAACTTTCAATTAACTCACCTTTTATTTCATCTAATAAGTGTTCTGAATCTAATAACGTTTGAACTTCATCCTGCATCAATCTTAAGTTCATATCCTTTAATAAAGAAACGGCTTTTTCTTGCGCTTCGAATGATCCATGAATCAATGCATCTAAATCAGGATTTGGAATTGGTTTATTCTGATGGAATAAACATTCATCCTTGTATGCTTGCAAAACTTCTAATTCTTCTTGAGGGACATATGGAAGCTTTAACTCAGATTCTATCAATTGTAAAGCTTTTTCATAATCCGCATTATCCAAATCCGTTTGAATCGTTTGAAGTAATGATTGATAATAAGAATTCAAAAGAACCTCCTAGCGAAACACAAAAAGCATATCATAATACCACAGAATAATCAATCATATGCCTTCATGGATTTATGAAATTAAGCTAAGACGTTTTTCCATAATTTCAGGATGTACACAATACAACATAGCTGTTTCTTTTGTAATCTTTTCTTGCTTATATAATTCAAGCAATGCTTCATCCATCGTAATCATTCCTTCTTGTTTACAAGATGAAATCGTATTTTCAATCAAATGGTATTTTCCATCACGAATATGCGAACGAATAGCTGTATTCACTTTCATCACTTCAAATACGGGAATCACCTTCCCATCAACACTTGGAACCAATTGTTCACAAATAACCGCATTTAATACCATGGATAATTGAGAACGGATTTGATTTTGGTTCTGTGTAAATGAATCAACGATTCGATGAATTGTATTCACACAACCAACCGTATGCAATGTTGAAAACAATAAATGTCCTGTTTCAGCAGCCGTTAACGCTGTCGCAATCGTTTGTGAATCACGCATTTCACCAAGAAGTATAACTTCTGGTGTTTCCCGTAAGGCTGCACGTAAAGCAGTTAAATAATCTTTTGTGTCATGAGCAATTTCTCGTTGCGATATAATACCAGCTTGATGACGATAGGTAAATTCAATCGGATCTTCAATCGTAATAATATGTGCATTTCTGTTAGAATTAATTTCATTAATAATGCATGCTAAAGTCGTCGATTTCCCACTTCCAGCTGGACCTGTAACTAAAATCATTCCCTTTTTTTCTTTTGAAAAGTCAATCAAATCTTGTGGAATATTCAATTCATGATAATTTGGCAATTCAAAACGAACTACTCGTAAAACGGCTGCATTGGAACTTCTTTGTCGATAGGCATTGACTCGAAAGCGTCCAACACCAGCTAAGGAAACAGAAAAATCATCATCCCCATCCTCTTCAAAATTCTTATAATAAGAATAAGGAGCAATTTTATACAATTGACGAACAATTAAATCACATAAACTTGGCGTTAAAATTTGACTTCCCTGTTTTACAATTTTCCCTTCAATTTTAAATGCATAGGGTGATCCTGCTACAAAAAAGATATCCGATGCATTTTGTACAATCGCCTCTTTTAAAATTTCTTTTACATCTAAGTTTTCATCTAATATATCAACGATCATTTTTTTCCCTCACTCGATACGTCTGTACGCTTCCATCCTTAATTTGAACATAGAGCTCTTGTTGAGATGAAATCTCAAAAAGATACGTATCCAATCCATTTTCACTTGAAACAGCCTTGTTCTTTTCATCTTCACCTTTTTTAATTTCTTCAATTAAATTTTGTGCTTTCGCATCCGCTTGATAATAGGCACGTACATATTCTATTTCTTTTTGTACAGATTGACTGTTTTGTTTGGCCTCTAAATAGGTCATTAAAGATAAGATACAAAGACCTAAGCTCACAAAAACGAGCAAGATAGTTGGTATGCCTAAACCAATCGAAAGACCTCTTTTCTCTTTCATTGTGATGCCTCCTTATAAAAGGATAATTTTAAAAGCTCCGTGTCTTTTTTATTTACCTTCATTTGATATACTTTTTTTTCTTTCGAATAGGAAATCATCACATGATAACACCCTTTCTTTTTTTCTTGAAAATCTTGATCCAAATAATAATCCTTTACTTCATAATCATCTGTATTTTCAATATAATTTTGTGCATATTCTAATAATTTTTTCTTTTCATTGGCTTCTGTATTCAATTGACAAGCCTTCGCATACAATTGGATGCATAAGGTTGCGCTTAAAATAAAAAAGAAGATACTTACTAACATTTCTAACAAAAAAGAAAAACGATATCTTGATTTAATCATTTGAATCACCCCTTAAACGAAATGATATCGTTTGTTTTTGATGATTCACTTGATAGACAATTTGAATATGCTTGTCTTTTTTTTCAAAAGCAATTTCGTCACATAAAAAGAGTTTTGTCCCAAGACTTGGATCAAAAGTATTTAATGCATTGACACTGCATTCATAAAGATAATGATTCTTTTGATATAAAAGGGTTTGATAGCTTTCATTTTCTAAAACAAGAACTTCTAAATCATCGATCTTTTGAATTGAAACCGATTGATAAAAACGCAATTTATTATAAAGATATGCTTTTGGTATATGAAGTTCTGAAACTTTTTCATTTCTTTTAAGAATCGATTGATACCCTTGAATTTGTAAACTTAATAAGAAAAAAGAACTTCCCACAAAGAGAAAAAGAAGAGTAAGCGCAAAAAAGGTATGAAGCTGTTTCATCATTCCTCTCCTTTCACATAAACCATATAATTGGGATAAAGGTTTGCCCCCTGGTATTCATAGTGCACGATATATTGTTCTTTATTCACATAGATTCCATAGTTTTTTGATAAATAGGCAAAGGATTTGGGATATTTTCCTTCCACTGCATAACATTCCAAAATTCCTTTTTCAATACTTTTGTTCACTCTTTCTTGATCTTCTTGACTTTGCGATTGATCCATAGAATGAAACCCTAAATTAAAAATTCCTAAACAAACAAGAAAGAAAGTTATATGAATCCAAAACGTTTTACTCATCATTATAAACTCGAAAGAATACCCATTAGTGGAAGCATAATGGATAACAAGATAATCCCAACAATACAAGATAATAAGCTAATCATGATTGGTTCGATTATATTCAAAAATTTTGTCGTAGATTCAATCACTTTATCTTGATAAATCGTCACTAATTTTTGGAAAGCTTTTTCTTCTTCACCTAATTCTAAACCAATTGTCAACATGGTTAAATCGGATCCGTCATAAATTTTTTCACTACGTAATCCTTCCGAAAAGGATCCCCCATTCAACATTCGCTTTTTAACATTCATTAACTTATCCGACAAAATCTTGCTTGAAGTTAAACTAGCAACATATTCTAAACTTTCAATGATGGGATAACCACTCGATATAAAAAGAGAAAGAGCAAAAGTCATATTCCCTAATTGGATATTTCGATAGAGATGTTTACTTAAAATAAAATGCGATAAGAATTGTTCTTTTTGTTTAGCTGAAAAGTTTTTTTGTTTCATAAACAAAAAAAGTACAATACCAATACACAAAACAAGAAATGCTACCAACGCAAAGCCTTTTCCTAAATGCATCATCCAATAAGAACTGGATTGCAAGGCGCCCATGTTTTTCATTACATTCTCAAATATTGGTAAAATTTTAAAAACTAAAACCGCTAAAATCAACGCCATAATACACAATAATACAAAGGGATAGGTCGTTGCTTCCTTAATTTGATTATTTAAATATTCTTCTCTTTCATAATAAAAAGTTAACTCTTTAAAAACGCGATCCAGCTGACCATTCATTTCACCAATTTCAACCAATTGAATCATCGAAGAATCAAACGCATCAACAAGTTTCATTGCGCTTGTTAAGGCCCCTTCTTGTTCAAAATATTTCTCTAATAAACAAAGTGCTTCTTTTAAATTTGCACTTTCGTCATTCTTTTCAATTAAAGAAATCCCTTCTTTGATACTTAATCCAGCCGCAAGAATCGTATACATCTCTCTAGAAAAGATATAATTTTCATAATTTGTTAAAAGCTTCATAAAACACCCCTAATAATGATAATCCTCTTGATATTTCCCTTCATAGTCTTGTTTACTATCTGCAAATGTCGGATCAACAATAGACCATTTTTTTGATTTAAAATATACTTTCGGATTAATCCATCCTTTCCCTTTTAAATAGATTTCACACCAAGCATGGTATTGAATATCAGTTGCTCCAACCACAACCCGACAAGGAATCCCTTGTATTCGACATATCGCTGCCATTAAGACGGCATAATCGATACAAATACCTTTTTTTGTCTCTATTAATTCATCAAGATCAGGAATTTTAAAAGAATCGATCGTATTCAATTCTTGTTCATCATAGGATAGATTCTTTAAAACATATTCATAAATATCTTCAATTCGTTCTAAATCCGTATGATCTCCTTTAACGATTTTCATTGATAATGAAACAATGTTTGAATCCGCTTGATAAGACACAATCTGATTTGGATATAAATATGCTAATAAAGGATTGTCCATTTCTACTTCAATTGTAGTTGAAGCTAAAATAGCATATAAACTTCCTTCCACATTCTTCACGATTCGAATCGAATAGCTTCCATTCCCACAGGATAAGGGAAATGCCGTCATTGTCGTCGATTGAATATCATAGGTATATTTTTTTTCATCCTTTTCAATAATCAATTTCACATTGGATTCTATCTCATTTAGAAGCTGACAACCAAGATAGCCAGAATGAATATTCGATAAATCCACTATCGCAACTTGTCCATCACTAAAGGTTGAAGTCATTGGAAAAGATGGATAAAGAACATCAGACATTGTTTGGGCTTTTGAACTTTTATAATCACTTGGATAATTCTTATGATCACAAGCTACAATTGAAATAGTCAAAATGAAACAAAGAAAAATTTGCAAAAATACTTTCATCTACTTCATTATACCTTATGAAAAGAAAAAAAGTCTCTTCAAAAGAGACTTCTTAAATCAATAAGATATTTAAAATAATCGCAATAACCCAAATAATGGCCAATAAAATATTTAAGATTTTTCCCAATGTCTTTTCAGACAAATAACCTAATACCAAACTATAAGCGCAACAAACAACTTCTAATAAAATAATTACAAATCTTGAATCTTGCATTAAACTATACCACATAATAATTTTCCTCCTCTAAACAATACCTACTTTAATTATAAATAATATCATTATAATCTTCAATATTTTGCGACATCGCATTTGTTTTTTGTTTCTTTAATAAAGTTTCATATGCATCTTTATTTATTAGCGTATCAATTAAATTTTGAACCTTGAAAGAATCATAGATACAATCCTTTAAAACATATTTTCTATTATGACAAGTATTCTCAAAACTTAATAATAAACAATTCTGTAAAAAAGCTTCTTTACAAGCATCTACAATTTCATTGCCATGGTTAATATCCAAATAATAAGAGCAAGAATTAAAGAGCCTAAAAATTGTACTTTCTTTACAAACCGGATACAAATTTACATTTTTATATTGTTCAAAAGCCATCAACTTTGAAGACATTTCTGTTAAAGCGACAATATGAAATTCGATTTCACTACAAGCTTCTACAATTTCTTTTAACTTTTCAATTTGGTCAGAATTTGTACAAATTAAAGCTGTATTTTCCTTTTTTTGCGTTTCTGAAAAACTATAAATAAATCCAAGCGGTTTACATTTAATTGGATCCACTCCAAGTGAAATAAATTTTTCATAGCTTTCTTTTTTCTGGACATAGATTTTATTTGTTCGATTCGCATGACCATTTAATATATAGTTCATATTCCCTGGAACATCCGAACGTACATTTTCCTGCCAGAATAAAATATCTTCTTTATTTGATTTTGGAAGAGCTTCCGATACAAAAAATGGTGTTGATAAAGAATTATAAAATAAGCGTTTTACTGTGATTCCTAAATATTGAAAAACAAAACAAATAAACTCAACTTTATTCTTAAAAATCAATGCTTGATCTTCTAAATTTAAAATAATGTTTTTTGTTACATAATTTTCAACAATTATTTCTTTCTGATTTACATCAAAATAAGAGCGTGAAATAAGTTTGCCTTCATGATTGAAAATCGATCGTGCATAAATGGTACCATAACGATCATAATGTTCACTTAATCGACATGTTTTATCTTCATCATACCAATCAACCACACGTACAAAACGTTTATGGGTTGGATTCGTATAATAAATCTTTGCTCTTTCATGCGTTAAATCATAAATTTGTCCTTGGGTGTTCGAACTTTTAATTTCCCAATAATCTGGAACATCAATTTCATTAAAATAACAAGGTCGTCCTTCTTTTTTTCCTAAAAATAAAGTATAGATACTTAAAACATTCTCAGGTAAAAAACCATCATCGCTACAAGTTAAAATGAGCCCTTGAAACCCAGCTTTCAAAAAACTTTGATAGAGCATTTGACTATCTTCATCAAAAGAATCGAATAATAAAACCGATGTTTCTTTTAAACTATACTCTTCCATCGTTTTTGCACCTCTCTTGTTAAATATTTCTTTCCAATTCGATACGATTCTTTATGCATTTCTTCTAAATTAGATTGAAAGACACGAATTAATCCATCCTTTAAAGCATGAATTTTATCCATATCTTTTGAATACATTGGAAGTAAAAAACCGTTTTTGCCATCATGAATAAAGGTTGGATTTCCATAACGAACATCAAATCCTACAATCGGTAAACCAGCTCCAATTGCCTCCATCAAAGATAAACCAAAACCTTCCGATGTGCTGCCAGAAAGATAGACTTCATAATTTTGATAAACATCGCTTAAATCCTGTTGTCCCATTAAACGAATATAGTCTGATGCATTATTTTTTGAAATCAATTGTTTCAATTTATCTTCTTCACCACCTTTTCCATAAATATCTAAATTCATTTCTGGATATTCCTCATGTGCTAAAACAACGGCCTGTATAATCCAATCAACGTGTTTTTCATTGGCTAAACGACTGGCTGTAATCACAGAAAAAGGTTTACGAGTAGTCTTAGGATACTTTAATTCCGTCAATCCTCCGACCGGAATCGTATAAATATTTGGTGATAGATTTTTATATTTTTTAAAATGCGTTTTCAACAATTGACTCTGGGCATCCGTTGAACAAATATAAAAATCGATATGCTTAGCCATATTAAAATCATATTCATAGTAATTATTCCAAAGAATGACATTCTCATCACATGAATTCTCACTAAAATGATCTGCATGAACAACAATACCTACTTTTGCATCTCTACAATTCATCAAGATTGGCTGCCCAATTTGAGTTGATCGATCAATAATGACTGTATCCTTTTTTGTCAAAGAAAGTTTAGCAACCATATAGCCAACCAATTCTTCTTTTGAATAGAAAACTCGATCTTTAAATTTATAAAGCGAAGAATCGCCATCAATAACTTCTTCATACGCTACGCTTCCATCTTGATTAAAAAAACGACGATGATATAAATGGGCACGATTCTCTAAAGGTGCATAATATTCAGTAAAAATGCGTGCCGAAGTAAAATAATCTTTACGAATCAAACACCCTTGTGATACATATTCTACACGATGTAATAAATCACTTGTTTCATCAACCATATAAGCCGTATAAAAACTATTCTCATTTTCAAAAACAAAACGGGCAATTTTTCCGTCGCGACTAAATTGATAATCCTTTTGACTCATCGTCTTTTTAAAATCACTTAAGGTATACGTGACTGGTTCTATTTTAAAATCCGTAAAAAAGGTATAAAGCCATTCGACTTCTGAATCATAAAAACCAATGTTTTTAGTCATATGCTCAATATTTTCATAGGGCATCATATCCGTAAAGATAAATTTAGCTTTTTTATGAATGTTTCGGAACATTTTGGCTCGATAAGCTTGGGCATATTCAACACCACTACTTGCCCATCCAATTCCTAAATTAAAATTATAAATCATATAATTCCTCTCCATTTTAGACATCATGGATAAATAATCTGCATCTCATGACTTTTCAAATCATAATGTACTAGAGATAACATAATATTTCGTACAATATTTTCTTTAATCATTTTTTCCATTTCTTTATAGGAAGAACGCGCTTCTTTTTGAAATTCAAACAATAAATTCCGTTGCGCTAAAGATCTTCCTGCAATGGCTGCTTGCATTTGTTGTAAATAATCAACCTCTTCTACCCATGCTTCATCAATTGCTTCAAGAATACAAGAACGACAATAAAATTTAAAATCTATCCCTATTTCTTCTTTTTTCTTGAAGTATTGTTTTTTTGCATACGGCAACAAATCTTCTTTTTGAATACCAACTTCAATTTGATACGACAAATGATCTAAAATATATCGATTGATTTCTGATGAAGTAATTTGTTTTTTTCCTTTTGAAAAATTATGAATGGTTTCTTGAATGATTCCTAAAATTAATTCCTCATTCAAATTATTTCCTTCTAACAAGTCGTTTCTCGTTTTATAGATAATCGTACGTTGTCGTTGTAAAACGGCATCAAAATCACAACTGTTCTTTCTTGAAAAAACAGCTTGTTCTTCTTTGACTCGTTGCGATTTATTGATAATTGAACGAATACGAAAAGAAGAAATTCGTTGATCTTCTTCAATATATTTTTTGTAAGAATGGTCGGATAAATTGACGACATCATCCTCTAAGGATGTATAAAATTGAGACATCCCAGGATCTCCTTGTCTTCCAGCACGACCTCTTGCTTGTCTTTCTAGTCGTGAATTATCCATACGTCCTACACCAATTACACATAAGCCACCGAGTTCTTTTACCCCTTTTCCTAAATGAATATCGGTTCCTCTTCCTGCCATACTTGTCGCCACAGTGACCGCATTTTTTTGACCAGCTTCTTTGATAATTTCAGCTTCCCAAAAGGCATTGTTGGCATTTAAAACACTATGTTCAATTTGATGTTCAATTAAAAGCTTTGACAATAATTCTGTATCCGATATCAGAGTTGTAATTAATAAAACCGGTTGCCCTTTTTGATGTCTTTTAATTGTTTCATCTAAAACTGCTTGAAATTGTTCTTCACTAGTTTTGAAATATAAATCCGGATAGTCAATTCTTTGCACTTTTTTATGTGGAGGGATCGAAACGACCTTCTTTCCATAAACGCGCATTAACTCATCTTTGCCATCTTGAATGGTTCCACTCATACCACTCATTCTTGGAAATAAGAGAAATAAATTTTGAAAAGTAATGGATGCAACGGATCGTGTCTCTTGAGATACATTCACATGTTCTTTTTCTTCAATGGCTTGATGTAAGCCTCCTTTTAACTTTACACCTTTCATTTTTCTTCCTGATGACTTATCTAATAAAATCACTTCATTCTGATCCGTTATAACATAATCTTCTTCTTTTTCCATCAAAAAGTGAGCGCGCATTGATAAAGTAACATGTCGATTGATTTCAAAATGTTTATGAGCATAAAAGTTATCAATACGAAAAAACGATTGGGCATAATCGATTCCTTTTTGGGTTAACCAAACCTTGTGTTCTTCAAGCTTATAATGTTCATCTTTTCTTAAGGTCGTAACAAAGAAATCACACATCGCATATAAATTCGATTGTACCCGAGGCGAACCAGATATAACTAAAGGCATAGATGAACTATCTAATAGAACTTGGTCTGCTTCATCAATAATGACATAGTTAAATGGACGTAAAAAATGTTGCTCTTCTGTTTTCGCTAAGTTTTGAATTAAATAATCAAAACCTAGCGCACTATGTGTCGTATACACGATATCCTTTGCATAAATTTCTTTTTTTTCATCTTTATTTTCAATCGCATCGTTTTGGTCCTTTTTAACACCAGCACAAACAGATAAACCTAAAAAACGATAAACAGGTCCCATATCTTGGGCATCACGAATTGCAAGGTATTCATTGGATGTAACTAAGATTGCCCCCTTCCCTGTTAAGGCATTTAAATATAAGGGCATGGTTGCCGTTAAGGTTTTCCCTTCACCTGTATTCATTTCAGCTAAGTAACAAAGATGAAGCGCAATACCACCTAAAATTTGAACATCATAAGGATCCATACCTAAAATTCGACGATCCGCTTCACAAACGAGCGCAAAGGCTTCAGGTAATAAGGAATTTAAACTTTCCCCTTTCGCTATACGTTTTTTAAATTCTTCACTTTTCATTTGAAGTTCTTCATCACTTAATTTCTTCATTTGAACCTTTTCTTTTTGTACAAGTTCAAATAATTTTTTTATTTTCTTATTTACATATTTCATAAAACTTCCTCTTTTTCTATCATTTCAAAGGAATGAAAATGGAAGTTTTTCCCTCCAGCATTAATAATTTGAAGACGATAACTGTATGTTTTTAAAGGACATTTAAAATCTTCTTCCATATCATTTAAAATCAAAGTTCCTGCTTCATTATCAAAACGATCATAAAAAACAAAACGTACAATAAAACCTTCAAAATTTGTCATATCAACCTTAATATGATAATTGCATTCTCCATCAATTAAAGGTAAGGATGGTTCAATGCGCATCATCTGAAAATTGACCTTTGAAAACCATTCTTTAATTATCGTTCCAGGTGGCATTAAATCATTTTCAAAATAAATATCATTATAAGCAATAAAACGAATTTTACTACCATAAAGATATGTATTCTTGACATGATCTCTCCAATAAATTTTCCAACTTTTACGCATCATCATCACCGAACTTCCTTTCAAAATCATTTTCTAAAAGAAGCTGATATTGTTGAATAAACCAAGAAACAATGCCATAACTATTATCATTATGACGTCCATGTAATCCTTTTCCGAAAAGCGTAATGTGATTCGAATCAATATGCTGAATCAACTTTTGATAAGCATTTGAATCATAGTCATCTTCAATCATATAAGAAATGATAAAACGTGTATCAGACCAATCACTTTGATCAAATAAAGACCAATAGCGCTCATTCATTTTTTGAATCGAATCTTCACTTAAATCACCACAAAATTTTAAAAGAACATCTAAGGAAGTCGGAAATCCCTGTGGCCGATTCAAACGTTCGTTTAAAGCAATTGAACCAATACTAGCTAAAGGTTTCCCTAAAATTAAAGCATAAGGTTTAAAGAAACAGCCATAATATAAAGCACCATATGTTCCCATTGATAAGCCAGAAAATATCAAATCTGAAGAAGAAAAATCTAAGAAATCTAAACAATCTTGAATTTCATCTTTAATCAATTGCTCATACTCATCATCACCGATATAAAAGGCACCACCTTCTAAACGTGATTCACTAATCAACAAAAAAGGTGTATGAAAACGACGCATCATATTGTAACCTTCAAATCCTTCTTGCGTTTTATATCCACTGAAATATACACACAGCGGTGGTTTCATATCCATCGGATCAAAATAGAAAAAAGACTCTTCTCGATTCTTGTTTACCCTACGAATTCCTCCAGGTAAAAAGGTCCCATAATTTTTCCTTGAATGACGATCGTGTAAAGCTTTAATTTGTAAAGAACCTTCTCCTTTGGCATAAAGTGAGACGAAAAATTTGCAATCTGGATGCGTATTTTGAATGAATACAGGCATAGACAAATCATCTTCCGTAAAAATAAATGTATCAACCAAATCACTCAAAGAACCAGAGACAATCAAATCGACTCTTAATTCAATCGATACCGAATTATCTTTTTCATATTCAAGCCAAAGATCAATACCTTGATTCGTATGAATCGGTAAGTTGCATTTCCAATAAGCGATTTGGTAAAAAGTTTCTCCATACTTTCCCTTTAATTGAACCCCTTGAAATCCATTCCACGCAATTTCACCTTTAAAATTTTGTGAAATCTGAAGCGTTTGAGGTTCATATTGTTCACCATAGGAATAAGAAAAGAAAAACGAACTATCTTCATGAATAAAACTTTGTAGCTGTTCTTTGTTTAATGAATAAGCCATTTTTGATTTCATAAAAGTTTTGGTACATGCATCGACATCCAAATCTTCAAAGACAAAAACACGATATGCTTTTACAAGTTCAAAGAAATAGTTATATTCACTTTCACGAATGTTACGATCCAATAAAAATAGATCGATTTCTTTTAGTTTTAAATCTGTAATTTCATTTGCATAGATCCACTCTACATTCGATGGAATTTGAAGACTTAAAGAAAGGTCGCAAGGTCCAATTTGAAGTATTCTAATTCTTTCCAACGGCATTCATAACCTCCTTCCATTTCAAAATCAATTGTTTGGTATTATATTTTTTACCAATTTCATAAGAAGCGATTAAAGCTTTATTCCACTCGTTTAAGTTATCAAGATAAAAAGATAAGCTCGATGGGATTTCATCAACAGATGAAATCAGTAAACCATTCTTATGATCTTCCATATATTGTGTCTCTTTTTTTAGAATCATTGGTATACCTGCACTAATACATGAAATTAAGAGATAAAGATCCGGATGATCCGAAAAATCAAGTAAAATCCGTTGTTTTCGAATCGTTTTTGAAATTGCTAATTCATCAACACATTGATCAATATAAAAGAGAATCGGAACGGCTTTTTCCTCATCTAAATCATTTTCAGCATAGTTCGTCTCTTTTTTTCGAGCAAAGTTTGGATTCACTTCATGTCTTTTCAAAATCGTTTGGATTTCTTCTAACAAACAATCTTCAATATTCCAATTTGCTTTTCGTGTAAAGAAATGAATACGAGCATTATCATTTTTTTCTAAATACGAAAGAAATTGTAAAATTAAAGCTTCAAACATTTCTTTTGTTAAGTAATCAACTGGAACTAAAATATTTTGTACCGTTAATTGTTGACTAATCCCAAAATCAATCCGTGTATCGAACGGTGTGATATCGATAATAGGAATTGAATTTGAAAGAAAATTCTTAATATGAGAAATCTTCTTTTGGCTATCAACAACGATATAATTGGATTCATTGAGTAAAGAACAAGAAGCTGCATCATTAGATAAATTACATCGTTTTTGATAAAAAGAACAAATCTTTTTATATTGCTTTAACGTATTTTCTAACAAAGCATTATGTAAAGGATGCATTGCTAGACAAAAAATATCTTGGCTTTGTATATTTTCTTTCACAAAAGTTTGAAAAACTTCTTGAATCAATTCATCCATTGAAATATAACTTAATTTTTGAAAGCTTTCTTTGTGATTTGAAATCAAATAATAGGAGCTTTTGGGATTTACTTCAATATGATGATCATCAAAAAAATAAGTACATTTCCATGTTCCAGACGGATTTAAATACTGTTCATAGAAAGGTTTTCCCTGTTCATAAATAATCGTACTCGATAAGAATCCTCGGTCATCGTAGATATTCTTACGACAAATTGTTGTTCCTTCAAATAAGTCAACTTCAATCATATTACCATCTTCTGCAAATTGAATTTCAGCATATTTCTTCTGATTGACCATTGCGATAATACAAAAAGGTGAATCAATAAATTCGACATGTTCAGGCCACAATAAATCATGAAAAGAAAGGACACTAACATGTTGCCGCTCTACTTCTTGAATGGCATCAAAACAAGACCAATAAGGTGCATGAAAAACACTCTGTCGATGTAAAAAATGACGGAAATTCGGAACATAGCTTAATAATAAAATTTTAAAATCTGAAATTTTATTTCGATTAAACAACTGAATCTGTTTAACTGAATCATCAAATTCTGTTTCTAATCTTCGAATAAACCAATATTGTTCTTTTTCTCGAAAATAAGAATCATTATACCAAGAAGGAATAAAATACAACATAAAGACCTCCTATATAAAACGTTGGTATGAATCAAAATCATGATAAGCTTTTAATTCCATAAACAAACTAATAAAAAGACCTGTAGATAACATCATCGTAGATGGAACCATAGCCAATTTTGCACCAACTAAGCCTTGATATTGTAAATACAAAGAAATTCCTAAAAAGCCACATACAATCAGCGCACTCAATCCACTTAAAAGAAAGACCCATTTCCTTAAATAATTTTGTGTTCTCTTTCCAGCTGGAATATCAACAATACTATCTCCACCTTGCAAAAGATTTTCACTAATTTCTTTTGGACTTACAAATAAGAACGATAACGTAATCGTCAATAAAAATAAAATCAGAACATAAATAATCAAACCAAAAGGCTTTTGCATGCTTAAATTCTCAATAAGCCATTTTAATCTTTGATTTGATTGATTAAAATAAAAGAAAAATTGACAAATCCAACGAGGAATCATAAATAACATCGAAGCTAACATAATCGACATAAATCCTACCGGATTATATTTAATAGCTAAATAATCTTTTTCAGAATATTCATTATGCACAGAAACTCTTTGAAGCGGAATACGCTTTTCACTTAATTCCAAAAAGACCATAAACATGGCAGCTAAAATACCAATAATCAAAGGTACACCAAGCTGTTCAAATGAAGCACCTTCTAATGAATACCATAGGCTTTCTGAAACATTAATAAAGATAATGGGGAGCATATTTCCCAATCCATATTTTTTATTCAACATTAATAAATATTGACTAAAACTAGCCCCTGCTATTAATTCAAATATACAAAGTAAATGACTCATCAAATTTGCATCCACATAATGTAAATCAAAGGATAAATTAATCGCTTCAAATAAGGTTAAACAAAAAGACGATAAAATAATGATTTTATTTTGAAGCATAGGTGAACTATGTGATTTTGATTCCTTTGATCGAAATACCATAATAATAGATACAATCAAACTAGCTGTAATATAAGGAGAAATCCCTAAAGCCATGACCGTACATTCACGATTCGATCCATTCACTGAAGAAGCTAAGATAGTACTCAAATCCATATTCACACTATTATAATAAGTCATATCAAGTCCATTTAAAGGTATCTTATGTAAAACAAAATAGACAAAAACAATCACTAAACAAAATGACAACCTTTTTTGCATCAAATGCGTTCTATCCAAAAAAACCACTCCCTATCAAAACTCATCGTACCTATTTAGTAGAAGAAAACAGTGGTCATAAGACCACTGTTTTATTAATTATTGGTCATCTTTTTGTTCAGCTTTTTCAGCCTTTTTAGCTTCGCGTTCTTCCTTCTTTTCTTTTCTACGGCGATCATGTGTTTCTTTAATAGAAAGAATTGATCCTAAAATTGGAATCCAAGACCACCATACACGAGCTTGTAGAGTTGCCTTTGGCGCTTTTTGTTTTTCAATCGTTTCATAACGTTGACCTGCATTATCACGAATTGAAGAACTATTAACAGCTAATGGTACATCTCCATCCAAGTTCATAGAACGATAACTTACAGTAGAAATACTATTGTTTGAATAAGCAATCGAACTACTATTAAAGTTCATCGAATTAGAACTTTCTGATGTTGACATACTTTGGCTTGTACTAAAGCTTTCACTTTGACTTATACTTGTAGATTCAATCTCAGAAGTTGATCGACTATCTGATTCTGATGATGAGTAACTTTCTGATTCCGAAGTTGATTTACTTTCAGACTCAGATGTTGACTTACTTTCTGATTCTGAAGTTGATTTGCTTTCAGACTCAGAAGTTGACTTGCTTTCAGATTCTGATGTTGATTTACTTTCTGATTCTGAAGTTGATTTACTTTCAGACTCTGATGTTGACTTACTTACAGATTCTG
>CAVBLW010000041.1:0-27374 GCA_963596085.1 Bacteroidaceae bacterium | reverse complement strand
AAATTGATAATATAACGAAATTCCTTATTCCTTTTCTTTTTATCAATATATAAACATTTACATTCCCTTTGATTCGCTTCTAAAATAGCTTTACATGAAATCGTTCCTTCATAAATATTTTTCATATATGTATTATATCATTTTGAATAAAAGACGCTAGATGATAAAATAGAATTTACGAAAGAGAGGTTCTTTTGATGAATATACGATTTGACGATGAGATGAAAAAGAAAATTTTAATTTATTCATCCTCATTAATTATTGCGATTGTGATCGGAATTGTTGTCTATAATTTTCGTACAATCACAAACTTCTTAAAAACTTTTATAAATTTAATCCTACCTTTTTTATTTGGTTTACTTTTAGCAATTATTTTAAGATTGCCAATTAATATTTTAGAAACAAAGGTTTTTCATAAATTTAAAAGAAAACGTCTTTTTTCGGCATTAATTGTATTTGCCGCTTTTATCTTTTTAATTACCTTATTAATTCGTTTGATTATTCCAAATATTATTACATCTGTACAAGAATTCTTAGTACATAATGAAGCCTATATTAATAATTTAGATTTATATTTAGCACAAATAGAAGATACGTTAGGTTTTAATTTAGAATCGGTACGTAAAGTATTTGATGGAAATATCACAAATGATCTAACAAAGCATGTAAAACTAATCGCAAATTATTCAATTGCATTTGTACATTTTGTTGTAAATTTACTTATTGCACTCGTATCTGCTCTATATATTATTTTAGATAAAGAAAATTTAAAGTTATCTTGTAAACGACTAAATTATGCGATTTTTAATCGACATATTGCGATTTTATTATCGCATTATATTGATATTGCTCGTGATATCTTTGATAAATACATTGTCGGAAGCATTATTGATTCTTCAATTATTGGTGTCCTTTGTTTTATCGGCGTTTCCATTTTGCGTCTTCCTTATACACCAATGATTGCTTTTATTGTAGGAGTCACCAATATCATTCCGGTATTTGGACCTTTCTTAGGTGCCATTCCTGTTGCCTTTTTACTCTTATTGATTAAGCCAATTTATGCTTTCATTTTTATTATTTTTATTTTTATTCTTCAACAAGTTGATGGCAATATTATCAAACCGATTGTATTAGGTGATCAATTAGGACTAAGTGGTTTCTGGATTTTATTCTCAGTCACTGTTGGTGGCGGAATTGCAGGCGTACCAGGTATGTTTTTAGGTGTACCTATTTTTGCCCTTATTTATCGAATTTTCAGTGAATATACCGAAAAACGTTTAAATGATAAGCACATTAAAATTGAAGAAGAAATTTAGCGAGGAGAAAGATGATTTTAGATATATTATTAGATACTATACATGACACATGGCTTATGTTTCCACTTTTATTCATTACCTATTGTTTTTTAGAAGTTTTTGAACGAAGACAAAGTGATGAAAGTGATGAAAAGATCTTTTTTGCCCTTCAGAAAGCAGGACCTCTGATTGGTGCTCTTGTTGGTTTGATTCCACAATGTGGTTTTAGCGTATTAGCTGCCATGTTATTTTTACAAAGAAATATTACTCTAGGAACATTGATTGCCGTAATGATCGCAACCAGTGATGAAGCGGTTCCAATTCTTCTTAGTAAACCTGAACTCTATCAAACTTTAGGTTTCTTACTTCTTGCGAAATTTATCGTAGCACTATTCGTTGGATATTTGATTGATCAACTACTTGGTAAACATCAAAAAATCATTCGCTTTGAAGATATGGAGGAAGAAGATGACGAATATGAAGAAGAGACTGAAGTAGAAGAAAATGAATCATCTTCCCAAGGTTGTGGATGTTGTTATCCAGATCTACCTTTACCACTTAGTGCTTTATATCGAAGTATTCGAATCTTCATCTTTTTGTTCGTTACAAGCTTGATTTTAACAACAATAATTGAATTCTTTGGTGAAGATGCTTTAAAAGGTATTTTGTTGAATAATCAAATTTATCAACCAATTTTAGCTTGTATTATTGGATTCATTCCAAATTGTGCAGCAACCGTTGTTTTAAGCGAATTATATGCAACTGGAAGCATTTCTCTTGGATCGCTTTTTGCAGGCTTATGTACAAATTCAGGGCTTGCTTTACTCCTTTTAATTCGCTATGGAGAAAGAAAAAAATACTTACTACGTATTATACTCATACTCTTCCTTACTGGATCAATTGTTGGAATTGCTATACAAAGTTTAATTTAAGAAAATTAAATTCAGCCTATGTGGGCTGTTTTTTTTAATCTTTTTTCATTTAAACATTTTCTGTATTATGCCACAAAAAAAGGTTGTTAATCTGCACTATGCAAATTAACAACCTTTTATAATCCACCTAAATATAAAACCCTTCTCGATTCATTATAATCAGATAGAGTCATTGATAATTTGGTTTTCGCTTTCATCCCTTTTCGATCATTAACGTTTTCATAAAAATCAGAAATCGTATTTAAATTAAAATTCGAAAGTTCTTTTAAAAACGCATCCAAATCTTTAACCGCAAAGCCATCACTAATCTTCGCGATTGGTTCAATATCAAATAAAATTGAAACTTTTGGAATCTGCCATAATTTTCTTAATAATGATAAAACCTCAGAATATGTATAATTTTGGAAGACATGAATCGCATGAATGAGAACGGACCTTCCATCTGAGTATTTAATCACATCATTAATCCATTGTTCATCAAATATAGAACAAGGAATATAAATTTCCCTTTCATCTCTAGGAATATATTTTTCTCTTAAAGCAATGCTTGAAGAATCATCAATACTCATAAATAGAGCATGATCGTTATCATTTCGATCAAATAAAGGATCTAAGCCACATTCCAATTCAACTACCGTACCATCATAATGATCAACTAAAAATTGTTCTGTAACCATATCTTTATGCATAGATTCAACCGCATAAGTTAATAAGTCAAACTCGGAGAATTCATCCAACCATTCTTCAGATTGATCTATTTGATCCATTAAATCCAATGCAAACTCATCATAAACAATATTCGCAAAATAACGACTTGCATAAACATTACCAGCTAAAGGAATGAATTTTCTTTTTAATAGCCCACAAGGGTCACTATCACTCATAAAAACCTCCATAAATTAGAAATATTTTACCATTGAATAAAGAAAGATACAATCCTACTTTGTTTCAATGACTTTTACTAAAAAATCCCATATTCTTTTTACAGAAGCAATATCCATATGTTCATTTGGCGTATGAATATCATAAATGTTAGGCCCCATGGATACCGCATCCATATTCGAAATCTTTTCAGAGAATAAACCACATTCTACACCCGCATGGATTGTACAAATTTCTAAATTCTGATCAAACATATCTTTATATATCTTTTCCATTTTATCTCTTAAAGGAGATTGTTCAACCCACTGCCATACAGGATATTCTCCACGCATCGTAATTTGTGCTCCATAGCTTTGTGCAATCCATGTGATTTTCTGTACCAATTGTTGATAAGATGCAGATACGCATGAACGTAAAGCAGCATGCATTTCAAAATAATCGGTATATAGGGTTGCGACACCCCAATTCAAAGAAGTTTCAACATAACCTTTAAAATCATCACTCATTCTTTGAATGCCTTGTGGCATTGATGTTAATAAGGAAATCACCTTACAGCTTGATAAAAGATCTAAAGGTTTTTGATGATTGGATACTTCTTCTACCTCAAAATGAATGTCTGGATCATATTCTTTATATTCCTGATGAATATCTTTTTCTATAATTTTTACAATAGCCTTAAATGCTTCGATATTCTTACTAGCAATAACTAAACGACCTTCACGACTAATGGCATTATCCTTACTTCCATTTGTACAAGAGACTAGACGTAATTCCGTTTGAAAATGCGCCGCCCTTAAAATACGTCCCATTAATTCTTGAGAACTAGCACGACCTTTATCTATTTCAGCTCCAGAATGACCACCTAAAAGTCCAGTAATTTTCAATTCTGCCTGTGGCCAATCTAAATCTTCACGATTTACATTTAAGCGAACGATTGCTTTGCCTCCACCTGCACAACTAGCTAAAACCTTACCTTCTTCATCATTATCAATATTTATAAAAGTATGTCCTTTAAGGGAACTACAATCAATATGATTTGCTCCATCCATTCCGACTTCTTCACAAACCGTACAAACAAACTCTAAACGAGGATGAGCAATCGAATCTGAATCCAACAATGCCAAAGCATAAGCAACCGCTATGCCATCATCGCCACCTAAAGTCGTCCCTTTAGCCCAAACAAATCCATCACGTACTTCTAAATCCAAAGCAGACGTACTCATATCTTTACTTACATCATCTCTTTTTTCACAGACCATATCCATATGACCTTGAATAATAATTGGATCTACATCTTCATATCCAGGACTTGCCTCTTTTATGATAATAACGTTAAATAAATCATCTTGGATTACTTTTAAATTTCTTTCTTTTGCGAAGGAAACTAAATAATTACTAATCGCTTCTTCATGATAAGAACCATGAGGGATTCGACTGATTTCTTCAAAAAAATAAAATACACTTTTTGGTTCTAAATTTTCTAAAACTCGCATAAATACCCCTCTAAATTTCCATAAAAAAAACCTTCATAAGAAGGTCTCAATCAAGATGGTGGGGACGGTGGGACTTGAACCCACACGGGAATTAACTCCCAACGGATTTTAAGTCCGTTGCGTCTACCAATTCCGCCACGACCCCATGTAATGGAGGTTCCGATCGGATTCGAACCGATGATCACAGAGTTGCAGTCTATTGCCTTAGCCACTTGGCTACGGAACCATGTGCTTAATTATTATACATGAATTCTAAATTCAATGCAAATATTTTTTTATATTATTAATTGTTGAAATACCTCTCAACGAATATTATTATAGCATTTATTTTTATTCTTGCAAAGAGTGAATTTAAAAAAATGTATTCTTATCAATCATCTTTCAAATAAAATGAACTCTAAAAAGACGCTTCTATACAATTATTGATTTTCAAAGAAATAGCTCTAAAACTCTAAATAATCAAAAAACTGAATCATAAAAAAGAAAGCCCAAATCAAATTGATTTGGGCACTAAATTTATTTTTGTTTTGTAATGAAATCTAATAATTCTTCTGCCGCAACATTTAAACCTTGACGATTCTCACGACTGAAACCTAAATGTGTATAAATTTCACCAGTAAAGATTCCATTTTCTTTTAAACAACGGAACGTCTTATCAATTAATGGCTCACAAACTTCTTCCATTTGCATAGGTCCAAATGGATTTGCAAAATAAGTTGTTGAAATACCAACTTCTTGTGTAGTTCCTAAAGCCATACGTTTTCCAAGTTTACAAGTTTCTTTTACTTCTTCTACGCTTAATTCAGCCAATCCATATTTATCTGTATAATTGTTTGCATAAGCAAATAAATCGATTTTATGGTTCGTAACAATAAAATTATAAGGACTTGCAGGTGTAACCATGCGACTATTTGGATTTTCAGGAGCCATAAATACGGAACGGTCCATATCACGATATGGAGTACCAGGTTCTAAGTCATCCAATCGAATAAAGGCGCCAATTTCCGTTCCTTGACCATAAGGGACACCATCTTCGATATGAATCGTTCCCATATCATCAAAAATAACTTGGACATCACGAATATAATCTTTACCTGCTGATTTTAAAGCTTCAATAGATTCAGATTTTCCTGCTCCAGAATCACCCATCAACATGATATTTTTGCTTGTACCATCTTTTAAACAAATTTTTACAAAAGCACCATGAATTGGTAACCATCCTTCATGCATTTTTCGTACATTATGAAGAGTCAACATCATCTTTTTCAAATATCCAAAATAATCCATTCTTGGATGATCTGAAATACATCCAACCCAAATGTCTTCTTCTTGATCATGATAGAATTGTGTTTCATTTTTTCCATCTTCATTTCCAACAATACAGATTAAATCTGGTTTTTGTTCTGCCTCTTCAACTGTAGCTAATTCGAATAAATTTGCTAAAGATAAAGAAAGCGCAATATATTTAATATTGAAATAAGTCAAACATAATAAATTTCCAACCTTACAAGGGAAACAGAACCAAGTATCTTTATTTCCTGTAAAATATTCCATTGGATTTTGATAAATTTGATTGATTACACCAGTTCTTTTAGAAGACTTATTGTGTAAAATCATTGGCGTACGAAGCATAACTGTATCAATTACAGGAATTTCTTGTAACTCTGAATAAGCCTTAGGCAAGATGTGATTTCTCGCATGAATAGAGAAACAAGCATTCGTACCAGCTTGCGCTTGACGATAAACATGGTTATGTCTTTTTTGAACTTTTTCTTCAAATAAACGATAAGTACGTAAAATCAAGTCATTCAAGTTTGAATCCCATTTCACTAAAGTATTTACACCAAAACCTTTATAGTTTTCACTTTCTAAAAAGCCAAAACGACTACGGTTTCGCCAAAATTTATATAAGTCTTCGATTACTTCTAGTAAAGCTTCTTGATTTTGAGCATAGGGACTATCTAATTCATCCAATTCGAAGATTGCTAATTGACGAGCAAAAGTAACAAGTTCTTTCGTAGCTTCTTCATTATTCAATTTACCATCTTGGGTAAGATATTTTCTTAATTCAGGATTCGTTTGTTCTGCAATAAAATATTGCACCAACAAATGAAAAGCGTCTGCTTTTAGTAAATCATCACGATTCTTTGGATAAGAACGGTTGTAATTCATTACAATTTGGTTATTTGATAAATATATTGTGTTCATAGTACACCCTCCTTTTTTAATAATATAATTATTAGATGATATAAACAAGATTTATCTTTCAGTAAACGTTTTCAATTTTCTGTAAATTCTGAAAATTATTTGAAAATTTCACAAATACGGTCTTCAATATCTTCTAAAGCAATCTTTTCTTTTTCTGTAGAAGATCGATCACACCATTCTACAAAACCATTTTCAATATCACGTCCAATTGTAATACGATGTGGAATGCCAATTAATTCCATATCTTTAAATTTTACACCAGCTCTTTCTTTACGATCATCTAAAAGAACATCAAAGTGATTTTTCTTACAGAATGAATATAAATATTCTGCTACTTCCATTTGGCGTTCATCTTTATTTGAAATCACTACAATTGCTAAACGATAAGGTGCAATTTCATCTGGCCACATTAAACCTTTTTCATCATTGTATTGTTCTGCAACAGCCGCCATACAACGTTCTAATCCAATTCCATAAGAACCCATCCAAATTGGTTTTTGTTTATTATCTTGATCTGTATATAAAATATTTAATGATTCTGAATATTTTGTACCCAATTTAAATAAGTTCCCTACTTCAATTCCATGTTCAAAAGTTAATTTATGACCGCAACAAGGACAAATATCACCTTCTTGTACTTGACATAAGTCTGCAACTGCTTCATATTGGAAATCTTCTAAATTCACATTTTCATAATGGTGGTCGCTTTTGTTCGCACCCACAATAAAGTTTTTCATTTTTAAAACTTGACGATCCAAATAAACCGGACAATCAATTCCAATTGGTCCTGCAAAACCAACTCGTGCATGTGTTACACGTTCTACATCTTCAAAAGAAGCAAGATCCATTTCGTTGGCTTTTAATAATTTCAAAGCCTTCGCTTCATTTAATTCACGATCTCCAGGAATACAGAATGCCACAATTTTTCCATCCACATTATATAGAAGCGTTTTTAAAAAATCTTTAGCTCCTTTTTTGAAAAAAGCAGAAACCTCTTCAATTGTTTTTGCATTAGGCGTTTCTTTTATACTATAAGATTGTTTTTCTTCTTGTGATTCTTCAAGTTGATTTACAACCTCAGTGATTTCCATATTACTTGAAAAGTCACAATTTTCACAACCAACAACAATATCTTCTCCAATTGGTGAAATTGCTTGATATTCTTCACTTAACAAACCGCCCATTGCACCCGTATCGGCTTTTACAATTTTATAATTTAATCCAAGGCGAGTAAAAATACGATTATACGCATCATACATCTTTTCATAAGAAACATCCAAACCAGATTCATCTTTATCAAAAGAATATGCATCCTTCATAATAAATTCACGAACACGGATCAAACCAAAACGTGGACGTGTTTCATCACGGAACTTCGTTTGAATTTGATACAAATTGTATGGGAAATCTTTATAACTTTTTCCATTCATACTTGCTGCAATCGTAAATAGTTCTTCATGTGTTGGGCCTAAAACATAAGGACGATTGTAACGATCTTTTAAACTAAACATATTCGAACCAAAGGCTTCTCGACGTCCAGATTGAACATAAACTTCCTCCGGAATTAAAGCTGGCATCAATAATTCTTGCGCATCTTTGTTGTCCATTTCTTCACGAATGATATTTTCAATTTTAGAAAGCACCTTCTTACCCATTGGCATAATCATATAAGTCCCTGCACTACTTTTTTTGATCATACCTGCGCGAACTAATAAATTACTTGAAGTACTATCTTCATCTTTTGCGTTTTCTCTTAATGTATAAAAATAACTATGACTTAATTTCATTTCTCTTTCTCCTTTTTCTAATCATTGCACCAACTTCTTTTGGGCCTTGCCATTTTGTATAAATGATTTGCATCGGTTGATTACAAACCTTAAGTTCCAAATCATTTGTATCATAAATCCAATCCAATTGGATTTCTGTACTTTTGATATGTGGACCAAATATTTCAAGTTGATCATCCATGGTAAATTTATTTTTCACTTGAAGAACAACTTTATCCTCTAATACATCCTTCACATAAGCAACATACTCCTGTGTAACTGTTTCATCATGATCTTGATAAAGTTGAACTTGATAATTTGGCAAACCTTTATAAAAACCAGGTCCGGTTTCACGATTTTCTGCCTTCGAAATCTCAAATTTAATTTCATCTAAAAATGTTTCATCCACAGTACCTTTTGCATAGATTTCATCAATCAATCGTCGATAACTCGATACAACAGTTGCTAAGTAATATGCAGATTTCATGCGTCCCTCAATTTTTAATGAGCGTACGCCCCATTGTATAAAATTTTGAATTTCATCAACGGCTTGTAAATCTTTACTGGACATGCTGAATAAATTTTCTTTCTTTGAAATTTCTTGTTCATTTTGCATCAAATGATACTTCCATCGACAACTTTGCGCACATCCTCCTCGATTGGCATCACGTAAGGTCATATGATTACTTAAGACACAACGACCAGAATAAGATATACACATTCCGCCATGGATAAACACTTCAATTGGTAAAATATTCTTTTGGGCCATATCTTTAATTTCATGCAGTTGACATTCACGAGCGAGTACAACTCGATCCATTCCCTTCTTTTTCCAAAACTGTATTGCTTTGGAATTTGTCGTTGAATGTTGCGTCGATACATGGACTTCAAATTGACATTTTAAAGATTTCGCAAACATCATAATAGAAGGTGAAGCAACAATTATGGCATGTACACCAGCATCATTCAAAGCATATAAATATTCTTTTAATCCATCGAAATCACTTTCATGCGGAAGCATGTTAACTGTAACATGGACATGGGCTTGATGAAGGTTTGCGAATTGAACCAATTCTTTAATTTCATCCAATGAAAAATTAGAAGCGCGTGAACGAAGAGAAAAGGATTTTCCACCAATATATACAGCATCCGCACCATAAAGAATCGCAATCTTGGCTTTTTCTAAATTTCCAGCAGGCGCCAACAATTCAATTTTATTCATTGTGGATCCTCCTTTTTTAATATCGTATTTTGATAATACCAATGATCCGAGCCTTCAATCATTCTATTTTCTTTATAGGCATTTAGCACATCAATAGTCCAAGCGTCACCTTTAAATAACGAATCAATACGAAAACGCTTAATTCCCATCGCTTGTAAATCTTGATATTGTTTAATACTCGTAATCGGATGTTCACTAAAAATATGTGTCCCTGTTTCATCTTCGACAATCGGCATATGATCATATCTTGTTTGTTCAATTAAATATAAATCCGATTCACCATCTAGCGTTTTATGAATCGCATCTAAATAATTTGTGACTAAAGACCTTCTTGAATAAAGAATAGAAAAGTAACCACTGACTAATATTTCTATGCCGTTCGCTTTACTAATGGATCGAATTTCATCGATTGATAGTTCATGTGCTAAACTAACTGCCTTACAACCTTGATCCAAATAAAATTGTGCATCCCAATGATTAGTTATAAGTGTTTCAGGTTGATAGATCATCGATGAATAGCCTAATTCTTGTCCAAGATAGATTACGCCCTCATCGGCGCAATAGATACCATCAATTTTTAATTCGAGACAAGTTTGAATTAAAGTACGTACCTGTTCTAAGTCCGAATCCATCATCAATTTCATAGCATTGACATAAAGTTCTAATTCATATTTGTCACAAGCTTTTTTCCATTCATATAAATCTTGAATGGATAAGTGATTTAACCCTCGAATTGAAAGATTTTCAATTCCTACAAGTATCCCTTTTGCTCCGGCTTCTTTTAGAGCACTCAGTGCTTTAATATCATGAATTGTAGTGATAAACAATAGAACCCACCTCCACAATACTTTATATTTTATCATACATAGCAAATTGTTTTACACAAATGTTTAAAATAAAGGTATAATGATTTCAATCAAAAGGAAGGAACCCTCGAATATGAAAAAAATTCAAATGAAAACACCGCTTGTCGAAATGGACGGCGACGAAATGACTCGTATTTTATGGAAGATGATCAAAGATGAATTAATTCTTCCATATGTGGATTTAAAAACAGAATACTATGATTTAGGATTAGAAAATCGTGATGCCACAAATGACCAAGTAACCATCGATGCAGCCAACGCCAATAAGAAATATGGTGTTTCCGTTAAATGTGCGACCATCACACCAAATGCACAGAGAATGACCGAATATAACCTTCATCAAATGTGGAAGAGCCCGAATGGTACTATTCGTGCAATTTTAGATGGAACGGTATTTAGAGCACCTATTATGATTGATCCAATTCAACCCATTGTAAAAAATTGGAAAGAACCCATTACGATTGCTCGTCATGCTTATGGAGATGTTTATCGTGATACTGAATTTAGAATCGAAAAAGCTGGAAGTGCGACTCTAAGTTTTACGGATGAAAATGGACATAAAGAAGAACAAGAAATCTTTAATTTCGAAGGAAAAGGTGTAGTTCAAGGACTTTATAATAAAGATGATTCAATTGAATCTTTTGCACGCTCTTGTTTTAATTATGCCTTAGATGTGAAACAAGATTTATGGTTTGGCGCAAAAGATACAATTTCTAAAAAATATGATCATACCTTCAAAGATATCTTCCAAGATATTTATGATAACGAATACAAAGAAAAATTTGAACAAGCTGGTATTACTTACTTCTATTCACTCATTGACGATATTGTTGCTCGTGTCATGAGAAGCAACGGTGGTATGATTTGGGCTTGTAAAAACTATGATGGGGATGTAATGAGCGATATGGTTTCTACCGCATTTGGATCTCTTGCGATGATGACCAGTGTTCTTGTTTCTCCAGAAGGTAATTATGAATATGAAGCTGCTCACGGAACAGTAACACGTCATTATTATCGTTATTTAAAAGGCGAAAAAACATCAACCAATCCAATCGCAACCATCTTTGCATGGACTGGTGCATTGCGAAAACGAGGCGAAAAAGATGAAATTAACGATTTGGTTAACTTTGCAAACAAATTAGAACAAGCTTGTTTGGATACCTTAAATCAAGGTATCATGACAAAAGATTTATGTCATCTAGCTGAAGGAATCGAAACAAAAGAAGTAAATTCAGAAGAATTCATTTTAGCTATTCAAAGTCGTTTAAATGAAATCTTATAAAAAGATTTAAAAAAAATTAGCTCTATCAATCAACAAAGATAGAGCTTTTTTATTTACTAAAATTTCATAAAAGCTAGGATGAATTTTAAACATCCTAACTTTAGTAAAACAACATTATTCTTGTTCTAATTTCTTTAAAAGATCAACCAATTCCTTTTCAGAATAGACAATATAATCACTCATTGGACCTTCCATTAAATGATGACGATTAAAATGAATCGTACGCATGCCTGCTTTTTTAGCACCTTCCATATCATTAATATAATTGTCTCCAATATAAAACCAATCCTTGATATTGCTTTTCATTTTATTTGCAACAAACTGAAAAGCATTTGGATCCGGTTTCGCAAAGCCAATCCCTTCACTTGAAAAAACAGAAGAATCATCAAGATATGTATACATCCCTAGTGTTCGAACCTTATCCTTTTGATGGCCCTCTTGCCCATTCGTTAAAATTGCAATCGTTGATTTAGTTTGAGAAAAATAATCATGTAAAAGGGGATGCATCGTAATATGTTTTTGATAATATCGATAAAAATCTTGAAAATCCGCTGCTTGCTCTAAAGAAAACGGAATATGCAATTCTTTACAAGCTTCAAAGATTCGATAAATCCCAACATCATCCGATGTAATGATATGCGCATGTTCTAAATCAAATACGCGATCCCCCATTTGACGATAAATTTTAAAAAACGTATTAACCCCTACCGGTAATACAATACCAGTCTTTTCAATACTCTTAATAAAGGGTTCCTGTAAATCATAAAGCGTATCATCACAATCAAAACAAAACTTAATCATTTTCCAACCTCTTCAATAATTCAATTAATTCACTTTCAGAATATACAATATAATCTGCATAATCTCCTTCCAATTGATGATGTCGATTAAAATGAATCGTTTTCATTCCAGCTTTTTTTCCACCTTCAATATCATTGATATAATTATCTCCAATATAATACCAATCTTCTATCGAAGTATTCGTCTTTAGTGCAACTGATTGAAAAGCCTTTTGATTTGGTTTGGCATATCCTATGCCACCACTTGTAAAGACATGATCTTCTTTAAAATATCGATAGACATCTAATGCTTTTAATTTCATTTTTTGATGTGTATCTAAACCATTCGTAAAAATTGCAAGTTCAGCATTCGTATGTGCAAAAAAATCATGAAAAAGGCTAGTCATCGCAATTTGATGTTGATAATTTCGATAAGAATCTTGAAAATCTGCCGCTCTTTCCAAAGGAAAATCATATCCAAAAACTTGTGCTGCTTTATAAATCCGATAAATTCCACTATCATCAACCGTAATAATATCTTCTTGAAGTAGATCAAATATTTGATCTCCAAAATCACGATATATTCGATAGAATTCTTTTAAATCTCCTTTAAAATCTGGAAAGTAATCTTTCATACATTTTTTAAAGGGGCCTTGTAAATCATAAAGTGTATCATCACAATCAAAACAAAACTTCATACTTCACCTCATAAAAAATAGGAACTGACTTAACAGTTCCTATATTATACGATTATTCGTCTTCTTTTGCTAGACTTACTAATCTATGACGACGTTTCATAGCGTCTGCTTTTGTAGCTTCCATTAATTCATCAGCTGCTTCAGCACCTTTTAATTTAACCAATTGATTAAAACGAGTTTCTCTCATCATGAAGGCTTTCATCTTAGAGTAATCTGGTTCTTTAGAATCAATTGTTAAATGTTGTTCAGCACGTGGGTCATAACGATACAATGTGACATAACCACATTCTACAGCATCACGTTGAACTTGTTGATGAATTCCTAATCCACCTTTAATATGGTGTTCTGCACATGGTGCATACGCAATAATTAATGATGGTCCATCATAACTTTCAGCTTCTTGGAAAGCTTTTAATGTTTGCATTTTGTTTGCACCCATACAAACTTGAGCAACATAAGCATGACCATAAGTCATAGCAATTTGTCCTAAATCTTTCTTAGAAGTTGTTTTTCCTCCAGCCGCAAATTTAGCGATTGAAGCACGTTGACTTGATTTCGAAGATTGTCCACCTGTATTTGAATAAACTTCTGTATCCAATACTAAGATATTTACATTAACGTTATTAGCTAATACGTGGTCAACACCTCCGTATCCGATATCGTATGACCATCCGTCACCACCGATAATCCATACAGATTTTTCAACTAAGTCTTCTTTTGCTAAAGATTGAACTTCTTCATTTGCTTCTTTAACAACTAATTCTTTAATTTGTGGTTCTAATTCACGTTCAGCATCTTTATTACCTTTTGCAGCAATATATTGTTCAAATAATGCTTTTAAGTCAGCTGAAACAGTTTCAGCATTTTCTTCCATGATACGGTAAATACGAGCCATTTTATAGTTTTGAGCCAAAGCCATACCATATCCATATTCCGCATTATCTTCGAATAAAGAGTTTGCCCATGCAGGACCATTTCCATCTTTATCAGTTACAAATGGTGTACTTGGTGTAGCACCACAATAGATTGAAGAACATCCGGTAGCATTCGCAATCATCATATCTTTACCAAATAATTGAGAAGCTAAACGATAATAAGGAGTTTCACCACATCCTGGACATGATCCAGAAACTTCAAAATATGGCATTAAGAATTGTGAACCCTTAATTGTATTTTTAGGGAATAAATCTGTTTTGTATTCAGTTTCTTTGTATAAGTAATCAGCTAAAGCATCTTCATCCATCTTAGAGTGAATTGGAACCATCTTCAATGCTTTTTCGCCCTTCTTACCTGGACATTCAGTCACACATAATCCACAACCAACACAGTTTGATGGACTTGCTTGAACACGGAATGCTAATTTCTTATCTTTTACACCAATTGCAGGAATTGTTTCAAATTCTTGAGGTGCACCAGCAACTTCTTCATCTGTTAAAGCAAATGTACGAATTGTTGCATGTGGACAAACGAATGAACAAATACCACATTGAATACAGTTTTCAGCTTTCCAATCAGGAACCATTGCAGCAATTGCACGTTTTTCCTTGAATGAAGCATTTGGTTGCATTGTACCATCTAATACACCAAATTTAGTGAATGCACTAACTGGCATATCATAACCTTCAAGACCATTGATACGTCCAGCATATTCATCCCAATAAGCATCGCCTGTCATTTCTCTTAATTCGTTATATGGTAATTCAGCCCAAGCTGGATCAACAGGAACTTCAACAACACCATCTTTACCAGCATCAATTGCTTTATAGTTTAAGTTGACAATTTCGTCACCTTTTTTACCATATGACTTTTTCGCAAATGCTTTCATCAATTCAACAGATGTTTCCAAAGGCATAATTTGTTCATTCAATGCAAAGAATGCACTTTGAAGAATTGTATTTGTACGACGTCCCATTCCAATATCTTGTGCAATTTGAGTTGCATTAATGATATAAAATTTTGCATGTGCTTTTGCCAAACGTGCTTTTAAACGATTAGGCATTTGCTTAACGATTTGTTCTTTATCAAATGTAGTATTTAATAAGAAAGTTCCACCGTCTTTAAGACCACGACCTACATCATATTTAAACATGTAAGTGTCTAATGATACGGAAATAAAATCCGCATTATTTACATAATAAGTTGCATGAATTGGAGATTTTCCAAAACGTAAGTGGGAACGAGTAACACCACCAGCTTTTTTAGAATCATAAGCAAAATAACCTTGAGCGTACTGATCAGTGTTATCACCAATGATTTTAATTGTATTTTTATTTGCACCAACAGTACCATCAGATCCAAGACCCCAGAATAAACATGAAGTAGCATCAGATTCAATTTGGTAAGTTGTATCAACAGGTAATGATGTATGAGTTACATCATCTTCAATACCAACAGTAAATCCTGTTTTAATTTCAGCTTCTTTTAAATAATCAAAAACAGCCTTAATATGACATGGTTGTGTATCATGAGAACCTAATCCATAACGTCCACCGATGATTTCGATTGCTTTACCATTTAATGCACCTAATACATCTAAGTACAATGGTTCACCACCAGCTCCGTATTCTTTCGTACGATCTAATACGGCAATACGTTTAACTGTTTCTGGTAAAACAGCTGTTAAATATTTTGTAGAGAAAGGACGATATAAGTGTACTTTAATCATACCAACTTTTTCACCCTTAGCGACTAAATCATTAACAACTTCTAATCCAGCTTCACTTGCAGAACCCATAACAACGATTACACGTTCAGCATCTTGCGCACCAACATAAGTGAATGGCTTGTATTCACGTCCAGTAATTGCACTGACTTTTTCCATATAATCAGCTACAACATCAGGAACTACATCATAATGAGCATTTCTTGCTTCTACTGTTTGGAAGAAAATGTCATCATTTTCGTTTGCTCCACGAGTTACAGGATTTGTATGTGGATCCATAGCACGTTTACGGAAGTCTTCTAAAGCTTCGTAATCGATTAAATCTTTATATTTTTCTGTGTCAAACACTTCAACTTTATGAACTTCGTGACTCGTACGGAATCCATCAAAGAAATGCAAGAATGGTACATGACACTTAATTGCAGTTAAGTGTGCAACACCAGCTAAATCCATAGCTTCTTGAACAGAGTGAGATGACAACATTGGGATACCTGTTTGACGAACTGCATAGATATCTTCATGATCACCAAAAATGTTTAATGAACGGCTTGCTAATGAACGAGCTGCAACATGTAATACAACTGGAAGATTTTCACCAACCCATTTGTAAATATTTGGAATCATCAACAATAAACCTTGACTTGCTGTAAAAGTTGTAGCTAATGTTCCTCCTTGTGCAGCACCATGCACAGCACCTGATGCCCCAGCTTCTGATTGAAGTTCAGCAATTTTTACAACTTCTCCAAAAGCATTTTTTCTACCTTGGCTTGCCCAAACATCCATAACTTCTGCCATTGGAGAAGATGGTGTGATTGGATAGATACAACTCATTTCAGTTAACGCATAGGCGTTATGAGCAGCAGCTGTATTTCCATCCATGGACTGAAATTTTTTTGCCATATTTTAATTTCCTCCTTAAAAATAGGTTACATACACCATAGTCATTATACGAGCTTTGTTTTTAGTTTTAAAGCCGATTTTGTTCATTTCGGTTAGCTATGACTCACTCTTTGGTCAACGAATTACTTCTATATGTAATAGGTTTCAAAAAAATGTAAAGAATCAAACGAAACAAATAAATACAAGAAAAAATGTTGTATGCTATAATAGAAATCGAAAAGGAAGGACGGATATAAATGATACCTGCTTCTCTTTTTCCTCTAATAACTGCAATTATCAGCAATCTTGCTGCACAAATTGCGAAAACGATTGTATATTATTATAAATCTGGTGAGTGGGACATGCATTGGGTCATAGCCAGTGGTGGCTTTCCTAGCTCACACTCTTCTACCGTTACTGCTCTAGCTATGTCTATTGGAATCCAAGAAGGATTCAATAGTGCTTTATTTGCTGTAACGACGATCTTTGCTTTTATTGTAATGTATGACGCTTGCCATGTTCGTTATTATTCAGGAAAAAATATAGAACTTGTTCAACAATTAATTAAAGATTTAAAAGATGAAGCACAAATCAATATTGCTTATGATGAACCAATCTATAAAGAAAACCTTAAAACGGTTTTAGGTCATAAATTTACTGAAGTGGTTGGTGGCTTTATTGTTGGTTTAATCGTACCAATATTGATATGTCCATTGTTTTTAAGATAGGAGATGTAAGAATGGAAGAAAATAAAAACAACGAACCGCATATTCCCACAAAAAAAGAAGTGGAAGAATGTATCGATAAAATTAGACCTTATATTCAACAAGATGGAGGCGACATTGCTCTTTTAGGGATTGATGAAAACAATGTTGTCTATGTTTCTTTTAGAGGTGCTTGTCAAGGTTGTTTCATGGCTGTTGAAGACTTTTCAAGTGGAATACGATCTCTTATTCTGGATGAAGTTCCAGGGGTAACAGATGTCATGCTTGTATAAAATTTGAGACTTACTTTGTAAGTCTCTTTTTTAATAAAAAAATCGATCAATACAAGTGTATCAATCGACAAACATTATATATTTCTTAACATATGATCTATAAAATATGGCAATTGTTTTTTCCACCAAGGCCAATCATGACAAACATCACTTCCCCAATAATCGCACCAACAATGAATTCCCTTTGAATTTAGAATTTCTTGAAAATGATGCAAATCTGAACAAGATTGCTCTTCCCAAGCGCCTTGTCCACAAGATAAAACAATTTGTCCTTTGTTGTATTTAGAAATATATTCATGATCATTTGGCATATTATATAAATAAGCCATGGGATTATTTTTATAGGTTACTTCATTATGATAGGGTCCAAAAAATTCATTCACATCATAAACACCAGACATCCCCAATAATCCATCGAATAAATCTGGATATCTAAAATAGAGATTTGCAGAATGCGTAGCACCAATACTAGCACCTATCGTCCACCATGGTTCATTTTGATTTAATTTTTGATTAACCGATGGAATCAATTCATTAATCAAATATTGAATCCAAGCCTCATGCGTATAAAAACGATAATTCGGATCTCCATAGCTATTCGACCATGTTTCTAAATCAATTGAATCACAGGCCACAAAACGAATTTTGCCTTGATCAATGAAAGATTGTACTTCATCGTACATATTTCTCCATTCCCATTCATGGAAACGATTATTTTGGGTTGGAATAACCAAACATACCTTACCAGCATGTCCATAGATCTTATATTCCATTTCTCTTTGTAAAGAGTTTGCGTATTCTTTATAATATTCTATTTTCATAGCTAAGATTATACGCTGTTATTGCTTAAATTACTACTATGTCTTATAATAAATCTGTTTTTTTAAAAGAAAGAGAGTGACGTCATGTCTAATAAAGAAAAAATTTTAAATATTGCCGTTATCGCTCACGTTGATGCTGGTAAAAGTACTCTAGTAGATGCTTTCTTACGTCAAAGTGATGTTTTTAGAGATAATGAAGAAGTTGTTGATTGTGTAATGGACTCCAATGATTTAGAACGTGAAAGAGGTATTACCATTTATTCTAAAAACTGTTCCATTATTCATGATGGCGTTAAAATTAATATAGTAGATACTCCTGGCCATGCGGATTTTTCAAGTGAAGTTGAACGAATCATCCGTACAGTCGATGCAGTTATCTTACTCGTTGATTCAAGTGAAGGTCCAATGCCTCAAACTCGATTTGTTTTATCAAAGGCCTTAGAATTCGGATTAAAACCAATTCTTTTAATTAATAAAATTGATAAAAAGGATCAAAGAGCTGAAGAAGTTGTTGATGAAGTCTATGACTTATTCTTAGATCTAAATGCAAATGATGATCAATTAGACTTCCCTATTTTATATGGTGTAGCAAGAGAAGGAAGAGTACAATATGATTTAAATACACCAAGTGATAATATCGATCCATTATTCGATACAATCTTAAAACATTGTAATATATATCCAGACAATGATGATCAACCAGCACAAATGCAAGTAAGTGCATTAGCTTATGATGAATATATTGGACGTTTAGGAATTGGACGTGTTTACAATGGTGTCTTACGACAAGGTCAATCCTATATTCGTTGTAATGAACAAGGTTTAGAAAAGAAGGAAACAATTTCTAAATTATTTGTTTACAAAGGTTTATCAAGAACGAACGTTAGTGAAGCACATAGTGGTGACATTGTTGTAATTGCTGGTATGCCAGATATTTCAATCGGTGATACAATTTGCGAAATCGATCATGTTGAGCCATTAGAACATATCGAAATCGAAGAACCAACTTTATCTATGAACTTCCATGTCAACTCAAGTCCGTTTGCTGGACAAAGTGGTAAATATGTTACAAGTAGAAACATCAAAGAAAGACTTGAACGTGAATTAGAAGTCAATGTTGGTTTAAAAGTAGAACCTACAGATAGTGCTGATTGTTTTAAAGTAAGTGGTCGTGGTGAATTACATATTTCTATTTTAATTGAAAATATGCGTCGTGAAGGCTATGAATTGGCTGTTTCAAAACCAGAAGTCATTCTTCATAAAGATGAAAACGGAACAAAGGTTGAACCGGTCGAAGAAGTTGTATGTATCGCACCAAGTGAATACCAAGGAACAATCATTAATAAATTGAACCTACGTAAAGGTGTTATGCAAGATTTAAACGAAGAAAATGGCTATGTTCGTATTGTCTATCAAGCACCAACACGTGGTTTATTAGGATTCCGTAGTGAATTTATCAACGATACGCATGGTGAAGGTACACTTGTTCGTCGTATTGCTGGATATGAACCTTATAAAGGAGAAATACCTCAACGTATGCAAGGAGCCATGATTTCTACAGAAACTGGTACCGCAATGACCTATGCTTTATGGAACTTACAAGAAAGAGGCCAACTCTTCATTTCACCACAAACTGAAGTCTATGAAGGTATGATTGTTGGTGAAAGTGCCAAAAACATTGATATGGATGTAAACCCATTAAAGAATAAAAAATTAACTGCAATCCGTTCATCTGGACGCGATGAAGCAATGTTATTAACTCCAGCTCGTATTTTCTCTTTAGAGGAAGCCTTAGAATGGATTAATGATGATGAACTTGTAGAAGTTACACCTGATGCAATTCGCATCCGTAAAAAAGGATTAACTGCCCAAGATCGACGAAACCTATATCGTCAAAAAATGGCTCGTTCTTAATTCAAGTAAAAAGGAGTAAAAATGATGAATGGTCTATAGATCTTCCATCGATACATTACTCCTTTTTTTCTAAAAAAGACCGTTTTCAAGATGAAATCGGTCTTTTTTGATTTTATAAATATCGCTTACGCTTTATTCAATAAATCTTCATATTGTTTTTTTGCTAAAGTTAACTGTTCTTGATAAGAGAGTAATTTATCTTTTTCCTGTTGCACCTTAGCTTCTGGGGCTTTTGAGACAAAGCCTGGATTGTTTAACATGCCATTTGAACGTTTAATTTCTTTTTCAAGGCGTTCGATTTCTTTTTCCAATTTAGCCTTTTCTTTTTCAAAATCAATTAAGTCACCCATAGAACAAGTAAATACCGCATGTTTAATTGTTCTTGTTAATAACTCTTCCGTACCTAAGTTCTCAATATTTTGTGCATGACACATTTTATCCATTACCGCATTGGCATCTTTAGATAAGCCTAACCAAGCATTGGATTGATCTCGTAAAGAGATGGCTAAATTTTGACTTGGCTTTATTTCATAGTTTGTTTTAACTTCACGTACTGTTTCAATCGCTGACATAACAATAGCCATTTCTTCTTTTTCAGCTTGTGAATAATCAAATACGATTGCTTCTGGCCATGTTTCAAGATTTAAACTTTCTTTTTCATGTGGTAAATCTAAATAAATTTCTTCTGTTACAAAAGGCATAAATGGTGATAATAATTTTAAAATATTAATCATTACGGTATACAATACAGCCTTTGTACTTTCTACAACATTTACATCATCACTATATAAAGTAGCTTTACTTAATTCAATATACCAACTACAGAAATCATTCCATACAAAGTTATAAAGTTCATTTCCCACCATCGATAATTCATAGCGTTCCATGTTCTTCGTTACATTTTCTAATACTTCATTAAAACGTGATAAGATCCATTTATCACTGCTTGATAAAGCATCTAATTTAAGGCTTGGAATATCTTCTTTGACTTGCATTTGAACATAACGAGCGGCATTCCAAATTTTATTGATAAAATTCCAACTAGAATCTACTTTTGTTTCATCATAACGCAAATCTTGACCCGGTGTTGAATTTGTTGTTAAGAAAAAGCGTAAAGCATCCGCTCCCTTTTCTTGAATAACATCCATTGGATCAATTCCATTTCCTAAAGATTTTGACATTTTACGACCTTGTGTATCACGTACTAAACCATGAATCAATACATCTTTAAAAGGTCTATTTTTCATTGCAAAACGGGTTTGGAAAGCCATACGAGCAACCCAGAAGAAAATAATATCATATCCAGTTACTAGACAATCATTTGGGAAATAACGTGCTAGATCATCGGTTTTTTCTGGCCATCCAAGCGTTGAAAATGGCCATAGTCCACTTGAGAACCAAGTATCTAAAACATCTTCATCTTGAATCCATAAATCTTTGTCTTCTGGATCTTCCATACCAACATAAATTTCATTGGTTTCTTTATTCGTCCATGCTGGAATACGATGCCCCCACCATAATTGACGTGATATACACCAATCCTCAATATTTTCTAACCATTGTGTAAAGGTTTTTTCAAAACGTTCTGGCACAAAATTGATCTTTTGATCTTCAATTTCTTGATTTTCTAAAACTTCTTTAGCAAGAGGTTCCATTTTAACGAACCATTGTTTACTTAAATAAGGTTCTACAATGACACCTGTTCTTTCTGAATGACCAACTTGATGCATATGTTCTTCAATATGATCAACGACACCAGCTTTTTTGAAATCTTCAACCAAGGCTTCACGACATTCGAATCGATCCATTCCATTGTATTTACCACACATTTCATTCATTGTTCCATCTGGATTCATACAAATTGGCATTGGCAAATCATATTTTTTAGCTAAAGCAAAGTCATTTGGATCATGTGCCGGTGTACATTTCATAACAGCCGTACCAAAAGACATGTCAATATAATCATCAGCCATGATTGGTAATTGATCCCCATTGGCTGGATTGATTGCATGCATGCCAACAATATCTTTGTAACGTTCATCATCTGGATGAACAAAGATGGCTTGATCGGCAAACATTGTTTCTGGACGTGTTGTCGCAATCACAAGGATTTGACCAGTCTCTACAACTTGATAATTGAAATAATACATATGTCCAAGAATTTCTTTATGTTCAACCTCAATATTACTTAATGCCGTTTTGGCTTCAGGATCCCAGTTAATGATTCTTTCACCTTGATAAATCAAACCTTGATTATATAAATCAACAAAGGTTTTGCGAACCGCTTTTGATAAACCTTCATCTAAAGTAAAACGTTCACGACTATAATCAAGTGAAAGCCCTAATTTTGCCCATTGAGAACGAATCGTTGTTGCATATTCTTCTTTCCATTCCCAAGCTCGTTCTAAAAATTTTTCACGTCCAATATCATAACGAGAAATACCTTCATCCTTTAAACGAGCATCAACCTTTGCTTGGGTAGCAATTCCTGCATGGTCCATTCCTGCAAGCCATAAAACATCATAGCCGCGCATACGTTTATAACGACATAAGATATCTTGAATCGTTGTATCCCATGCATGACCTAAATGTAACTTTCCAGTCACATTTGGTGGAGGAATCACAATACAATATGGGTGTTTGTTTATATCACCTGCTGTAAAATACCCATTTTTTAACCATTCTTGATAGTGCTCTTCTTCTACAACCAAATGGTCATATTTTGGTGCCATTTCTTTCATACAATCCATCCTTTCAAAAAAAAGCACATCCGAAAGGACGTGCTTGACGTGGTACCACCTAACTTTGCTTTTCAGCCTCTTCACATAACGCTGTGTCTGCGTATTAACCTACTTAATTTCAGAAAATAAGCTCCTAGACTACCTTCTTCTCCTCCAATTACTTTTTCACACCAATCAAAAGCTCTCTAAAAATTGAAAAAAGAATACTCTTTCTATTCATTGCTTTGCATTTATCTTATTAAAAAAGATGAAAAAATTCAAGTTAAAGCGTACTTTGATCAAAAGAATTTATATAATCTAAAACCGTTTTCATTGTTTCTGATAAACAATCTTTTTCAAATGGATTTTTTAAATGTGCCATTGAAACTACTTTTTTAAATGGATACTTCCCACCAATTCGACAGATTTTCTGATAATCATTCAATGCTTTAGAATCCTTGTGATAGAAACGATTCCAAAATTGCAAAGCACAAATTTGAGCCAAAGTATAATCAATATAATAAAAAGGATCCATAAAAACATGGAGTTGACGCATCCACCAACCACCTGCTTCTAAAAATGGTATTTCATCATAATTTTTATGTGGAAGATACATCTGTTCTAATTTGCGAAAACAAACCATTCTCTCAGACGAAGAATATTCTGGATGTTCATAAACTTCATGTTGAAAATGATCAATTAAAGCACCATAAGGTAAAAATTTAATTGCACTAGACATATGTGAATATAAATATCGATCCGTATTTTCACCAAAGAACAAAGGCATCCAAGGATACGTAATGAATTCCATCGACATCGAATGAATCTCACAAGTTTCATAAGTTGGCCAAATACAATCCAAAGGAAATATATCTTGACTCGACCAAACTTGATATGCATGTCCTGCTTCATGCGTCAACGTTTCAATATCCGATAAGCTTCCATTAAAATTAGCAAAGATAAAAGGACTTTTGTAATCAGGTAGATATGTACAATAACCACCTGCTGCCTTTCCATTTCTTGTGGCATAGTCAAGTAAATCATGATCAAGCATATAGGTAAAAAAAGCACCTGTATCTTCACTGAGTTCAGAATACATTTTTAAAGCCGTTTGTATACACTCTTTTTCATTAAGAATGGGTTTTGGATTCCCATATGTAAATTCAATCTTTTCATCCCATGTATATAGATCATCTAAACCAAGTCTCTTCTTTTGTAAAGCATATAAACAATTGGCGACCGGTATCACATCTTTAACAATTTGTTTACGATAAATCGCAACATCTTCTTTTGTATAATCAAAACGATTCATTCGATAATATCCCAATTCAACATAATTTTTATAGCCCAATTTTTTAGCCATTTTCGTTCGAACCGCAACCAAAGAATCAAAAATTTGCAACAATTCCTTCTTATGTGAATCAAACCAATTCCAATATGCCTTCGTTGCTTGTTTTCGAACTTGGCGTGAAGACTCAGTCATTTTACTTTCTAAAGATGAAAGATTATAGATTTGACCATCCAATTCAATTTGTGCAGAAGCAATTAATTTTTGATATTTTGAAGATAAAACATTTTCTTCCTGTAACTCTTTAACAATTTTTTCTGAAAACGATTTTTTCTCCATTTCTTTTTGTAGAAAAAGGGTTTCTGGTATTTCATCTTTCATTTGATTCAAATAAGGATTTAAAAGAAGCGCCTCATTAAAAGCATGAAAGTAAGATTCCAATTCTGGAACAATTTCATCTAAACGTTTATTTTCATTTGCATAATAAACATCTTTTGTATTCATTGAATGACGAATGGAACAAAGGGTTAAATTCGTATCAAAGGATTGATAAAGCGAATTATAGGACTTCCAAACTTTCATGCATGCATCCTTAGAGTCTGCAGCTTCCATTTGTTTTTTTAAATCAATCAACTTATTTTTCATTTCATCAAATTGAATTTCATGATAAACATAGTCTTTAAATTTCATAAAAACCTCCAAAAAAAGAAGCGGACCGAAGTCCGCTTATCTTACTTACCTAAAGTTTCTTTAATTACTTCTTGAACTTCTTCCATTGTGTCTTTTTCAACACATTTAGCAGCAAGCTCTTGTGCATCTGCAAAACTCATATTGTTGATAATTTTACGTGCACGTAATACTTGTGTTGCACTCATTGAGAACTCATCTAAGCCTAATCCTAATAAGACAGGAGCAGCCAATTCATCACCAGCCATGGCACCACACATACCACACCAGCTACCATTCTTATGAGCACCTTCAATCGTCATTTTTACTAAACGTAAAATACTTGGATTTAATGGTTGATATAAATAAGATACATGTTCACTCATACGGTCTGCAGCCATTGAGTATTGAATCAAATCGTTTGTTCCAATAGAGAAGAAGTCAGCATATTTAGAGAATTGATCTGCTAAAGCAGCTGCTGCAGGAATTTCAACCATCATACCTACTTCGATATCATCAGCAACTTGTACACCTTCAGCAATTAATTTTGCTTTTTCTTCTTCATAGATTGCTTTTGCATCTTTAAATTCTTTTACAGTCGCAATCATTGGGAACATAATTGCTAATTTACCATAAACAGATGCACGGCATAAAGCACGTAATTGTGTACGGAATACATCTTGTTCTTTTAAGCAAAGACGAATCGCACGATATCCTAAGAATGGGTTCATTTCTTCTGGGAAAGTATAGTAAGATAATTTCTTATCTCCACCAATATCTAAGGTACGTACAACAACACGTTTTCCACCCATACCTTCTAAAACTTGTTTATAAGCTTCGAATTGTTCATCTTCTGTTGGGAAGTGATCGCTATCCATATATAAGAATTCAGTACGGAATAAACCTACACCTTCCCCACCATTTTTCAATACACCTTCAACATCTTTAAATCCACCGATGTTTCCAGCAATATCAACTTTATGTCCATCTGTTGTAACTGTTTCTTGGTTAACTAAAACCTTTAATTCTTCTTTTTCTTTTGCATAAGCAGCTGCTTTTTCTTCATATGCTTTAATTGTTGCTTCATCTGGATTTACAACAACTTCTCCATCTAAAGCATCTAATGCTAAAACATCTCCATTATTACAAGCAGCTAATACACCAGGACATCCTACAACTGCAGGAATTTCTAATGAGTTTGCCATAATTGCAGAGTGAGAAGTTTTACCACCAATTTCAGTTGCAAAACCTTTAACAAATTCATTTAATTGTGCTGTATCACTTGGTGTTAAATCGTGTGCAACAATAATTGTATCTTCACTAATTGCAGTTAAATCGGGAATTTCTAATCCCAATAAATTACATTTTAAACGGAAAGTAACATCTTTAACATCCGCTGCTCTTTCTCTAAAGTAATCATTATCCATGCTCTCAAACATAGCAACCATACTATCAGCAACTTGTTCTGTAGCAAATTCTGCATTAACTGAATCATTTTCAATTTGTGAACGGATTTGTCCAGCTAATTCAGGATCTTGTGCCATCATTAAATGCGCATCAAATACAGCTAATTCTTCAGCTGCCAAACGTTTTGCTGCTCTTTCTTTTACACCTTCAATGTCTTTGACAGTTTTTTCTAAAGCAGCATCAAACTTAGCAATTTCTTCTGCTGAGTTACAGCCATCTTTTTTTGTGATTACTACATTTGGTGTCTCCAATTTATAAGCTTTTGCTACGGATACACCAGCACTTGCGGCAATACCTTTTAACATGATTAATCCTCCTAAATCATTGCGTTTTCATAACGCTTTCATACAAAAAAATTTTAACACTATTTTAAATTCATAGCAAATATTAAAAAGTGAATACGAATAAGTATTCCATGTTTAAAGCTTATTAAATTTTACAAAAAAGTAATTTATTAAGCCAGATCACTTTATTCTATTTCTTTGTGAACTACTCGGTAATTGAATTACCGAGCTTCTAAGTGGGCAGAGCTGACGC
>CAVBLW010000040.1:0-9895 GCA_963596085.1 Bacteroidaceae bacterium | reverse complement strand
TCTGTATCTCGGCAATTGAATAACCGAGGATTAGACGCTAGTTTGTCCTAAAAAAAGTGTGCACGAATAAACCATGCACACAAAATAATATTTCCCTATAGCGAATAGCCAGAACAACAGATCTAATCCAATAAATTTTTCCCGTTTGTTCGTATCACTTCTTTATACCAATCAAAGCTCTTCTTTTTATATCTTTTTAAACTTCCAGATCCATCATCATTTCGATCCACATAAATCAAACCATAACGTTTTGACATTTGATTTGAGGTATTACTAACAAGATCGATGATTCCCCAAGATGTATACCCCATTAGTTCAACCCCATCTTTCATTGCTTCATACATTTGGATGATGTGCTCTTTCATATAATCAATGCGATAGCTATCCTGAATGACAACTTGCCCCTTTTCATCTTTTTCAAGTTGATCTTTTGCACCCAAGCCATTTTCTACAACAAAAATTGGTAATTGATATCGATCATACAATTGATTCAAAATATATCTTAATCCTTCTGGATCAATTTGCCATCCCCATTCCGATTCTTTTAAATAAGGATTTTTTACAGCAGCCATAATATTTCCACGACTTTGAATATTCTTTTCTTCATCGGCTGTCGCACAATAGCTCATATAATAACTGATTGAAATGAAATCCACCGTATGTTTAAGAATTTCATAATCTTCTTTCTCCATATGAATATGAATATTTTTTTCTTTAAAAGATCTCAAAATATAAGCAGGATATTGACCTCTGGCATGAACATCCGCAAAAAATAAAGAATCACGATCTTTTTCCATAGCTGCAAGGATATCTTTTGGATTTGCAGTCAATGGATAAATGGGACTTCCTGCAATCATACAACCTATTTTAAAATCTGGATTGATTTCATGTCCAATTTTTGTGGCTAATGCACTGGCTACAAGCTGATGATGAATGGCTTGATATAATATAGATGCATCAATACTTTCAAGACTTCCTTGGATACCACCACCATTAAAAGGTGCATGGAGCATCATGTTAATTTCATTAAAGGTCAACCAGTATTTTACTGTATTTTTGTATCGTTCAAAGACAACACGCACATAATTTTCAAAAAAATAAATTAATTTTCGATTGCTCCAACCGCCATATTCACTCGATAGATACAAAGGCATTTCATAATGCGAAAGCGTAACCAATGGTTCAATCTTATATTTCTTTAATTCGGCAAACAAATTGTCATAAAATTCCAAGCCTTTTTCATTTGCTTTTTTTTCATCCCCTTTGGGAAAGATTCGAGACCATGCGATTGAAATTCGCAACGTTTTTATTCCAAGCTCGGCTAAAAGCTTTATGTCATCTTTATATCGATGATAAAAATCAATAGCATCTTCTTTTAAATAACCTTTTTTCGGAGGAATTTCTGGTATTCCAAACACCCCATTTGTTAAGGCATCGGCTGTTGAATAGCCTTTACCATCTTCTAAAGCCGCACCTTCACATTGATTAGCAGCAAGTGCTCCACCCCATAAAAAATCCTTTGGAAAGATATCATCTTGTTTCATAAGTTCTCCTATTTCTTTAAACACAATACGGCTTGTCCAACTTCAATCGGACCCTTTTTCATGATGGAAACTTCTTTAAAATCATTGGAATTGGTAACAACAACTGGTGTAATTGTCTTATAACCATTTTCTCTAATCAAATCGAAGTCACATTCCACCAATAAATCCCCTTGTTTAACTTCTTGATCCATTTTTACGGCAACTTTAAATCCATTTCCTTCCATTTTAACGGTATCCAATCCAATATGAATTAATAATTCTACACCGGTATCACTTGTGATTCCTATGGCATGTCCAGTTGGAAATAACGCTGTGACTTTTCCAGAAATTGGTGCACAAATTTGATTTGATGATGGAATAACCGCAAAACCTTTACCTAACATTTCCTGTGCAAAGGTTGCATCTGGAACCTCTTTTAGGCTCACAATTTCGCCATTGACTGGACAAATTAGTTCTTGTTCTTGTAAGTCTTCGATTGATTTCACATTTTCCTGCACTTCTTTAAAACCCCAGAACCATACCAATATAAATGTAGCCAAAAAAGCAATCCCCATAGATATACTTGCATTGATCAAATTCATCCATCCATCATAGCCTACATAAGCAACCATTGAAAGGAATCCTGGAGAACAAAAACTAAAACACTTTACATTCGTAAGACCTGCATAGAGTCCACCAAGACCTCCACCAATCATTACACAAGCCAACACTTTTTTATTTTTTAAAGTCACACTAAATAAAGCTGGTTCCGTTACACCTAATAAAGCGGTAATTCCCGAAGTAAATGCGATTTGTTTATCCTCTTGTTTATGCGTTCGAATCGCAACAGCTAAAGAAGCAGCACCTTGAGCAATATTACTTGGAAGATTTCCTGGTCCACAAATCTGTTCAAAACCTTGCGCACTAATGGATTGCAACATAAAAGGAACAATGCCATAATGCATACCCGTTGTAACCATTAATGGGAAGATTGCACCGACAATTGTTGGCACGAGCCAACCAACATGTAAGCTTAAGAAATTTAATCCCGTACAAATTCCAACACCTACCACAAATCCAATCGGACCAAGCACTGTAAAGGTAAGGGTTGCAACAATAATAAGCGTTAATAGAGGTTTAAAGAAAAACTTAAGCAATTGTGGAATGACCTTGTCTAAAAGTCGATCCACATATTTGAGTAAGAAAACCATGAATAAAACCGGTATTACACTGGAACTATAGGATGCAAGCGTAACTGGTATATGAAAAATCGAACTAAAATGAATTGAAAAAGCATCTTCAATTAATGCATTATAGTTTGGATGTAATAAAGCGCCCATAATAGCAATTGCCATATATGGATTGCTTCCAATTTTTTTCGATGCCGTTACAGCCAACATCATAGGAAGAAAATACAAAGGTGCATCCCCAATGATATTAATAAAATAATACGTTGTACTTTGATCACTCATACCTAACAGTACAGCCATTGCGAGCACAGACTTCACTAAGCCAGCTCCGATAATCGCTGGTAGGATTGGCGTAAAAATCGAGGCAATAAAATCAAATATTTTTTCAGATATCTTAACCTCTTCTTGTTTACTTGATTCAAAAGATTCGATATTGACTTTTGAAACAATCGCTTGATAAGCTTTCGCTACTTGATTCCCAATAATGATTTGAAACTGGCCTCCACTGATTGCAACACCTAAAACCCCTTTAATATCTTTAATTTCTTGTTCATTTGCCTTGGATTGATCCTTAAGTGTAAAACGTAATCGAGTTGCACAATGAGTCAATCCAGCAATGTTTTCTTTACCACCAATGCTTTTTATAATCGCATTTGCCATTTCTTCAAAATTCATGCTTTCTCTCCTATTCTCTTGTTTTCGTTTTCTTCCTTTGCTGTGCTACACTAGTATTAGTGAACAAAGGAGTATGGTTTATGTTGATTCCTCGTTATTATTTCTCAGACGAATATACGGATTTCTACGACTGTTTTTTGTTGCAACCGCATAGGAAACGAAATATTTTAAAAGGTGAATATTTATGGAACTCTTGTGATTTTATAAATTCCGTTTATTATATTGAATCTGGCATCTGTATGACTTCCGTTATTCATGAAGATGGTCATCAGAAAATCCTCTATTTTCATAGCAAAGGAAGCATCACACCAGGATTTCATCAAACCCAATTTAAAATTGAACAATCCATTATTACACAAGCCATATCGGATATGCGTGTTTTAGAATTTTCTAGAGAAACAATATATTCTCTTTTTTTAAATCATCCGCAATTCAGTGCTTTAGCATTTGAAAATTATGCTAAATTGATTAATATTTTTATTTATGAAACTGCGCATCAAGAATACAATCATTCCTTTGTTAAATTATGTAATCTTTTATATTTATTCACCAAAAATTCTCCGAATAAGAATCCATCTCGCATTGATTTAAGTCAAGAAAACATTGCCGATATATTGACATTAAACCGCGTGAATGTCGCAAGAAGCCTTTCTCGTCTGCGTAAGGAAGGAATCATCCTTTCTCATCGGAAATGGATTGAAGTCATCAATCATCAAAAGTTAGAACACTATTGTTCGCAAGAAACTTTAGATTCCAATGAGAAATAAAATATGTATTATCTCCTAATCATAGGCTCTCCTTTCTACTCATTTTAACTACGATTAGAATGTATCATTCCCTTTCTTTTCGTTCTGTATAAAAAGCTACAAAACTTTTAAATATTTCTTGTTATAGTGGGTTTAAGGAGGAAATGATGCAACACGAATGTAAAATTACTGTATTGGAAACCAAAGTATTTCCAGAATATCAAGAAAAATATCTAGCTAATCCAAAATCTGGTCCTTGTCCTTGCTTTAAAAAAGGCGATACTTTCACTTTAAAAAGAACCGCTCAACAGGATGATTTTTATCATTTAATGCATGGCAAATTTTGTGGTGAAGCTTGGGATGCAATCAGTCGATACGTTTATACTGCTTTGCAAGGTGGTTCGATTATGCACAATTGGACCAAGGATGAAAGAATGATGATTGCTTGTTGCAATGATGGAACTAGACCTGTCCTATTTAAAATAGAACGAATTGATATTCCAGAGAGCAAAGAAGAAAAACAATGGCTTGAAAAGCAAAATTTTACCAATACAATTGACAATGCCTACACTGGCTAATTCCATCTAAGAAATATTTGGATAAAAAAAGACCGACTTCTAACTTTTTTATTAGAATTCGGTTCTTTTAATCTTTAAATTCTTATTCATTCTTATTTTTCTCATCCCAGAAATCAACAGGTTCATAATCCTGTAAATTCGCTAAAAAATGATGTTGACTCAATTTCTCTTGGATTTGATCTAAAGTTTTCTGATTTTTGGCTGAAATTGTATGATAATGATACCCTGAAGTAACATTTAATAATAAAGAGGAATTTCCTTTTTCAATTTCATTTAAATAGTTTTCTACATCTAATCTTGACTCAATATTTAATTTAGCCTTTAAGACGCCATAAACACGGTGATAGACAAAAACATCTTCTAATTTACCACCACAATCAACAATCAAGTTCATTTCTTCCCGTGCATCTTCCGAACGATGATGTACTTTGAACACTCGTGTTGTTTCATTTTCTTGAAGTAAAAGATAGCCTTTATTGGTCGATAAAATAGAAATATCACTTGCTCTTAATAGAGCCATATCCGTAACAACAACTTGTCTTGAAACACCAAGTTGTTTCGCTAAAGCACTTCCCGAAACAGGTTGGACAGACTTCTCCAAAATTTTAATAATTTGATTTCTTCTTTCCTTACCCGTCATGGAAAACACCTCTTTCTATATTTGATGCAAATTTTTTAAAGAAACATCTAAAATTGGAGCAGAATGTGTTAAGGCTCCACTTGATATATAGTCTACCTTTAAATCCTTAATTTTTTCAATATTTTCTTTTGTGACATTTCCGGAAATTTCAATTTCTGCTTTCTGGTCAATGATTTTGATTGCTTCTTTCATTTCATCGTGACTCATATTATCCAACATAATGATATCCGCTTTCGCTTCGATTGCTTCTTTGACCATTGCAAGATTTTCAACTTCAACTTCAATCTTTCGAACAAAAGGCGCATATTCTCTGGCCATTTGGACTGCTTTTTTAACACTTCCAGCTGCCCCAATGTGATTGTCTTTTAACATAACGCCATCAGATAAGTTATAACGATGATTCTGTCCACCACCTACTTTAACGGCATATTTTTCAAAGATACGCATATTTGGGGTTGTTTTACGGGTGTCTAATAAACGAATGGAGCTTCCTTCAAGAAGTTTTACGACTTCATGTGTATAGGTTGCAATGCCACTCATTCGTTGTAAATAATTTAAAGCCGTTCTTTCTGCAGATAATAAAATACGAATATCTCCATAGACATGTGCTAAAACTTGTCCTTCTTTTACTTCTTGTCCATCTTCAACTTCAAAACAAACTTTCATTTGATCATCCAATAAAGTAAATACTCTTTCAAACACTTGAAGTCCACAAATAATGCCATCTTCTTTACAAATTAAGTCTACTTGTCCAAGACTTGATTGAGGCATAACTGCATTTGTTGATACATCTTCATTATTAATATCTTCTTTTAAAGCTTGTATTAAATAGGAATCGATATTGCATTTTAAGGTAATTGGATCAAACATAAATTTCCTCCTTTGACTCTTCTTTTTTAATTTCTTTTTGGACCATCTTTGGATAGCTTTCTTTTATATTTTTATATACATCCAGATTAATTTCGCTAAATAAGTCTTGATTTGTAGGATTTTTATGATAGAAATTGGAAATTTCATGGGCTGCTCGTTTCGCAAATACTAAAGATTCTAATAAAGAATTACTTGCTAGACGATTTTTTCCATGCACACCATTACAGGCTGTTTCACCTACCGCATACAATTGCTTCATGGATGTTTTGGATTGCTTATCGACTTTGATTCCACCCATAAAATAATGTTGAGCCGGAACCACAGGTATTGGTTCTTTTTCAGGATCAAATCCTTTTTCATGGCAATAAGCTACAATATTCGGAAAATGACTATACAATTCATCATGACCAATGGGTCGTAAATCTTCCCAAACATAGTCGGTATGATCTTTTTCCATTTGTTTTTGTATTTCCTTACTCACAACATCTCTTGGTAATAATTCATTCACAAAGCGATGCATATGTTTATCGAGTAATAAAGCGCCTTCTCCACGAACACTTTCACTAATTAAAAATGAACGATCCGTTTCATCTGGACTATAGAAAGTTGTTGGATGAATTTGAACATAATTCACATTTTTTAAGGCAATTTGATGTTTAATGGCAAGGGCAATGCCATCACCCGTTAAATGTCGGAAGTTGGTCGAATGACGATAAATGCCACCAATACCACCAGTTGCTAAAATCGTATAATCGGCTTGAATCGTTTCATAATGACCATCCTTTTTTAAAACAAGCGCCCCGTAACAAGTATTGTCTTCTTCGATTAAATCAACTAAGGTTGTATTTTCTAAAATCGTAATATGATTTAACTTTCGCACTTGTTCTAACAAATGCTTCGTAATTTCCTTTCCTGTTTCATCTTCATGAAATAAAATTCGTTTTTCTGAATGCGCTCCTTCTCTTGTAAAATCTAAATCCCCTTTTTCATCCTTATGAAAATTAACTCCATATGAAATTAAATCCGCAATAACATCCTGACTTGAACGAATCATGATATCAACGGATTCTTTATCATTTTCATAATGACCAGCTCGCAAAGTATCTTCAAAATAAGATTGATAATCATCTTCATCTCTTAACATACAGATTCCACCTTGTGCCAAGAAGGAATCACTGCTTTCTACATCTGATTTTGTGATCATCAAGATCTTTTTTTTGGGATCCATTTGTAAAGCAGCATATAATCCAGAACATCCTGTTCCTACAATTAAAATGTCGGTTTGCATACTTTTTACCTCCATTGAGTCGAATTATAGCACCGGTATATACAATTGTAAAGTCGTGTTATTGACAACTGTCTTGTCAGTGCTATAATAACAACGTTTAAAAGGAGAACTTTATGAATACAAAAGATATGCAGAGGGAAATCCTCCGTTTAAAAAAAGAAAAAGATATGATGATTCTAGCCCATGCTTATCAAAGTCAAGATATCTTAGAAGTAGCCGATTATACGGGAGATTCCTATGGCTTAAGTGTACAAGCAGCCAAAACGAATCATAAAAATGTCATGATGTGTGGTGTGCGTTTCATGGCTGAAACCGTAAAGATTTTATCCCCTGAAAAAAAGGTCTATCTTGCCAATGGATATGCAGGTTGTCCAATGGCCCAACAAATGAGCAAAGAAGATGTATTGATGTTAAAAGAAAAATATCCTGATTATGCGATTGTCGCTTATATCAATACAACAAGTGAATTAAAAACCGTGGTTGATATGATTGTTACAAGCAGTAGTGCGGTAAAAATCATCAAAAGAATGCCTGAAAAAAATATCCTTTTTATTCCAGATCCCAATCTAGGTTCATGGGTCGCAAAACAATGTCCTGAAAAGAATATTAAATTTTTCCAAGGCGGTTGCCCTACGCATTTAAGAATGACTAAAAAAGATATTGAAAAAGCACGAAAAGAACATCCAAATGCAAAAATATTGGTCCATCCAGAATGTCGAAAAGAAGTAACCGAATTAGCCGATTATGCGGGATCTACAACCGGTATATTAAGCTATGCAAAGGAAAGTGATGCCAAAGAATTTGTGATTGGAACTGAAAATAGTATTGTTCAACACCTTCAATTTGATTGCCCAGATAAACAATTTTATCCATTAAGTATTGAATGTATTTGTCATAATATGAAAGCAACTACGCTTGTAGATGTTTACAATACTTTAACCGGTAAAAAACAAGAAGAAATTGAATTGGATGAAGAATTAATGAATCAAGCACGAAATGCCATTGATCGAATGGTTGAAGCCGGAAAATAGAAAGAAGCTGTTTATCGCAGCTTCTTTTCTTTATTTTTTTACTTTCCATTCCATCTCAACATTTTTCCATGGTGAGCTAAGCCGATAAAAACAACTTTTCCACCTAAATCACAGCTATATTTTTTATCTTCAATTTGTTGAATTGCTTTAAGGGCGAGTTGTTTTAACTCTTCTTGAAGATTATTTTTTTCTTCTTTAAGATTCTTTAATTCCAAGACAAAGGTTGATATTCGGTCAAACGGATAAATTCTTTCTTCACTTCATCATTCGGAATCGTGATGCAATATTGATCATTGTATGAATCAATCGTTTTATTAATTGTTAAATATCCCACGTTGACAAATAAACCCCATAAAGTTGAATTATCCGCTTCTTCAAAAAAGCTTGTTTGCATACGAACGACAGTTTCAAGTTGACCATCCATAATTAATCTTTCATATTCACGTTTAAACTCATCGTCCGATTTTTTTATTGCTTCTTTAATCATAATATTAGCGCTTGTATTCACCCAATATGGCATGAGTTCTTTTCTTTTCGCATAGTTTAAAATAGACCAAGGGTTGTAAATTTCAATTCTTCCCATTGAATAGCCATCATACATCTTTTTAACTTTCTCATCGAATTTCAAATGATAATACTGTAATATTTCTTGTGTTTCGTTCTCTGTAAAACCAAAGAATTGCTTATAGCCATGATCCAATACCGTATAAACATCCAAATTATTTAGGTCACTAAAAATATTCTCTTTTGCGACTCTTTGCACACCTGTAAGCATCGCATATTTCAGACTATTTGATGTTTTTAATGAGTTATGAAGCAAGCTGGAAAGACCACCTCGAACATCATCATAAAATCCATGAACGGAAGCTTCTATGAACGGCGTATCATACTCATCAATAAATAACATAACTTCTTTCTTGTGATAATCTTGCAGCTTTTTCATCAAAAACGAGATTGCATCTCCTATACCTTCAAGACTTCCATCTAAATAATTCATCAAAACCTTTTCTAAAACGTCATGCTTATTTTGTTCATATTTTGTTAGATTTTCAAACACATATCGATGTCGATCCCACTCTTTCAATATTTGATCCTTTACCGTAGAAACAAGTGATATTTTATCTCTTTTTGCATCCGCAAAAGAAATAAAAATGCATGGATATTGATTCATTTCACTTGCATAGGGCGTATCCATGATGTTCGTACCCTTAAATAATTCTTTTGAGTCCCTCGAAATATCAAAGAACTCAGCCATCATTGACATATTAATCGTCTTTCCAAATCGTCTTGGCCGTGTTATTAAAGTGACTTGACTTTTCTTCTCTAGAAATTCTTTGATAATTAAAGTTTTATC
>CAVBLW010000039.1:0-99139 GCA_963596085.1 Bacteroidaceae bacterium | reverse complement strand
GTCATTTTCAAAAAAATGACGTAGTTAAAATTATAATTAAAACGAAGGAGGAAAGAATGAAACAATTTTTATATAGAGAAAACTGGAAAAAATTATTAACGCCCAATATTGTTTCGCTTTTAACTTCTATCCATGAATATAAAGGGGAACAAAATCAATTTATTAAATGGAACATAGAAAGATTGATGAAACAATCAAAAATAGCTCGAGTACAAAGTACGATAGCTTCAAATAAAATAGAAGGAATTACTACAACAGATTACCGATTTAGAAAGCTTATAATGGATGGGGCTATGCCTGAAAATGAAAGTGAAAAAGAAATTGCAGGATATTGTGATGTCTTAAATACTATTCATGAAAGTCATGAATATATTCCGGTTCATTCAAATAATTTTCTTCAATTACATGGCGATTTATACAAATACAATCGTTCAAGCTTTGGTGGAAAATTTAAAGCAAGAGATAATGCGATTGCTGAAATTGATTATATAGGAAATCGAAGAATTCGATTTCAATCAATGGAAGCTTTGGCAACACCAGAAGCAATGAATAATTTATGTGAAGCATATAATGATGCTCTGCAAGAAGGAATCGAACCATTACTTTTAATGCCAATGTTTATTTTAGATTTTTTATGTATTCATCCTTTTGATGATGGAAATGAAAGAATGAGCCGTTTAATTACATTGTTACTATTATATAAGTCTGGATATATTGTAGGTAAATACATAAGTATAGAAAAGCTAATTGAACGAACAAAGGAAAGCTATTATGAAGTCTTACAAGCCAGTTCTTATGGATGGTATGAGAATGATAATAATTATGAATTCTTTGTAGAATATTATCTAGGTATCATTGTGGCAGCATATAAAGAATTCTCTACACGTGTACAAACATTAATTGAAGCAGGAATGAGTAAACCTGATCGAAGTCGAGAAGTCATAAAAAGACAGATTGGAAAAATTACCAAGGGTGAAATTTTAGAAATGTGTCCAGATATTAGTGCAACGACTGTCCAGAGAACTCTTACAGATTTAGTTAAAAGCAATGAAATCATTAAATTAAGTAGCGGAAGATATGCTTCCTATATATGGAATGAAGAGGAAGCATATTGAAACTCGTATGTATTGATGAAACGATTGTTATGATATGAAACTTCTTTAAAATTCATTTGACATAACATTTAGATAGATGGTAATATTCGACTTGTGCTTTTGGTGTAATTGGAAACTGCTTTGCTGAACAACACAAAAGTTTAAGGAGGAAAAAATTATGCCAAAAACTAAATTTCAAAATGTTATTTTTACTTTGATGATGTCTTTTCTAATGGTTTATGCAATGATTTGTTACAATATTGCATTAAATATGAAAGGAATGTCAAATCTTGTCTTTTTAAATGCTTTCCACGAATTAGTCATTATGTGGCCAGTTGCCTTTTTACTTGAATTCTTTCTAGTTGATCATATTGCTCATAAACTTGCATTTAAAGTTGTAAAACCAAGTGATCGACCTTTTGTGATTACTCTAGCAATTTCATTCTATATTATTTGTATTATGTGTCCAATTATGAGCTTGATTGCCACTTTATTGTTTAAACCAATGAGTGTACAAATTATTTCAGTTTGGTTTACAACAGTCTTATTTAACTTTCCAATGGCCTTTTTCTGGCAAATTTGTTATTGCGGACCATTTATTCGTTTTATTTTTTCAAAATTATTTAAAGCGTAAGAACTCCAGAAATGGAGTTTTTTTGTATCCAAAATAGTGTAAAAATAGTGTAAAAATAGTGTAATTTTATATGCCGTCCTGATATAATAATCTATATCGGGAGGTGCTTTTGTGATTAAAGTTTCTTTAACAAATGAGATTTTAAAATATATTATAGAGATTGAAAAAAATCGATATATAGTGTCAGAAACTTCAATTTCCTATGCAATCGCAAATAAATTACGTAAGAATTCAAAAAAGAGAAGCTCTTATGCTTCTACTAAGATAGAGGGAAATCCTTTGAGTGAAAAACAAGTGGATGAAGTAATCGATAGTGATGAGAGAAAGCATTTTCTACGACCAGAACAAGAAGTGAGGAATTATTTTCTTGCATTGAATTATCTTGAAAAAAAAGTGGAGAAAAAAGAAAAATTCTCAAAGGAACTTATTTTGGATGTACAAAAGCTTGTTGAGAAAGGTGCTTCTAAGGATAAAATTGGACTGAGAGGACCTATGCCACCAGGCGTGTTATTTGCGGTTTATGATTCGCAAAGTGGACATCCAGATTATATTCCACCTGAATATATGGACGTACCAAATTTATTGGATGAACTTGTGGACTATGTGAATACGACAGATGATCATCCATTACTTATAGCGGCTGTAGTCCATTATCAGCTTGTGACAATCCATCCTTTTGAAGATGGAAATGGTCGAACGGCAAGACTTCTTTCTGGATATATTTTGGATTTATATGGGTATGGATTCAATGGAATTGGATCTTTAGAAGAATATTTTGCATATGATATTGAAGAATATTATGCTTCCATTCAGATGAATCTACCAGCTTTATATTATTCAGGAAGAAATACCCCGCCTCATCCAGAAATTTGGATCTGTTATTTTTTACGCATGGTTTTGTTGTATTCTAATAAGGTTAAAGAATTATCGAAAAGTTCCAATGAAAAAGGGTTAGAAGGTAGTTTGTCTTATCTTAAGAATAAGGAGAAGGAATTGCTTTTGTTTCTTTTAAACAATAATAAAAGAGAATTTACACCGATTGAAGTGAGTAAGGAATTGAATGTGTCGAATAAAACGATTATTAATCGCTTAGCTACGCTTGTGAAAAATGGTTTTGTATCACCCAATTTGGTGAATCAGCGTATTCGCTCTTATACAGTGACGGATTATACCAAACAACATGAAAAAGAAATAAAAAAGCTAATTAATTAAAAAATGTTGCGCCATCTACGGATTACGTTTGTTTCCGTATATGACGCAACAGTTGAGTAGAGCTAAGTTGATGGATCTTACCTTACTCGATTTGGGCTTCACCTGTTAAAAGATTATGGAGGATTGTAGCATACTACTTCGGATCCACCCAAGTTTTGGATGTAATTTTGGCTCAATATTCAATATATTATTATAGGATTTATTTTAATTTTGATTCGATGAGTTGATCGAATCCATAGATTTCAAGGGTTGTTTTTCCCGCTTCAAGATCTCTGACGATATCTTTTTCATGTTCGAATTTGGCCAATGCTTTTTCAAAGACTTCATCTTCATGCTCTTGTGGAATAACAACTACACCATCACAATCTCCAAAGATAATATCTCCAGGATTGATGTCAATACCACCACAATGAACGGGTATATTCATTTTCGCTAAACTTTCTTTTACGGTCCCGGAAGGATTATAACCTTTTACGAAAACAGGAAAACCTAATTCTTTGATGTCTTCGGCATCACGGCAGCTTCCATCAATGACAACACCAGCTAAACCATGTAGTTTACATGCAGTTGCCATAATATCACCAAAGTGACCAGCATTTGTATAACCATGAAGATCTAAAATTAAAACTTCACCAGGTTTTGCACCATAAATTGCTTGATGTAAAGCTAAATTATCACCAGGAAAACATTGTGCAGTAAAAGCTCTACCAATCATTTTCATTGTTGAATCAACAGGTTTAATCGATGTATCCATGACACCTTGATTTGGCATCGAATTATTATTATCGGCAATATTTCCTGTTGGTAATTTTATTAAATCTTGTTTTAATTCTTCTGTTAAATTCATTTCTATCTACCTTTCTGAATGGGGATTCACAAGTTCATTGTTTTCGTCAATGATTCCATCTTGTTTGTCTTTCCATAAACGATATGGGACACTAATAATTAAAGGTACCAACATAACAGGTCCTACAATTAAAGTAAAGGTTCCATATCCGTATTTGATAATATTCAAAAGTCCAAAGCTGGATCCAAATGTACAAATAAGGATAAATAGAATTGCGATAACAAACTTTCTAGAAAAAGAAGTACTTGAAGTCCATTTCTTTTCAATCATTGGTTCAAATCGATTACAAACCGTAAAGATAAAAGCAACCGAACTTGAAAGCATAGCAGCAATCGCAAATACAACATATAAAATCTTTGAAATCCATCCAGAATTTGACAAGTTATTGATAGCCCAAAGCGTAGGGATTTCTTCGTTCATAATATTTGGCATTCCAGCGGCAAAAATATAAGTGAAAATTAAGGTAGAACCAGCACATAATACTGCAGTTAATAAAGATTCAATCAATACATCTTTTCGTGTTTCAATAATACCTTTTGAAGCAGGTACACAAGCTTCATATCCATTCATAAAGAATACAACAATCATCAACATGGAAAACCAAGCTTGTGGTCCAGAAAAACCATATTGGGCATAAGAAATATGTTGGCTAAGATAATCATTGGCTAATGGAATGGCATTTCCAAAACATACCGCAGCAACATAAGCACAAATAATTAAGATTGCTAAACCAAGGATGGTTCCTACTTTTCGAAGAACATCAGCACCCCATAGGGCAAAAAGTAAAACTAAGATACAAAATCCAACGGTACCTACCATTTTAGGTAAACCAAAAACTTGATTTAATAAGACAGCTGTTGTAGAAATTTGTGCTGAAAGAGCAATTAAAACAACGACAATGACTTGAATTTCTTTGAAGGTTCCAAAGAAAAGTTGTAAGCCTTTTGGTCGATAAATCGTATTGTATGCTTCTCGATAAGAGTTTGGTTTATAAATACGATTGATTTCAAAAAGCAATAAATTAAAGATGAAACATAAAATTCCTGCAACAATTGGTCCAATAAAAATACCAATAAAGCCTTTATTATTAAAGTAAGAAACGGTTTGCGTTCCAGATGCAAAGCCTGGACCTACATAGGCACTATACATAATTGCAGACAAAGAGAATATGGCTGCAAATTTCTTTTTGAAGGATTGATTCATAATAGCCACCTAATCTTCTTTGGATTGAAGCTTATGATAACCAAGTTTTTTACGTGCTTCTTTTAAAGGAGAACCATTTTTAACTTCCGCAATAATTTTTTGTTCAACCGCTTCAATGTTTTGAGCAATTGTTAGAATTTCTTCAGCTTTTTCTTTAGGGATAACCAAAGCACCTGAATCATCACCTAAAATGATATCACCAGGTCTTACTTGTACACCGGAAATCGCAACTGGAATATTAACGGCATCTACAGTAACACGTTCTTTACCCGTAACCATGTATTTTCCTTTGGTATAAATACCATAACCTAGTTCTTTAATTCCATTGACATCTCGACAAACACCATCAATTAATGTTCCTTCAATGCCTTTTGTTTTGGCAGTATAAGTCATGATATCGCCCCAAACTGTACAATATAATCTTCCACCATTATCGATCACAACCACTTGTCCAGGTTGCACATCGTCAATAAAATCACCAACATTTCCTTTTTCTACGCCACAAGGAATATAGTGAACTGTAAAGGCATCTCCACAAATCTTATTTCCTTCGACAACGGCTTGAATTCCTAAAAGACCACAAGGAATACCTAATTTATCCATAGCATCTGAAATACTAGCGGTATCCATCTTTTTTAATGCTTCAATTAATTCTTTCTTTTCCATAACAATAAACCTTCTTTCTTTAAACGATTTTCAGATTTCAGTACTGTTTTTTTCTGTTATCTTTGCGCAAATAAAATATAACATAGATAAAATTATTTGAATAACAGATAAAAAGCATATAAAATATCAATAAGGTTGATATTTAAGAAAGGAGGGTTTTGTATGACGTATGAACAGATTGAAGCATTCTTAACAACAGTTACATATGGGAGTATTTCAGCTGCTGCAAAGTATATGTATATTTCACAATCTACGGTTTCTTCAAGAATTCAACAACTTGAAAATGAATTGGGGGTTCAATTATTAATTCGAAATAAGGGACAAAGAAGTGTTGAATTGACCAATTATGGGAATTCATTTATTCCATTAGCGAGTCAATGGGCTTCACTTTGGAAAGATACGCAAGATTTAAAGAGCATTGAAAATATACGGAATTTAACGGTAGCGAGTATTGATGCAGTTAATAATTATACCTTTGTCTCTTTTTTTAAAGAATATATTACAACACATTCAAATGTTCGTTTGGATATTCGTACGCATCATTCCAATGAAATTTATTCTTTGGTTGAGGATCGGGTTGTTGATGTGGGATTTGTCTTTTCTCGAATCAATTATCCGGATGTCGTAACAAAACCAATTTATCGGGAATTGATGTATTTGATTTGTGATAAAAATAGTCCATATTATGATGATATTGATAATACGGAGCTAAAGGCAGAAAATGAAATTTATTTAAATTGGGGCTTAGATTATCAAGCTTGGCATAACTTACATTTCAGTCCAGCAATTCATCCCCATTTGATTATTAATACAGGATCAATGCTTCAAAGGTATATTAAAGATAAAACGTGGGGGATTGCACCTATGTCCGTTATTAATGGAGCAATGCGTTCCAATCCGAATTTAACTTACTATCGTTTGAAATCGCCACCACCTGCAAGAATTTGTTATGCGATTAAAAATTATTATCCGAATATCAATCATTTAGATTGTATAAATGATTTTGAAAAATGTTTGAATGATTTTATTTCCAATGATCCGAATATTTGTTCATTTGAAACTTGGATGTTAAATGGATGATTGTTTTCTTTCCTGAAGAACTAGCCATTCCATTAAGATGGAAACAATATAGCGTTGTTCTTCTTTCGATAGTTCTTTTCCTTTTGGAATGTGATGCCATTTTTCAAGACAGCTTCTACAACAACAGCCTGTAGCATGTTGCGCTAAGAAAATGGGATGGCCCTTCATTGGTGTTTGTGAACCATCGTGATTTGGGATTTTCGGAGCCAGTCTTTTTTCGATAAAATCATAGGCATGTTGATTTATCACTTTCCATCCTTTTTGTCTTAAATAGTCTCTTTCTTTTTTTCTTAAAGTAAAAGAGGAACGGAATTTTGATTGTGCCAGACGTTGAAATAAACTCTGATGTGGAAAGTAATCAATATGGGCTTTTTGCGCTTGTTCTTTTTGTAAAGTTTCTGGGATTGAATAGCTTTTCTGATCTTTGATTAAGATTGGGCCTGTAGATTCAAAGAAAAAAAGACAATGCTGAAAAATGCATTGTTCACGTAAATCAAGGACCCATTGGTAATCACAATAAGGTAAATCACCAGAAGCAATCACCAGATCAATAGCTTTTAAATCAAGTTTTGGATACGCTTGATTCATTTTACATTCAAGTATCATAAAAGTATTTTATCATGCTATACTGAACTTATGAAAAAGATTATTTTGCTGATTTGTGCGCTTTTTTTCTTATGTTCATGTACGAAAGAAAATCAAGCGAAACAAACGGTTGAAAGTTATATTGAAAAGATGGCAGAAGGAGAATGCCTTCAAGCAAATAAAATGCAAAAAGATGTGCAAGAAGAACTTTCTTTGGATGAAATGGCTCAAGAAGCAGGGTATACTGGAAAGATTAAAAGCTATTTTGAATCTTATATGAAATATTTAATTGGGAAACAATGGGAATCCTATGAAATCACAAAAGTTTCTGAAGGAAAGAATTATTATTTGGTTTATGTCAATGTAAAGGGCATTACAGCAGATGATTTTGAAAACTTGGATCAAAGCAAAGTTGTCGAAAGTCTTCAAGAAGAACTAAAGAATAGTCAAAGTGAAGAAGAAAAGGAAAAAGCTTTTAAAAAATACTTTAAGGCTTGTAAAAAAGAAGTCGATACTTTATCTACAATTGAAAGAAAAGTAATTTTTAAAGTGGATGAATCGTATCAAATTGAATCCATTGATTTAGAGTGAAAAAACGGAGTTCTATTGAACTCCGTTTGTTGCGATTTCGACAGGTTTATTTAAAATGTACATGAATTCTTCACCTGTAATGGTTTCTTTTTCATAAAGATATTTTGCTAATTCATGTAGTTTTCCTAAATTGTCTTTTAAAATTTGAATTGCTTCATCATGGGCTTTTTGAATGAGGGCTATGACTTCTTCATCAATTTTGGTTGCGGTTTGATCCGAACAAGCTAAAGAAGAATCACCACCTAAGTATTGGTTATTAACAGTAGCTAAAGCGGTCATTCCAAAGTTGGAACTCATACCAAAACGGGTAATCATGGCGCGAGCAATTTTTGTTGCTTGTTCAATATCATTGGATGCACCAGAGGTATAATTTCCAAAGATGATTTCTTCCGCTGCACGTCCGGCTGTATATGTGACAATTTTTGCGTATAATTCATCCTTAGATAAAAGATTTTGTTCATCTTCTTCTACCTGCATGGTATAACCTAAAGCACCCTTTGTTCTTGGAATAATGGTAATTTTATGAACCGGTGCCGTATTTTTTGATTTGGCAGCCACTAAGGCATGACCAATTTCATGATAAGAAACAATCAATTTTTCTTTTGGAGAGATGACGGCTCCCTTCTTTTGTTCCCCTGCAATTACAATTTCAATGGCTTCTTCTAAGTCTTTTTGAACAACTTGTTTGCGACCATCACGGACAGCTAATAAAGCACCTTCATTAATAATATTGGCTAGATCTGCACCACTTGAACCAGCGGCTGCTCTAGCTACGACATTAAAGTCAATATCATTCGAATGTTTAATCTTTTTCGCATGTAATTTTAAAATGGCTTCACGTCCAGCTAAATCAGGAAGTTCGACTGGAATCCGTCGATCAAAACGCCCTGGACGCGTTAAGGCTGGATCTAAGATTTCGGGGCGATTGGTTGCAGCCAATAAAACAACACCTTTTGAACCATCAAAACCATCCATTTCAGCTAACAATTGGTTTAAGGTCTGTTCACGTTCATCGTTTCCGCCCATGGAACCAGCGCCATCTCTTTTTTTACCAATGGTATCGATTTCATCAATAAAGACGATACAAGGGGCTTTTTCACGGGCTTGTTTAAATAAATCACGAACTTTTGCGGCACCTCGTCCGACAAACATTTCTACAAATTCCGAACCAGAAATGGAGAAGAAAGGCACACCAGCTTCCCCTGCAACTGCCTTTGCCAATAAAGTTTTACCTGTTCCTGGCGGTCCGACTAATAAAGCACCTTTTGGCATTGTTGCACCAATTTCTGCATATTTTTTTGGATTATTTAAGAAGTCAACAATTTCAACTAAGTTATCTTTTGCCTCTTGTTGGCCTGCAACATCATCAAATGTAATACCTGTTTTCTTTCCTTCATAAACTTTAGCGTTGGATTTTCCAAGATTACCAAAACCACCAAAGCCGCCAAAACCATTTCCATCTTCATTGCCACCTGGCGTAAAGGTAAAGGTTGAATCATCTCCACCCATTTTTTTACGCATCTTTTTCATGGATCGACGCATCAACCAAGAAAGAATAAATATAGGAAGCATAAAAGTAATTAAAAAGTAAATAATGGGATTATCTAATGCTGAAGATTGATGGATTTTTTGTGAGAAGTCAACATTTGCATCTTGAAGACGATTGACTAAATCACTGTCATTCATTTCACCGGTTTGATAGGTTTTGTTTTCATTTTCTTTTAAAGTGTAATAAATGGTATTTTCATCAATTTGTACCTCTTTTACCTTTTTTTTCTCAACTTGCGTTAGAAAAGAGGAATAACTTGTTTGTTCAATTCTTGCACTGGATAGAAGTGGAGCAACAAACAAATCTAAAACTAAAAGTACGATTAAGATTATTCCATAAATTCGAAATATCTGTTTTTTATTTTTCATAACGTTCCTCCGATGCATTCATTATACATTTTTTTAGCATTGTTTCAATAAGAGTGCTAATTTCATTTAATTTCACATTTTTTAGCAGTCGAATTAATGAATGTTTATGAAATGTGATTATATGAAAAATATTTGTATACAAAATGTAAACAATGATAGTTTTTTTGAAATTGTTTTCATATTTATGTAAAATAGTAACGTTGTATAAAGGAGAGTTCTATGGAAATATTAAAAGGTGTGGTAAAAAAATATAATGAAACCAGTTTGATTCTTCGAATTATTATTGGTCTTATTGTTGGTACACTCTTAGGCATTTGTGTGAAAGGTTTACCAATCTCTATTTTAGGAGATATGTTTAAAGGTTCTTTGAAATCGATTGCTCCTATTTTGGTTTTTGTATTAATTACTAATGCATTATCTTCATCAAGTAGTAAGATGGATCGTCGTTTTGGACGGGTTATCTTCTTATATATGTTGAGTACCTTCTTAGCTGCAGTTGTTGCGGTATGTGGAAGTTTCTTATTCCCGCAAAAGTTGATTTTAGCAAAGAAGGCAAGTGATACAGCAGCCCCTACTGGTATTGCAGAAGTTATTTCAAATTTATTGAATAATATGGTTATGAATCCGGTACAGGCTTTATCGGAAGGAAATTATATCAGTATTTTATTCTGGTCGATTTTATTGGGATTGGCTTTGAAGAAGTTGGCAAAGGATAGTACGAAAAATATGTTGGAAGACATTTCCGAAGGTGTTAGTCAATTGGTTCGTTGGATTATTAATTTAGCACCTTTTGGAATTATGGGGCTTACTTATTCTATGGTGAGTGAAAATGGTGTATCCATTTTTGTGAATTATGGTTCTTTATTATGTCTATTGGTTGGATGTATGCTTTTGGTTGCGTTAGTTGTAGATCCATTGATTGCTTTTATCTATTTAAGAAGAAATCCATATCCATTGGTTTTCCGTTGTCTAAAAGAAAGTGGAATTATGGCTTTCTTTACACGAAGTTCTGCTGCTAATATTCCTGTCAATATGGCACTTTGTGAAAAGCTTTTATTGGATGAAGAAATGTATTCAGTTTCTATTCCATTAGGAGCAACGATCAATATGGATGGTGCAGCGGTTACGATTACAGTATTTACGCTTGCGACTGCACATACTTTAGGAATGACTGTTGATTTTGCGACCGCTTTAGTTTTAAGTGTATTGGCAACTTTAGCAGCTTGTGGAGCAAGTGGTGTTGCCGGTGGAAGTCTATTGTTGATTCCAATGGCTTGTTCTTTATTTGGAATTAATCAAGATATTGCGATGCAAGCTGTCGGAATTGGATTCATCATTGGCGTTGTTCAAGATAGTGTTGAAACTGCATTGAATTCAGCTGGCGATGTTATGTTTGCAGCGACCGCCGAATACAAACAATGGATTGTAGATGGACATGCGGATGATTTACCTAAATTCTTAGGTGGTAAAAGAGATACAGAAGTATAGAAATAAAGATTTCAAGCATTGGTTGTTCGAACCGATGCTTTTTTATATCATTTAATTAATGTAAACACTTACAGAAAATATTTCTGAAAAAATATTGACAAATAAAAGGTACAAGCATAATATAATCACATAAACGCAAAGGTGCTCTTGATTCCATACCAAGAGTGCCTTTTTGTTTTAGGGTACAAAGGCGTACTACAAGTTTTTTGTAGTGCGTTTTTTTGTATTTAAGGGAGGAAAAAGATATGGAAGAAGTATTGAGTCAAGTCTTTGGAATCTGGTATTTGATTGGAGCTGCCCTTGTATTCTTTATGCAAGCTGGATTTGCGATGGTCGAAGCAGGTTTCACAAGAAGAAAGAATGCTGGAAACATCATCATGAAAAACCTAATGGATTTCTGTTTAGGTACAGTAGCATTCTTATTCTTAGGGTATTCGTTAATGTGTGGACCGGATACAGGAAGTGGTCTAATTGGATGGTTAGACTTCTCGAAAGGACCTTTATTTGATTTTGAAGGAACAGATTGGTCTACCTTTGTATTTAACTTAGTTTTCTGTGCAACAGCTGCAACAATTGTATCTGGAGCCATGGCAGAAAGAACGAAGTTTATTTCTTATTGTATTTATAGTTTTGTGATTTCTTTGGTTGTTTATCCAATTGAAGCACACTGGGTATGGGGACCAGATGGTTTCTTAACTGCAATGGGATTCCATGATTTTGCAGGATCTGGTGTTATTCACTATGTTGGTGGTTTAACGGCTTTAATTGGTGCATGGATCCTTGGACCACGTATTGGTAAATTTAATGAAGATGGTACACCAAATGGTATTCCAGGTCATAATATTCCATTAGGCGCATTAGGATGTTTCATCTTATGGTTCGGATGGTATGGATTCAATGGTGCAGCTGCAACCAATGGTTTACAATTATCAACAATTTTCGCTACAACAACGATTGCACCAGCTTTAGCAACCGTTACTGCAATGATTTTCACTTGGGTTAAATATGGAAAACCAGATGTTGGTATGTGTTTGAATGCATCCCTTGCAGGTCTAGTTGCCATTACTGCTGGATGTGATTATGTCAATGCGTTTGGCGCATTCATTATTGGTATCTTATCTGGATTCATGGTTTGTTTCGGAGTTTGGTTCTTAGATTACAAATTACATGTAGATGATCCAGTAGGTGCAGTTGGTGTCCATTTCTTTAATGGTTTATTAGGAATTATTTGTACAGGTTTATTCGCATGTGGAACCGATACACAACCAGAAGCTTTAGGTTTATTCTACGGTGGTGGATTTAAATTCTTAGGTATCCAAATCTTAGGATTGATTGTGATTGGTGCTTGGACTGCTGTAACTATGTTTATTACTTTCAAATTAATTGATAAAACAGTTGGATTACGTGTAACAGAAGAAGAAGAAATTCAAGGTCTTGATTTACCAGAACATGGTTTAGCTGATTCTTATGCTGGATTTGGTTTACAAGCTCTTATCTCTGGTGCGCCTAAGGCTGTTGAAGTTGCAACAACACCAGATGTTGATATTGAAACTGCGGTTCCTACTAAGAACTACAAAGAAACAGATTCAAAATTATCAAAAGTTTCAATCATTACGAAACCTGAACGTCTTGATGCATTAAAAGCTGCAATGGACGAAATTGGAATTATGGGTATGACAGTAACTCGTGTTATGGGTTGCGGTGTACAAAAAGGACAAACAACTTACTATCGTGGAGCGAAAGTGGCAATGGATCTTCTTCCAAAAATTAAAGTTGAAGTCATTGTTTCTGAAATTCCAGTAAAAACAGTTGTTAATACAGCTCGTAAAGTCTTGTACTCTGGTCATATGGGAGATGGAAAAATCTTCGTATATGATGTTGAAAACGTTGTTCGTATTTCAAGTGGTGTACAAGGTGTCGAAGCATTACATTATGAGGACTAGCGTGAATTTCGCCTTATATATTTCCATTGCGTGTAACGAGAGTTACACGCGCTTTTTTTATAAATATGATATGATTTGTATAGATAATATATTATCTAAAATCAGTTAAATAAGCATATTATAGATAACATATTATCTATAATCGAGGTGAAATGATGGAAGAATTTGTATGGGAAACAGCAGAAGAATTGGATCAAAAAATAGCGGATCGTGTACGTAAAATACGTAAGAGACGATGTATTTCTCAAGTAGAACTTGCGAATCAAAGTCATGTCAGTTATGGATCAATAAAACGTTTTGAAAGAACGGGGCAAATTTCTTTGATTTCATTGACTAAAATTGCGAATGCATTAGGTATTGCAGATGATTTAAGAAATCTATTTACAGAAATACCTTATCGAGATATTCAGGAGGTTCTCAATGAAGCAAGAAAGTAGAAAACTTGATGTTTTATATAAATAGAAATGGTAAGAATCCACAAAAAAAGATCTAGTGGAGGTTGGATTAAAAGCAGGAATGAAAAAAGAAAGGTGTCTTTCGATTATTGATGAAATTAAACAAATTGTTGATTTGTCTTTAAGTGAATATCTAAAATAAAAGTCGCATTCGCGACTTTTATTTGTTGAATAATTCTCTTCGTTCGGTTGATTGAATGAATAAGCGTTTCATCTCTTCGGCATCTTCATTTTGAAGCGCATCTCTAAAATGCTCAATTGAATCAATAAAGGCATTGGTTTCATCGAGTAAGATATCTTTATTTAATAAGAATAATTCAGTCCACATGTTTTCATTGATTGAAGCAATTCGGGTCAAATCTCTAAAACTATCTCCGGTATATTCAACTAAATGAGAGTTTTCATGTGTGTTCATTAAAGATACCGCAATCACATGGGTTAATTGGGATAGGAATCCAATCATTTGATCATGTTCTTTGATTGATAGATTGGAAATATGTGTACAACCGAGTTTTTGTCCTAATTCACGAGCAGTACGAATACCATATGCGGTATTTTTTTGTGTAGGTACGACAATATAGTTGGCTCCATCAAAAATGGTTGGATCGGCATGTTCGATACCTTGTGATTCTCGTCCACACATTGGGTGGGTTGAAATTAATTCAATATCTTCTCTTGTGATTTCTTGTAAAGGCTCAATGATATTTGTCTTAACACCACTGATATCCATGACAATAGCACCTGATTTTAAATGAGCTTGATTTTCTTTCATCCAGCTTTCTAATAAAGTCGGATATAAGGCTAAGACAATGACATCACATCGATGAATCAATTCTTCGACATGAATAGTTCCATCGGCTATCATATGATGTTGCATGGCATAATCAATGGATTCTTGTCTACGTGCAAAACCATAGACTGTTTCATGTAAATCGGTTAAACGTTGTGCGTAGCTGGCTCCCATTAAACCGAGACCGACAATTCCGTAAATCATAATATTTCTACCTTTCCTCCTATTTGTTGAATATCTTCAAAGAAATTTGGATAAGATTTTGTGATGGCTTGTGCATCTTCGATGATACAAGCTTTTTTTGCACAAAGACCAAAAACAGTCATTGCCATAACGATTCGATGATCGTTGTGTCCATGAATAAGGACGTCTTCTTGATCATAACTTTCCTTTCCTTCAATTGTAATGGAATCAAAGGTACTTGAAACATTCACATTCCATTTTTTTAATTCTTCTTCCATTGCTTCAATGCGATCACTTTCCTTCATACGAAGACGTTGGGCATGAATCAATTTTGTACAACCCTTTGTATAACTTGCTAAAACGCAAAGAATAGGACCTAAATCAGGACAATCGGCAATATCCATGATTTGTGGTTTTAAGGATTGATGTTTTACTTGAATATAATCGTCTGTCTTTTGAACAAAAGCTCCAGCTTTTTGAATAAAATCTAAAATAATGCGATCCCCTTGACGTGAGTGTGCATCCATATTTTCTAGCATTAATTCATTTTGAAGAGAAGCTAGAACCGCAAAGAAGGCAAGTTGGGAATAATCTCCTTCAACACAAACATCATTGGCCTTAAAATGTTGGTTTCCTGGAATACGATAATGAAAATCATCCTCTTCAATAACTTGAATACCAAAGTTTTCTAACATTTGTAAAGTTAAATTAACATAGGATTTCGATTCATAAGGTGGAATGATTTCTAAGGTACTTTCTTCTTCTAATAAAGGAAGTGACAACATCAATCCAGTAATAAATTGGCTAGAGATATCACCTTTGATTTTAAAGTGACCACTTTTTAAGGGACCTTGAATATTTAAGGTTTCTTGTTGATCAAAGGTTAAATTTTGTTCTTCAAAAATTTCCTTATAAACATCTTGTGGTCGTTGTAGCAATCGACCATGTCCGGCTAAAGAAGCTTTTTGTGAAGTCAATGCACATAAAGGAATAAGAAAGCGAAGAGTCGATCCAGATTCATTACAATCAATATGAATGGAATGGTCTACTTTTCGGACATCACATCCCTTTACAATACATGTACTTCCTTGCACTTGTATTTGAGCACCTAAGGCTTCCATACAAGCGATGGTTGCTTCGATATCTTTTGAATAAGTCACGTTGCTGACAATACTTGTACCTTGGGCTAGTGATGCACAAATAATAGCGCGATGTGCCATTGATTTACTTGCAGGTATTCGAATATTTCCATGAATGGAACTTGGATTGATTTTTACTCGCATACAAAGCCTCCTGTTGCTTCTTTTGACATCCATAAATCCAATAAGCCAAAAGCAATCATTGAATCAACCACAATACGAGCACGATGGATGATGCAAGGGTCATGACGACCTTGGATTTGTAAGCTTACATTTTCTTTGCTCATATAATCGACCGATTCTTGTTCTTTAAAAATGGATGGTGTTGGTTTAACAACACTATGAATCAAAATTGGCATACCATTGGTGATTCCACCATTGATTCCAGCATTGTGATTTGTTTTGGTATAAATGTTTTGATTTTTACAATAAAAGGCATCATTGGCTTGGGAACCCTTCACATTCGCAAAATCAAAACCAAGTCCAAAGGATACACCTTTAACAGCTGGTACGCTAAATAATAAATGACTTAATACACTTTCAACCGAGTCAAAAGCAGGTTCTCCAATACCAGTAGGTAATCCAACAATGGCTGTTTCTAAAATACCGCCTAAAGAATCACCTTCACTCGCTGCTTCTTCAATGATTTTTGTCATTTCATTGGCTACATTTTGATTTAAGGTTGCGAATTCTTTTTGATTGACTTCATCAATTTCTGCTTTTAATTGTTTTATATCTTGTGAAAAGGTTTGATCTTTTATTGTATATAATTGTTCGATATGGCTTCCAATCCATACCCCTTTACTTTCTAAAATTTGGCGACAAATACTACCAGCAGCAACGATCGGTGCTGTTAAGCGTCCGGAAAAGTGACCTCCTCCACGATAATCTTGAAACCCATGATATTTTTCAAAGGCTGTAAAATCTGCATGCCCTGGACGTAGACGACCTTGTGTCTTTTTATAATCCTTTGAGCGGGTATTTTCATTTTTAATTAAAATGGTTAAAGCGGTTCCACAAGTTTTTCCTTGGAAAAGCCCAGAAACGATTTCCACTTCATCTCCTTCATGGCGTTGTGTCGATATTTTCCCTTTGGCTTTTCGTTTATCCATATCACTATGAATACGATCTAAATCAATTTCAAAACCAGCAGGTAATCCGTCTAAGACAAGACCAATTGCGGATCCATGAGATTCACCAAATAAGGTAAAAGAAATATTTGTTCCAATGTTATTTTTCATAGGCACCTCTTTCTAATAAAGTTTCTAATTCTTGAAAAGAAAGTTCTTCAAGTTGATAGCTGCCTACTTCATTGACTTTTACGATTGTCGTACAAGTTGAGTGGCTTTTTTTATCATGCATAATATAGTCCATTAAGACTTTCGTGTCATAATCTGGGATTGTAGGAAGTTCTAAACGTTGATATATTTTTAAAATTCTTTGTCTTAGCGCTTTGTCTTCAGTAAAAAACAACATCCCCATTGCGACACATTCACCATGTAAATAGGTATTTAAACCATAGGCGCTTTCAATCGCATGACCAATGGTATGTCCAAAATTTAAGATTTTTCTTAAATTGCTTTCTTTTTCATCCTTTTCAACCACTTGTCTTTTAACATTGATGGAGCGATAAATGATTTCATCAATGTTTAGCTTTTCTTGCTCAAAAAGTGAGACTAGCTCGGAATCTTGAATCAAACCGGTTTTTAAAGCTTCAACTAAGCCGTTATTGATTTGACGTTTTGGCAAAGTAGAAAGAACGTTTGGATCAATAAGAACAGCCTTTGGTTGCCAAAAAGCCCCTACAATATTTTTATAAGAACCAACATCAATTGCGACTTTTCCACCAACGCTTGAATCTACTTGGGATAGAAGGGTTGTTGGAATATTATAAAAGTCAATACCTCGCATATAAGTTGCCGCGACAAAACCAGCAAGATCTCCAGTGACGCCACCACCAATCGCTATGATGGCATCATTGCGTGTAAATTGATATTGAATCAAGGTATTTAATAGTTTTTCATATTGAGAAAAACATTTAGAAGCTTCTCCTTGTTCAAAGCGAATCACATGAGCTTGCGCGCATTGTTTATTTACAATTTCAATCCATTGGTCAGGAACACCAGAATCAGCAATGATTGCGATTTTACGCTTGGTATTTATGATTTGATTGATGTTTTCAATGGCATGTCTTTCAATTAATATAGGATAAGAAGCATCCTTTAAATGAACTGTTAACTTCATAATCAAAAACTCCTTCGCTCCTATGATAGCACGAAAGAAATAACTTTTCAGAAAACGAATGAAAATTATGATAAGATAGTATGCAGAGGTGTAAAATGAACCAATTGGAAGAAGCACGAAAAAAGATTGATTCCATCGATGAACAAATTGCCCAGCTTTATGAGCGAAGAATGAGTGCGGTGGAACAGGTTTTAAATTATAAAAAAGAACATCATTTAGCAATTCTCGATTCATCAAGAGAAGATCAAGTGATTGAAAATGGTGTAAAACGGATTAAAGAAGAGAAATATAAACGACCTTATCGCGACTTTTTAAAGGCTATGATGAGAAATTCAAGAGCTTATCAACAAAGTCTTTTGACTAATGATATTATTGCTTATTGTGGTGTAAAGGGAGCATTTGGGCATTTAGCGACGCAAAGGATGTTTCCAGGAAGCCCCACTTTAAACTACAAGACCTTTGATGATGTTTTTCAAGCGGTTGTTTCAAGGAAAGCCCATTATGGAGTTCTTCCTTTTGAAAATACCAATTCCGGTTTAGTTGGCGAGGTTTTAGATGGTTTGATGAAGTATCCGGTTTATATTCGAAGGATTTCGCATCAGAAAATTGAACAATGTTTATTAGGTGTACCCGGAGCAACTTTAAAAGATATTGAATATGTCTATTCGAAAGATCAAGCATTAATGCAATCCAAAGATTTTTTACGTCAATTGAATGTTCATACCATTGCTTATCCAAATACTGCAATGGCTGCACAATATGTTGCGGAAGAAGGCGATATAACCAAAGCCGCTGTAGGGGCAAAAGAAAATGCGGATTTATATGGTCTAGAAATTTTAGCTACGCAAATTGAACCAGCTGAAAATGCGGAGAATACAACCCGTTTTTTGGTAATTGGATTAGATCCAGTCAAAGAAGGGAATCATTTCAGTATTGTCTTTGCGACGAAACATATTAGTGGAGCTTTAGCGAAAGTCATTGAAGTGATCGCAAAATATGGATTGAATATGGATAGCATTCAATCCCGTCCACGTAAGGATCAAATGTTTGAATATTTCTTCTATATTGAATTTGATAGTCCCCTTTATACGGAAAATACCCAAGCTTGTTTAGAAGAAATCAAAAAAATATGTGAATCGTTTAAAGTATTGGGAACTTACCCAATTAAATAGGAGGATATTATGAGCTTTGTAAGAAAAAGTGTAAGTACACAACCCATTGTTGATACGGTTTTTGCGATTGTGCGAAAAGCCAAAGAGGATATTGCACAAAATGGACCTGAAAATGTAGTCGATGCAACCATTGGATCTTTATATGGAGAAGATGGACAATTAGTAGCTTTAGATACATGTTTCTCTTCTTTTAAAGGTTTAGATAATCGTGTTTTAGCGAAATATGCAGCATCTTTTACTGGAAATGATGATTTTCGACAAGATGTTTATGATTGGGTTTTAAATGGAAATAGTACATTGCCACATGAAATTGTAGCTTCTCCAGGTGGAACGGGTGCAGTGGATATGACAATGAGCCAATGTTTGGATGTCGGACAAACCGTCATTCTTCCAAATATTGCTTGGGGTTCTTATAAATTGATGGCCGGTATGAATGGCTTCGAAGTAGAAAATTATGATTTATTTGAAGGAGATCATTTTAATCTTGCTTCATTAAAAGAAGCTTGCCAAAATGTAATGAAAAAACAAGATAAGTTGGTCATCATTATTAATGATCCTTGTCATAATCCAACCGGATATTCGATGTCAAAAGAAGAATGGCATGAAGTGGTTGCCTTCTTAAATGAATGTGGAAAAACGCATCAAGTCGTTTTATTAAATGATATTGCTTATATTGATTTTGCGTATGGACAAGAAGCTGCCAAAGAATATTTTAAAGAATTTGATGCAATTAGTGAGAATGTAGCAGTTGTCGTATCTTTCTCTTTATCAAAATCGATGACAAGTTATGGTATGCGTTGTGGAGCTGCAATCATTATGACAAAGGATGCACAAGCTTTAGAAGATATGAAAAATGTATTTGAAAAATCAGCTCGTGCAACTTGGTCAAATATTAACAATGGTGCGATGGCAATGTTTGTCGATGTCTTAGAAAATCATAAAGAAGAATACAATGCAGAACGTAAGAAATATGTGGATTTACTACGTGAAAGAAGTTCGATTTTTGTCGAAGAAGCAAAAGAGGTAAATTTAAAACACTATCCATATAAAGAAGGCTTCTTTGTGACTTTATCGATGGATAATGATACACGTGATCGTTTCCATGATGCATTAATGGAAAATCATATTTATACCGTTAAGGTAAATCAAGGAATTCGTGTTGCGGTATGTTCTTTATCTGTTGATAAATGTAAAGGACTTGCAACTAAGATGAAAGAAATTTTAGATACAATCGAATAAATGGATTGTTGATATAGAGGTTGTACTTTCGTGCGGCCTCTTTTTTTCGGAGGATTTAATTGTGAAAAAAATTAAAATTGGCATATATGGATTGGGTAAGATATCGCATCGTGTGATTCAAGGAATCCAATGTAGTAAGAATAGTGAACTATATGCAGTTTGTAGCCGTTCGCAAATCAAAGCAAATGAATTTCAAAAAAAATATCAAGCTCAAAGAGCATATACATCTTATGAAGAAATGTTAAAAGATGAAAGCGTAGATTTAGTTTATATCTGCACCCCGAATTACTTGCATAAAGAACATATTTTAAAGGCCTTATCTGCCAATCAGAATGTAATTTGTGAAAAGCCAATGTGCTTATCGAGTAAAGATTTAAAGGACTGTTTTGAATTAGCGAAAGAAAGGCATTGTTTTTTAATGGAGGCACATAAAACGGTATTTACACCATTAAATCAAGCAATCTTTCAAAAAATTCAAGACGGTGAAATTGGCAAAGTGATTGCGATTGAAGCTCAATATGCAACACGTTTAGAAGAAGAAATTTCTTCTTGGCATTTTGATAAGCCGGGAGCAGGTTGTATGTATGATATCGGAGTCTATCCGATTTGTTTCGCGAATTTTATGGCAAATAGTTCCATTCATACAACCAAGCGATTAAAAGATCAAGCTTTGATTGCATACGAAAATGGCTGTATTGCTCATATCGCAACAAGTTGGGATTGCACGATGGAAAATACGTCTCATATTTATGGAAGCAAAGGCACAATTACTTATGCAAATTTCTGGAAGAGTGATCATGCTTATATGAATGGAACAGAATTGAAAGTAGAGCAAGCATCCGATTTTACAGGTGAAATTGAACATGCAGCAACTTGTATTCAAAAAGGTTTGTTGGAAAGCCCCATTATGTCACAGCGAGCAAGTCAAGAAATATTGAAAGTTTTAGAAAATTGAAAACGATTTCATGAAAATAAATGTTGACAATGAAAAAAGCGGTGATATATTTTCATATGTAAATGAAAATAAGACTTTGAACAAGACAAGATTTTTATGAATGAACTTTAGAGCGAGCATCAATTGGTGAAAGGATGTAAGAAGAAACATAAAAATTATCCCTTGCGAGTCGGTTTCTTGAATCGAGTAAGGAAATCCGCGGATTCGGCGTTAACGAAAATCGTATTGATGGATACGAAAAGTGGTGAGTCATCACAAACTGAGTGGTACCGCGGAACGTTAGCTTTCGTCTTAGTAATAAGATGGAAGCTTTTTTGTTGGAAAGGCTTATTTTTGAGGGAGGAAGAATTATGAATGGATTATTGTTGTTAGGATGTACAGCAGTTCTTTTCATCTGTGCTTATTTATTCTATGGACGTTATTTAGTAAAAACGTGGGGAATTGATAATAATGCAGATACACCAGCTGTTGCACAAGAAGATGGTCAAGATTTTGTGCCATCGAATAAGTGGAGAGTTTTTGCACATCAATTTTCTTCAATTGCGGGTGCTGGACCAGTTACAGGGCCTGTTATGGCTTTAGTCTTTGGTTGGTTACCAGCTGTTTTATGGATTGTGATTGGTGGAATTTTCTTTGGCGCTGTCCATGATTTTGGCGCTTTATATGCTTCAGTTAAATCAAAAGGAAAATCAATGGGACAAATTGTTGAAGATAATATTGGGAAAACAGGAAAGAATTTATTTTTCTTATTCTGTTGGTTATTTTCATTAATTGTTGTCGCAGCTTTTGCAGATATGGTCAGTGGAACATTTAATGGTTTTAATGCAGAAACAGGCGCAAAGGTTGTTTCAAATGGTTCAGCTGCATCGATTTCTATTTTCTACTGTATTGGCGCTGTTTTATTTGGATTGATTACACGTAAGGCCAATTTAAAAGGTTGGAAACAAGCTGTATTAGGAATTGTTTTTGTTGTTATTATGTTGGCTTTAGGAATTGCATTCCCAATTTATTTTGGTAAGACAACTTGGACTTATATTATCTTTATCTATATTTTCTTTACCGCTGTATCACCAATTTCATTGATGAAACAACCACGCGATTATTTAACAACGTTCTTATTTGTAGGAATGATTATTGCCGCTGTTTTAGGAATTGTAGTTTCAAATCCAACCATTTCAACACCAGCATTTACTGGTTTTACATCAGCAAGTGGATCTTATTTATTCCCTACTTTATTTGTAACGATTGCCTGTGGTGCAGTTAGTGGATTCCATTCTTTGGTATCAAGTGAAACATCTTCAAAACAAATTGCAAATGAAAAAGATATGTTACAAGTTGGATATGGATCCATGTTATTAGAATCTATGTTAGCTATTGTGGTTATTGTTGTAGTAGGATCTCTTCCATCTTTGGCAAGTCGTGGTGTTTTGAGTTCTTCTTTAGCTGGTATTGCTTTAGCTGATACGGCAACGCCATTCCAAAAATTTGCGACTGGAGTTACAGGTTTATTAGACCAATTAGGACTTCCTCAACATTGGGGATTATGCATTATGACGATGTTTGTTTCGGCATTAGCTCTTACAACTTTAGATGCCGTGAGTCGTATTGCTCGTATGTCTTTACAAGAATTGTTAGAACCAGAAGAAGGTCAAACACAAAATGCATTGATTCAATTTGTAACAAATAAATATGTAGCAACTTTCTTATCTTTGTTTGTTGGATATTTATTAAGTTTAGGTGGTTATACAAATATTTGGCCATTGTTTGGTGCAACCAATCAATTGTTAGCAGCTATGACTTTGATTACACTTGCTGTATTTATGAAGGTTACTGGAAGAAAAGGTGCTATGTTATATATTCCAATGATCGTTATGTTTGTTGTTACCGTTTCATCATTATGCCTATCAATTTATAATATTGCTTTAAAATTATTTGTGACTGGTGGTTTTGCCTTTGCGACGGATGGCTTACAATTGTTCTTTGCGATTCTATTATTAGCTTTAGGTTGTATGGTTGCCTTCAAATCTGGAAAAACATTAAAAGATGTTACAGCAGAAGGCTCAAGCCAAATGGCATTTAAAGCTCAAGAAAAAGAATAAGGTTGTTCGAAAGAACAGCCTTTTTAAAACTCACATACTTTCACATCATTTTGTTAAAAAAATTAGATAATATTTTACTATTCTATAGATGGTCAAAGAAGACCAACATAATATTCAATTTATATTTCTCTCTCCCAAAACTTAAAACAAAGAATACAGTGCAGGCAAGGCACTGTTTTCTTTTGGAAAAAAAGATTCTTGTCGGGAAAGAAAAAGAATCATATATGTGGGATATGACTCTTTTCCTTAATAATAAGTTGGTATTTCTTCTAGTGGTATAAGCCATTTTGAAGGCTTTGATAATGATCAAGTTGCATCTTTACATAGATTTGTTTATGCATCTCATAAAAAGGAATCGTTTCTACTTCTTTTTGTTTGAAAGAAGATGGATAGAATTGATCTAAGTAATAGATATTGTTATGGCAATCGGAAAAATAATAAATAATTCCGGCAATTCCCTGATCAAGGACTAAGGTTTTATATTCAATGGCACTTTTATTTTCAAGTAATTTAATTAACCAATCGTTGGCATCTAAATGAATCACACACATTTTTAAGTCCTCCTTGTTCTTTGTGATTTCATTATGAAGGAAACAAAGAGAAAATGATCGATTATTTTTGAAAATAGATAAAATAAAAACAAATTTCTTTTAATACAAAGAATTGAAAGAGTTTGAATGCTTTGAACAAAAAATTGTGTAAAAATAAGAAGAAATCACGAAACCATATTTTGACATATTCTATTCTAAACTCACATACTTTCACAAGGTTTTATTAAAAATTAAAGATAATATTTTTGTATTCTATAGATGGTCAAAGAAGACCAACATAATATTCAATATATATTTCTCTCTCCCAAAAAAATTAAAAGCAGAAGACAGTGCAGGCAAGGCACTGTTTTTTGTATAATAGAACCTAAGGAGAAAAATTATGAAATTATTATTTACCTCTTTTTATCTTTTAGATTTAGAAAATAAACAAGTTCAAAAGAAAAATATTACGGAAGACTTTCAATCTTTTATTGAAGAGTATATTGAATATGCGCAAATGAATGAAAAGAATAAAGCGTATACGATTCGTAATACAAGTACAAGTGTTGTTTCATCGATTCAAACGATTGTCTTAAATCAAGCACAATGGGAAGATAAGAGCAAAGAAATTGCGAAAAAACTTTTAGAGGCGGAAGAACTCGCCCAAGCGAAAATCTATCGTATGGGATCCAATGTGAAGAAAGGTAGTTTAATTCAAGCTTTGATTGAAAAGAATACCGATGAATATGAATATGTGATTGCGAAAATTGAACATTCTTCATGGATTGATGGACAAGATTTAACTGTTAATTATGGATTTTCTAAGGATAAGAAATCCTTGTGGAAATCAGCTATATTTCCAATCTATAAAATGGATACACAAATTATTTTTGAAACGGTTCAAGTTTATTCAGATACGATGGCAAAATACTGGACGGTGTCTTTTCTTGAATTGGATGAAGAAAGAAACGATTCGAAGAATACCTATTCTGCATTTAAAGCCATTGACTCAGAACTAAAAAGTGCTATCGCTCCAGTAAGTCCACACGATTATGTGCAATTGTCCAGTGAACTTCAAAATGTGATGAATACGCCGCAAGATTTAAATTACAATGATTGTGTAGAACAAATCTTAGAAAACTATCATCCCAATGAAGAGGAAATTGAAAAAGAAGTGATTAAGGATTGTTTGTTGGCGCTACCAGAAAGAAAAAAGTTTGATAAACAATTTAAGGTTGTACCAGAAAGCTTAAATAATAAAAGAAGCAAGAAATTTAAGTTATCAAAAGGGATTGAATTGACCATTCGTTCGGATGCGATTGAATATCCAGAAAAAATTGTATCGACTTTAGTTGATGGTCGACGTGTAGTTCAAATCTTATGTGAAGATGAAGATACATATGAAACATTTCATTAAAAAGGGAAGGATGATCTCCTTCCCTAAATTAATTTTGTTACTCTTAATAAGCCTTTTTCTTTGAATAGAAGATCCTTTAAGGTTTGAAGGTCTTCATATCGAATAAAATCATATTCTGCTCGACTTAAAAGAATTGAAAGTTGTTGAAGGCATGCTTGATGCGCAAGCCAATCTTGACTATTTCCAAATCCTTCATCAACCAGTTTGTGCAAACAATCTTCATTCATTAATGGAAGGAGATATTGTTGGAGCGTCGTCATTTGTGCATGTATAAAATCTTTTTGTTCAAGTACATTTTTATAGATTGGAAAATGATTTGCTCTTAAAAGATAGAGCATTGCTTTACAATAGAATAAAACGGATGCGGAAAAATCAGCCTCATGATCTTCTTCATAATATTGTTCTAAATCACTTGCAGCTTCAATTGCATCTAAAACAGATCCAGGTAAATCTTGATAATCTTCTTCTTGAATATGCAAATAAGCATAGAAATCGTCATTTTCTTCTGAATCTTCCTCTGTTTTTAAGTCCCCCATCATATTTTGGGCCATTTTATTTAAGTTATCTTTTTCTTCATCGCTCATTGAATCCATGATTCGTGAAAGCGCTGAAAAATCAATGTCACTGAATTTCATAGAAACCTCCAAATCCAAAAAATTATAACATAAAAAGTCAGGAAATCCTGACTTTAATCTTGAACTGTTTGTAATTTTGTTTTGCGTTTGAATCCGAAATAAAGTTGCGTTTCTTCAACAATTATTTTTCGAAGTCCAATTAAACCAATTAAGTTTGGAATTGCCATGAATCCATTGACGATGTCCGCTAAAATAAAGATGGCATCTAAGGACATGAAAGGACCAATTGCGATACATGCGATAAAGATAATTTTATAGACTTTAACGGCTTTTAATCCTTTTAAATAATACATACAGCGTTCGCCATAGTAATTCCATCCAATAATCGTTGTAAAGGCAAAGAATACCAAACCAATATTCACAATATATTTTCCAATCACTGGAATAAATAAACCATTTTGGAAGGCATAGGTTGTCATCGCTGCACCCGATAAATCGGTAAGATTTGCTTGTGTTAGAAGAATTGCTAAACCAGTCATTGTACATACGATAATGGTATCAATGAAAGTTCCAGTCATAGAAATCAAACCTTGTTCAACACAAGAATTTGTCTTTGCGGCTGCAGCTGCAATCGGTGCTGAACCTAAACCACTTTCATTAGAGAAAATACCTCGACTAATTCCTTTTTGCATTGCGATTCCTAAACCTCCACCAACAATGCTAGAAGGAACAAAAGCGGTCTTAACGACCGTTACGATTACGGAAGGTAATACAGTTAAATGCGTAACTAAAATAAGAATGACACCTGTAATATAGAATACACACATAAATGGAATGATCTTTTCAGCAACAGAAGCAATTCGATTGATTCCACCAATGGTAATAAAGGCAACTAAAAGTGTTAAAACAATGGCTGTTGCGATTGGTGGAACATTAAAGCTCAATGTCATAGCATCGGAAATGGATTTAACTTGGGTAAATGTACCAATTCCCATAAGAGCAACAAGAACACCAAATAAAGCAAATAGTTTTGCTAAAATCTTTGAATGTAAACCATTTTCAAGATAATACATAGGACCACCAGCCATTTGTCCATTTTCATCTTTCACACGATATTTAACAGCAAGTAAACCTTCAGAATATTTTGTGGCAATCCCAAAGAAAGCAGATACCCACATCCAAAATAAAGCCCCTGGACCACCAGCAGCAATGGCAGTCGCAACACCTACAATATTTCCTGTTCCAATGGTTGAAGATAAGGCTGTACATAAGGCTTGAAAACCAGAAACATCGCCTTCATGATTTTCATCATCGCTTTTGCTCGTTAAGATTAATTTAAAAGCTAGTTTTAATTTTGTGAATTGTAGTCCTTTTAAGGCAAAAGTAAAATAAACTCCAGTTCCTAAAAGTAAGACAATCAAAGGTAGACCCCATACAATGTTATCTACTTTAGTAAGAAATGCAGACATAAAAAAATCCTCCTCATATAGAAGAAGGCAAATGAAAATATCTTCCTCTGTCCTTTTGCCTGAGAGCTTTACTCCTTCGGCGCCTAATGGTCTCTCCAGAGGTGCGTCCAATAGTGATCGCTTGACCTGAAATAGTTAATTCTTCGGTACACATATGTGTTTTCTCACTATCTTCATCCGACTTCAACAATACTATTATAATCACTTCATTAAATAGTTCAATGTTTATTTTATGAAATCAAATGTTTTTTATTAATGAACAAATGTTCTGTTTTGTCTTCTCTGAATTGTATTTTTATATAAGGGAATGGAAGCGGTTTTATTTGCCTTTTTAAAAAAAAAGTCTAAAATATTTGAATATATAGATGATTTAGGGAGGTGTTTTATGGATGAATATCGTTATTTACTTGATATCGCTTTGATTTTATTAAGTACAAAGGTATTTGGTTTATTTACACGAAGATTAGCTTTACCAAGTGTTGTTGGATCCTTGGTGGCTGGAATATTATTAGGACCTGCTGTTTTAGGTTTTGTGCATTCAAGTTCATTGATTCAATCTTTATCTGAAATTGGCGTTATTATTTTGATGTTTGAAGCTGGATTAGAAACCAGTATTACGGATTTGAAAAAAGCTGGATTAAAAGCGTTTATTATTGCATTGTTAGGTGTACTTGTTCCTTTAGCTTTTGGGTATCTTGTTGGAAGTTTTTACAATGTTGGGCCAGAAGCTTGGCTGGGAAATTTATTCTTAGGGGTTATTTTAACGGCAACCAGTGTTGGAATAACGGTCGAAACGTTAAAAGAAATGAATTGTATGGCTACCGAAAGTGGAAATGCTATCTTAGCTGCTGCAGTCATTGATGATGTTTTAGGGATTGTCTGTTTGACGATTGTCAGTGGAATGGCAGATAGTTCGGTTCAAATTGGAATGGTTTTATTTAAAATACTCTTATTCTTTGTCTTTGCGATTCTATTAGGTGTGCTTTTACATAAGGCATTTGAATGGTGGTTTGTTCATGACTCTAGAGGTGGTCTTCAAAGATATTCCATTGTATCTTTTGCGTTTGCGCTTTTGATGGGATATATTGCCGAACGTTATTTTGGGGTTGCCGATATTACGGGTTCTTTTGTTGCTGGATTAATTATTTCCGGAACAAAACAATGTCATTATGTAACCAAAAGAATTGGTACGGTTTCTTATATTTTAATTACTCCTATATTCTTTGCGAGTATTGGATTAAAACTTGATCCGATTCAATTTTCAAGTGAAATGCTTCTATTGATGTTGATTCTTTGTGTTGTTTCGGTTTTAACGAAAATTGTTGGTTGTGGTATTGGTGCATTGATTACACATTATAATATGAAGCAATCTTTACGAATTGGTTGTGGAATGATTAGTCGTGGAGAGGTTGCTTTAATAGTAGCAAATAAAGGAATTGCACTTGGTCTTTTACCCGATTTATTTGTTACACCAGTTCTCTTATGTGTCGTCTTTACGACCGTTATTACACCAATCTTATTAAAGATCGTTTATAAACATGAGGATGGCGATTTAGATTTTGTTGCAGAATCGAATTATATTCCCGAATAATAAAAAAGGACATTAGTCCTTTTTTAATTCTTCGAATTTTGCTTTCATGGTTGGATTATTCCTTGTAAGCCGTTTGATGCTTAAATCATCGGCTTTTTTATTAGCTAAACGTAAATTGTTTTCACTGGATAATAAAGCTTTTTTGGTTTTTTCTAGATGATCGATGGTTTTATCAATTTCATCAATTGCCGTTTGGAACCTACGACTAGCAAGCTCATAATTACGACCAAAGGCTTGTTTGAATTCATTCATTCTTTCTTCAAAGTGGGTAATATCAATATTTTGATTTCGAACTTCTTGTAGTTCATTTTTGTAGCTTAAGGACTTAAAGGCGGCATTTCTTAAAAGTGTAATCATTGGAATAAAGAATTGAGGACGAATCACATACATTTTATCAAAGCGATGACTCTTATCTACAATACCTGTATTGTATAATTCATTATCAGCTTCTAACATTGAAACAAGAACGGCATATTCACAATTCTTTACATTTCGATCCTTATCTAATTTCTCTAAAAAATCTTCATTTTTATGTTTTGTGGCTGTGTTGTCATTTTCGTTTTTCATTTCAAACATGATGGAAATGATTTCGCATCCATTCTCATCAAATTCTCGATAGATATAGTCCCCTTTTGAACCTTTGCTGGCATCATTATCTTTTTCAAAATAGGCGTTTTGAAATCCGGTTGCTCTTAACTTATTAAATTCAATTTCACAATGTTGTTCTAAACTTTCTCCGATCATTTTTGTTGATTGTTTTAATTTGAAATCTTTATAGTATGCAATCTGTTCATCCTTGTTTTGAAGCAAATTATCATATTTTTCTTTTAAATTATTTTCTTTTAATTGATAAGACAATTCATTTTGTGAAATCTTATTTTGTAATTCATTCTTTTCTTGTTCCAATTCTTTTGTAGCATTGGATACATCTAGCTTTGATTGAAGTTTTATGCTTTCAATTTCTTGTTGAAGAGATTGAATCTTATTTTCTTTTTGATATAAGGAAGAGGTATATTCTTTTTCAAGTGCTCTTTTTTCTTCCTCTAATTTTTGACTTGTATTAGAAACTTCAAGTTGCGCTTTTGATTGTAAGTTTTCAATTTTTTGTTGGAGAGAGAGAATTTCACTTTCTTTTTGATGCAAAGAAGATTCATATTCTTTTTCTAATTCAGCTTTTGTTAAGGCTGAAGAGGATGAAAGTTGTTCTTTTAATGTAAGAATGTTTTGTTCTTTTTGATTTAACTTTTCTTGGAAATCTTTTTCGAGTTCTCTTTTTTCTTCCTCTAATTTTTGACTTGTATTGGAAACTTCAAGTTGAGCCTTTGATTGTAAGCTTTCAATTTTTTGTTGGAGAGAGAGAATTTCATTTTCTTTTTGATGTAAGGAAGATTCATATTCTTTTTCAAGTTCTGCTTTTGTTAAGGCTGAAGAGGACGAGAGTTGTTCTTTTAATGTAAGAATATTTTGCTCTTTTTGGTTTAATTTTTCTTGGTAATCTTTTTCAAGTTGGCTTTTTAATAATTGATTGGAAGCATCAATTTGAGCATGGAGTTCCTTTTCAAACTCTTTATTTTTGACTTGTTTGAGCAGGTCATAATATTGGCTTTCATCAATTTGGAATACGGTTCCACAATGTGGACATTTTATTTCGTTCATAGCTTACCTCCGTTAGAGATATTATATACAATTTTGTTGGATAATTGTTTATTACATAGTAAAATGAGGTTAAATGAAAGAGGTTTTGCTATGAAAAGATTATTTAAGTTAGCGCTTGCTTCTGTTACTGCCATTGGATTATATGGAAGTCCATTAATGGCTCTCGCAAATACAGAAACAGATAAATTGAAAGATGAATTATTGGAACATTATTGGTTTGATCAGAATGATGACAAAGTCTATACATTTGATGAAAATGGAAAATGGATTGCTTATGACGCTTCGAGTCAAACAATGAATATGTCACATATTGAGACCACGAAACCATCGGATGAAGTTTTGCAAACAGCACCAGAAAATGGAAATTATGATTATGAAGATGGACATGTGACGATTCATGAAGAAGATGATGAAGTGATGGAGTTGGATGTTCTTTCATTAACGGATGGTCGTAATGAAATTGAAGATCAAAAAGTATTGGATGCGATCCAAGATTATACGGAAACTTATATCTTATATGATAAAGTGAATGCATCAAATCAAAGTCCATGTGATTATATGGTTCAAATGGATGAAAAAGATGACGATACTTCTGAAAATGGAAGTACATCAAGTTCAGATGGTTCAACTGTTTCGAATACAAGCGAAAATAATAAAGATAACGAAGGTACAGAAAGTAACGGTTCATCGGATTCACAAAGTTCTACAACGGAATCGAATCAAACAACACAAGAAGCAACTACAACGGATCAAAATACAATGAACAAAGTTGCTACTTCATCTTTAGCGGAAGCTAGTCCGGTTTATATTTCTGGAAATGTATATCATGTTGATGCAAAATGTGCAGGCGATGATTATTCAGAAGCACAATTAAAACAAGCTGTTAAAGATGGTTATACACCATGTGAAAAAGAATTCTCTTATGATGGATATTCATTTAGTACAGAAGCTGGAAAAGAAACGAAAAATACAATCAATGAAAGTAATGTCAATGTAAATATTGAAGTGACCAATGTTGAAAACAATGTATTGATTGTAAATGAAGTGAATAATTCAAATGAAGCGACAGAAACAAGTGAAGAAGATCTTGTGAATGTAAATGGCAAAATTGTTTGGAAAGATAATAACAATGAATATAAAGTGCGTCCTTCAAAAGTGACAGTAATCTTATATCGTAATGGGGAACAATACAAAGCAATTGATGTGAGTGGCGATTCTACGAGTGATTCATGGTCTTTTGGATTTGAAAAATTAGCGAAAAAAGATGAAAGTGGTAATGAATACAAATATACCATCAAAGAAAAATCACTTGCTTATTATCGTGGTGATTTAGATGGTTATGTCTTAACAAATACTTATGTTGGACAAGCGCCTACAACTTCCGGTGGTTCTCATACTGGAACACAAACGAACACAGCTTTATATGCAGGTGTAGGTGTAGCAGCACTAGCTGTTGTTATTATCTTGATTGCAATGAATAAGAAAAAACAAGCGAAATAAACTTAAAAAGCTTTGACTATAAAAGGTCATAGCTTTTTTTTGAAATATGCCTTTCTTATTTACCTGAGGGATGCATCTATAATAGAAAAAAGTGTAATCCTACTTTAGGCTTACACTTTATTTTAAAATCTCTGTGTTGATAGGGTAGACAGAGAATGGTGATTTTAATTATCGCTCCTTTCTTAAGACTGTCATTTGTTGATAGGGGGATTGAATGACAGTTTATATAAAGAGATTGATAAGTTCTGCTCTCTTTATTTCTACTTATTTTATAACATGGTTAAAATTGTATGTCAATAAAAAATTATCAAAAGACGATAATAAATTAATCAAATAGATAAAACGAAAAGCTTAAGGAGATCCTTAAGCTTTATTAAAGTAGAATTTATCAAAACTATATTTGTAGACACGATAGATCATATAATCATTACGTTTAATTTTGAATTCTCTTAAGAGATTTCCATCTTGGTCATATTCTCCAAAAATACCTTGGAAACCACTGTCTACGACAATGTTTGAACCAATGTCTTGTACACTGGATACATGGGATGAATATGGAACTTCAAAGCTTTTTACAAGTTGATAGGTTCCATTTTTCTCATCGACTAAATATTTATAGTAATAACTATGCGCATTGGCTACTTCATCTTTTGTCATATAAAAGTTATTTTTTGTATTAGTGCCTACAATTTGAGACCAATCATAAGTCGGATTTGTTTGGCTGGCACCAAAGTTGTTATTGAATAAGTATAAATAATATTGTCCTTTTTCTAAAGAATCATCTTCTTCATAAGTTACAGAATGTTGACCAGTTGCATTCGCAAAATCACCAACTTTGTCTAAAAGCTTATTGGCATATTTGGTATCTTGCCAGAAGCTTTCCTCGCCAATGAGATAATCAATTTTTGTATCGTCAAAGACATTGCTCAATTTAATAATCGTAGAAGTTTCACGACTTGAAAGAATCAGTGAATTATCATCTAAGCATTGAATACTGTTGATGTGCATCCAATCAAGACCATATACGCCTTCTGAGTTTTTATCCGATTCAGGAATACTAGTTTGTTTTTTATAATTGCTAAAAACATCCCCTAAATCTAAGGTTGCGACAATCGAATTGGTAGAAGGATTAATTTTTAAGATTAAGTCTTCACTTCGACTATTGTCATAATCTCCCTCGATTTCTTTAGAACCTAATACCAATAGATTACCGTCTTGATCGAAGCAATAATCATGGTGTAATTGATAATCTTGTGTGGAAATTACTTGTTCTACTTGGCCTAATGCATTAACAGCTGCAATTTTGTAAGCAGAAATACTGTAATACATTAAATTATTTTCAAAGAGTAAACGATGACTACGATAACCACGAATTGGAACTTCTCCACGTAGGATACCATTGCTATCATAATAGTACATGAAATCTAAATCTTCACTATCATTTCCTAAAATGGCATATAAACCATCACTTAATTGTGTTGTATCGGTTGTTAATAGCTGACTTCGACTAGTTTGAGATAGTTGAATTTTTTCATCGCCTAACAAGGAACCAAAGTTATATTCAAAAGAATAGGTGACTTCTTTTCCTTTTGCATCAGTCATTGTTAAGGTGATTTGATTGTTTGTATCAGGAATTAATCCAATTAATTGGAATTCATGCTCTTTTTTTGTGGAAGCTTCGAGTGTATTTGTATAATCACTATAACCTTCGGCATGAATGGTATAAGAGGTTTTATAAGCTTTAGCACTCTTAAAATAAACATATAAGGAACATGTATTTGTTCCGAATGGATTATGGACGATTAAAGGCTTTGTTTCATCATAATCACTTTCACTTTTTAATTCATCAAGATTTTCTTTCACTTTACTTGAATAGCTTGTGTTATAAATCGCATTGATTTGATTTTGAACAGTTTCTTCTTCCGTATTTTCCAAATTATCAAAATTGGTATTGTTTAAGACTGTTTTTGAACTTTTTTCAATTTCGGTATATTGAACATTGGAACACCCAGATAAGAATAAAGAAAGTACAAGTAAAGAGGAAAGGGCGGTTTTTTTTATCATAAACAATTTCTCCTTCATTTCATATTTTAATTCCTATGCTTAAATTAAACTTAAAATAATATAAGTATTTCTTATTTTTAAGCAAATGTGAAATATTTTTTTAAAAAATCGTATGAAATGAAGAAAGCTATAAAAAATAAAGTTTTTTTGATAGAATAAAACATGTATAAAAAGGAGATAACTTATGAAAATTTTAGTTGTTGGAAAAGGCGGACGTGAACACGCGCTTGCTTTAGCTTGTTCCAAATCAAAATTATGCACGGAATTATATGCAGCACCAGGAAATCCAGGGATGGAAGCTTTTGCGACTTTAGTCGATGTGAAGGATTCAGATATTGATGGATTGGTTTCTTTTGCCAAAGAAAAGGGAATCGATTTAACTGTAGTTGGACCGGAAGCAACTTTAGCTTTAGGTATTGTGGATGCTTTTGAAAAAGAAGGGTTACGCATCTTTGGTCCTTCAAAAGCGGCTACACAAGTTGAATCCAGTAAAGATTTTGCTAAAAAGATCATGGCTAAATATGATATTCCAACAGCGGCTTATCAAACCTTTGATTCTTTTGAAGAAGCACAAAGTTATGTGTTAGAACAAGGGGCTCCGATTGTTATTAAAGAGGATGGCCTAAAAGCAGGAAAAGGTGTTACAGTAGCACAAAGTGTAGAAGAAGCGATTGATGCTTTAAAGATTGCTTTTTCAATTCAAGGAAATAAAGTAGTCATTGAAGAATGTTTGGTTGGATTTGAATTTTCATTAATTTCTCTTGTACATAATCAAACGGTCATTCCTTTAGAAGTAGCGCAAGATCATAAACCAGTAGGAGATAATGATCAAGGAGCAAATACTGGTGGAATGGGATCTTACAGTCCGGTTAAAAAGATTACTCCAGCCTTAAAACAAGCGGCACTTGACCAAGTGATTTGTCCAATGGTTAAGGCAATGGAAGAAGAGGGGGTACCTTTTACTGGCTTCTTATATGGTGGTTTAATGCAAACAGAAAATGGGGTGAAAACGATTGAATTCAATGCACGCTTTGGAGATCCAGAAGCGGAAGTTATCTTGCCTCGTTTAAAGAGTGATTTCGTTCAAGCTATGTTGGATGTTTTAGAAGATAAAGAAGTAATCTTAGATTGGTCTGAACAAGTCAGTCATGGTGTAGTTATGGCTTCAACAAATTATCCAGCAAGTTCAACTAAAGGAGCAGAAATTTCAATTCCTGATGATTTAAATGGATATGTATATCATATGGGAACGAAAAAAGAAGATGGAAAGCTTTTAACCGATGGTGGACGTGTTCTAATGGTAACGAATATGGCAGATACCTTAGAAGAAGCTTTTGAAAAAACATATGAAGATGTAAAACGTATTTCATGCGATGAATTGTTCTATCGTCATGATATTGGAAGAAAGGATATGGATTAATATGCCAACAGATTTAGAGATTGCACAAACTGTCGAAATGGAACCAATCACAAAGGTTGCAAGTAAAATTGGAATTCCTGAAGATTCTTTAGAATTGTATGGAAAATATAAAGCAAAATTATCTTTTGATTATATTAAAGAATTAGAAAAAGAAGAAAAAGGAAAATTAGTCCTTGTGACTGCAATCAATCCAACAAGAGCAGGTGAAGGAAAAAGTACGACAACGGTAGGATTAGGGGATGCTTTAAATCGTTTAGGAAAGAAAACGATGATGGCTTTACGTGAACCAAGTTTAGGACCTGTTTTTGGTCTAAAAGGTGGAGCAACCGGTGGAGGTTATGCACAAGTTGTTCCAATGGAAGATATTAATTTACATTTCACTGGGGATATGCATGCCATTACGACTACAAATAATTTAGTTTGTGCTTGTTTAGATAATTCAATTCATCAAGGAAACGTGTTGAATATTGATCCTGAAACGATTACATTTAAGCGTTGTTTAGATATGAATGATCGAACTTTACGTGATATTACGATTGGACAAGGATCAAAAGCCAATGGCGTAGAGCGCAAAGATGGTTTTAATATTACGGTTGCTAGTGAAGTTATGGCTGCTTTATGTTTAGCTGATGATTTGATGGATTTAAAAGAACGCTTCGGAAAGATGCTTGTTGCTTATACATATGAGGGAAAACCGGTTACGATTCATGATTTAGGAATTGAAGGTGCAATGGCCATGGTCATGAAGGATGCCATCCTTCCAAACGTGGTTCAAACCCTTGAACATAATCCAGTTTTAATTCATGGTGGGCCTTTTGCCAATATTGCGCATGGTTGCAATTCAGTTATCGCAACGAAAGCATGCTTAGAATTAGCAGATTATACGATTACGGAAGCTGGTTTTGGTGCCGATTTAGGTGCTGAAAAATTCTTAGATATTAAATGTCGTTTTGCGAATTTTAAACCCAATGCGGTTGTCATCGTAGCAACAATTCGTGCTTTAAAACAACATGGAGGAATTGCTTTAGAAGATTTACAAGAAGAAAATGTGGAAGCATTGATGGCAGGTTGTGAAAATCTTGCAAAACATATTGATACTATCCAACAATTTGGTCTTCCATATGTCGTGGCGATCAATCAATTTGTCAGTGATACAGATCGAGAAATTGAAGCCTTAGAAAATTGGTGTAAAGAAAATAATCATCCAATGTCTTTATCTCAAGTATGGGCAAAGGGTGGTGAAGGTGCCCTTGATTTAGCTCAAAAGGTTATTGATTTGTGTGAACAAGAAAATACATATGCTCCATTATATGATGTGAATCAATCCATCGAAGAAAAAATTGAAACCATTGCGAAAAAAGTCTATGGTGCGGATGGCGTTGAATATACGGAAGAAGCTTATGAGCAAGTTAAGAAATTCACTGAATTAGGTTGGGATCATATGCCAATCTGTATGGCAAAAACGCAAATGTCATTGAGTGATGATGCCAAAGTCATGGGACGTCCTCAAGGATTTAAAATCACGGTACGTGAATTACGTCCAAGTTTAGGTGCAGGTTTTATTGTTGCTTTAACTGGAAAAGTTTTAACAATGCCAGGTCTTCCAAAACATCCATCGGCTTTAGATATGGATATTGATGAAGACGGTAAAATTACTGGTTTATTCTAAAAATAAGGCCTTACTTGCTTTTTAAAAAGTAGGGCCTTATAATTTTTTTGTTTGCAGAAGTGGCGGAATGGCAGACGCGCTGTCTTCAGGCGGCAGTGTCTTTTAGACGTGAGGGTTCAACTCCCTTCTTCTGCACCATATGGATATACGCCCTTTATGAAGGGATTTTTTTTATTTTATAGAAATCCTATTAAATAAATTGTGATATAGGTTTAAATCAACATTAAAATGAAGCTTTATATGGACTTATAATTATCTCATTTTTTAAATGTGACTAAAAGGAAACATATCTATACATCCTCTTTTGAAGTTTTTATGTCATTGATTGCTTGATAGAAAAGATCACCATTTAATTTATGGGCTTGAATGGTCTTTTCAATCCATAATTGTAATATATCTGATGTGAGGGATATTTCATCTAATTTTGTAGCGATTTTAGCAAAAGTAGGTACTTCTTCATCTGAAATTTTTCCATCCATCGTGATTTGTATAAGTTGATTAACCATAGGTTCAATTTCGTTTAATACAGCTACGGTTTTTAATATAATACTTGGTAAATCCTGTATTTCTACTTTAGGAATGTATTTCTTTCCGATTTCACATTTTCGATTACAATGATAATTACATAGTTCAGGTGCATGATATAAATGAGCAAGTTGCAATACAATATCTGGTTTAGCAACTTGTTTTTCTTTTTCTATTCGATAGATTAAATCAGCTGAAACACCACTTAATTCTTCACTTGCACTTTCTCTGGTATAACCAGCTTGTATTCGATATTTTTCATAAAGAGTCTTACATTCTTTTTTATTTTCATTTGACATTACTTGTTCCTTCTTTCTTCATTTCGCGAAATTTGCGAAATTATTGATTTTTTTTCGTAATCTTTCTTCTGTAGAAATTTCTTTACTCAAATTATGATGTAAATGCTTAAAGATATCAAGAAAGCAAAAAAAGGAAGATGGATTTTATGATGAACGTTCAAAAACGAATTCGTATGAACAATTTAATTTTAAAAATGAGAAGAAATCAAAAAATTGTAAATGAAATAAATGTTAAAGATATTTCAACGTTGTCATATTCTAATGATAAGAAAGTAAAAAAGAGGATGAAATAAAATGACAAAGAAAACAGAATTATTAAATCAATTAACAAGTTGCAGTAAAGATTTATATAACAGAGAAGAGCTTCTTAGTGAAATGAATTCTTTGACATCAGAAATGGTTCATATGGTATGTGATGAAAATGTGACGCAAATTTCTGATCTGATGAAACAAATCTATTCTATGAATGCTCAAGTTGGAAATAGAGCGGATCAAGAATTAGCAAAGTTATCAAAATTATCAAATGAGTTTGAGAATCAAGTTCGAAGACTTCAGGCAGGAATTAATGGAGAAGAAAAAGCTTATAAAGTCTTACAAAGAATGAAATCGAATCATATTATTCTTCAAAATTTACAATTATCTGATGGTATCCATCAAACGGAAATTGATTTCCTTGTTTTAAAACAAGGGGTTGCGACTATTGTTGAAGTGAAGAATTATCATAAGGATGTGTTTATTGATGACAACGGTGATTTATATAAATTAGGAAAAGATCAATGTTGTGAGGCTTATTTAGGGAAAAAGATGGAGTTTCGAGCACAATTAATTAAAGAGTTTTTAAACGAAATTGGATACGAAAAAATGAAAATTGAGAAAGTTGTAGTATTTACGAATAAGTATATTCATATCCGGAATGAATATTCTGGATTTCAAGTTTGTTTTTTAAGCAGACTTCCATATCTAATTGATGATTTTTATGGAACAGGTGTTATCCAATTTACGAAACATTTACAAGAAATGGCCGATTATGTTCAAAGTAAGAATGAAGTGCAATATTTTCCATCAGAAATGAATGTGAGTCAATTTAAAGAAGCTTTTGTAGATGCTTATATAAAGATTAAAGGAGGGGAAGAGAATCAAGCCAGAATGAATATCTTTAGAAAGGTGAAATTGTATTTACATAGTTTGATGAGTAAATATAAAGAAACCAGTATGGCAGAAAGGAGATTTAGTCATGTTTAAAAAAGTTAGAAGTGATTGTACAGTAGGAACCTTTGAAAAAACAAGAGGCCTACCTATCGGAACGATTCGTCATGAAAATAGACGAAAAGTACGTAAAGATACATTAATCGGATCTTTGAGAAAAAAAGGACTTTAAAATAAATGGGGGAAAATAAAATGTACGATTTTGAAGATAATGATTCTTTTTTACAAGAACATCCAAGTGTTAAAGGTGCAATTATTGCTGTCGTAATTATTATTGTATTACTCGCAGCATTTGGAGTTGTAAACTGGAAAATCTCTAAACAAAATTCAATGACAAATGTTGTAGTAGAAATTTTTAAAAAAGGTGAGTTTATTGCGGCTGAGTCAAACATTAAAAAAAGTGATTTGATAAAAAAGCCAGCGAAAATTAAAAATATTCCTTTGTGGTATGAAAATCAAAGTAAAATTACGATTTATGGTACTACATATGCCATTTATGACTTAGATAAGACTAACATTTCAGCAAATAATCTAACGCATACGATTACTGTGTGTGCACCAAAGCTAAAGATGGAAACGCATTTAAATTTGGATACGTATGAGGAAAAAATAATTAAAGATTCGATGTTTAATCCAGTAAAAGGTAAAGATATAAATGACAAAGAGAAAGAGATTGAAAATAAGATAAATGAGGATGCTAACAATTCAGATCTATCAAAGGAAGCTCAAAAGTCATTCAAAAAACGAATAAAAAAATATATTCATAAAATGGATCAATATAAGGATTATGATATTAAATTTGAATTCGCATAAAACCTTAGAATTCTAGGAAAATGCTTAATTGTTTGTAAATGGTAGCTAGAGAAGAAAAGATAGATGGGAGTGCAAAACAAAAGTGTGGAGTTATTAACTGAAGTATATCAGTTATCTAACTTACACACTTAATTTTACACTCCCTCTACTCTATTTAGTTACTTCCAGTGATTTGATTAAATAAATTTGTGAAGAAATCTTTTAACTGATCAAACCATCCTTCGGATTGTGCTTTATCAATTAAGCTTCCTAATTGGTTTTCTAACTTATTTAATTGTTTTAAAACTTCTTTAGAATCAACAGCCGATGTATTTTGATATTGGCTGGCAAAATTAATAAGTTTATTCATATCATCTTGTGAGATCACATTACTTAAATCGTATTTACTTAAAGCTTCGTTTACAATTTCTTGGATTTGTTCGGTGCTTGCTTGTGTGCCTTGGTTTTGTTTGATTTCTGCCAATTGTTGTTTGATATCAACTAAGGCTTGGTCTAATTTTGTACTATCAAAGCTATCGTTCGAACTGTTGTTTTGTGCAATTTCATTGGTTGTTTCTAATTCCTCTTGGGCAATTTGTGTACGCTGCGTATCGAGTGATTCACCACTTAATTCTAAAGCTTTATATACACCTGTTAAAGCAGATTCGCCCGTTGCTTGTGTAAGTGCGGCCACATCGATTTCACAATTCGAAACGCCTGCTGTAATAGCCGCATTTGCATATTGATTGGATGTAACTTGGGTAATGTTATTTTCCGTAAGAATGTTGACTTGAACTCCATTTCCTGTATTCTTTTTGACCATAACACTGGATACTAAAGAAGACGTATCGTATTGAACACCTAAATAAGTATATACATCATCCCCTGTAACTGTTGTTTCATTTACGGAATCTTCATCGACACCAAATTTGTCACGGATTGTTGCGATTTGAGAACTGTTTAAGCCGCCACCATAGGCAATATACGTACTTTGCTCTGAAGCAAATATAGGGCTTGTTAGAGATAAGACCATTAAAGATGAAATTGAAATTCCTTTGATTAAATTTTTAATTTTCATAAAAACCTCCATAATTATTCTTTAATAAATCCAAATGTAAAATGTTCACCGGTCTTTTTACCATCACGACGATAAGAAAAACAATTTTCATTTGGTTTTGTATCGTAGTTTGAAGGGTATATTTCTTTTATGCCATATTTTTCTAGCATATGAATATTCATTCCTTGATTATCAATATAGGCTTTATGATTTGGCATATAGCGAATACAACCTTCTGTATTAATATTGTTTTCTTTTAGTTGATCGACAACTTCCATACCAACTTCTAAGGTATTAAAAAGTAGACTTGGTGAAAAATAGGCTTTTGTCTTTTCAGGGTGAATGAGACCTTTTTGGATCAATTCTTGAACGGTTTTGTCTGTAATTGCTTGAACCGTTCCTTTCCAACCTGAGTGTATGGCTGCAATACATGGCGTTGTTTCATCAATCAATAGTAGACCGACACAATCAGCTGTAAATACACCAATTAAGATATTTGATTCCGTTGTATAAACAGCATCTGTATTTAAAATACTTGTATTGGCATCATAACTTCCTTTGCCTATATCTTCTTTTGTGATGCGATAGATATTCGCAGTATGTTTTTGCCAAGGAAGTGCCCAGCAATCTAAGGGTAAATTGATTTCTTGCGCTAATTGTTGACGATTCTTTTTGACATCCTCTGGATTTAAACAAACATGTAAAGCCATGTTGTTAGACTCAGGATTTAGAGGATTACGCATTGTTGTTGCGGCATATATTTTTTTGTTGTTTTCATAAATTATTTTGTTCATGCGTCTATTCTAACATGAAGATTGTGTGACTTTGTCAAAAGAATACGTAAGAATGTGCTTTAAGTCGAAAAAAATAGCACTTTTTGGTTGACGGTGCTAATTAATGTGATATACTTTTAGCAGACATGGAATAAGAGTGCTAGGAGGGTTAGCGTGGAACAATTAACACAACGACAAAAAGTTATTTTTAAAACAATTGTAGAAGAGTTTACACGTTGTGCAGAACCAATTGGTTCGAAAACGCTGATGGATCTTTTAGATTTTCCAGTTTCTTCCGCCACGATTCGAAATGAAATGGCAAAATTGGAGAAGTTTGGTTTATTAGAAAAGACACATACATCAAGTGGTCGAGTTCCAAGTCAAAAAGGCTATCGGTATTATGTTGAACATTTAATGGTCACAGATTTAGATTTGCCAACGAAGAACTCTTTACAACAAGTCTTTTCACAAAGACACTTTTCACTAGAAGAGGTTGTAGAAAAGAGTTGTACGATGCTTAGTGATATGACCAATTTGACAAGTATTGTCTTAGGACCGAATGGTGCGAAACAAACGTTACAAAGTGTACAAATGGTTCCCATTAATAAACAAAGTGCAGTTGCGATCATTGTGACCGATTCCGGACATGTTGAAAATAAAATCTTTTCTTTCCGGCAGGAAGTATCTGAAAAAGATCTAGAAGTTTGTTGCGATATCTTTAATAAACAATTGAAAGGAACAATGATTTCTGATGTTGTTGATAAGATGGAAGAAATCAAGCCTTTGATGGCTGCTCGAGTCAGTCGGAGTGAAGTTTTATTTGAAGCCTTTGTGACCGCTTTTATGAAGTTTGCGAGTGAAAAGGTTGCAGTACATGGTCGTAGTAATATGCTTTACCAACCAGAGTTTAGTGATTTAAACAAATTAAAAGAGTTGATGACAGCTTTGGAAAATGGTGAAATCTTCCATAAATGGACCGATCAGGCTGGAAATGTTGCCATTCATGTTGGTGAACGAAATGAAGTTCTTCAAATAGGTGATGTTTCAGTGATTACAACAAAATTTCATTGTAAAAATGACGAAGAAGGGCAACTTATGGTTGTAGGACCGAATCGAATGCAATATTCTAAAGTAGTTGCTTTAATGGATTATATGAGTGATGTCATTGAAGATGTGTTCATGGAAGGAGGTAATGAGGATGAGTGAAGAAAATAAAGAAATTGAAGAAATTCAAGAAGAAAATACAGAAGAAGTAGAAGAAGCGCAAGCTGAACAAGAGACTGAAAAGAAATCAGTCAAAGAAAAATTGAAGGATAAAATAAAAGAAATTAAAGAACCTTCAGCAGAAGAAGTGATTGCGGAATTAAAAGCCGAAAATGCAAAGTTAAAAAATGATTACGCGAGAGCCTATGCAGATGCAGATAACATGAAAAAACGTTTGCAAAAAGAAGCGGATACCGCAAAAAAATATCGTTTTCAACAATCGGGTTTAGAGCTTTTACCTATTTTAGATAACATGGCAATGGCTTTGAAAGTCGAAAGTGAGAATGAAGAGTTGAAGAATTATGTCAAAGGATTTGAGATGATTTATCAACAATTGCAACGTGTATTAGAAAATGAAGGCGTAAAGCCAATTGAAGCCGAAGGAAAACCATTTGATCACAATACAATGCAAGCTTTGATGCAAGAAAAACAAGAAGGCGTTGAAGCAGGAATTGTACTTGAAGTGATGCAAAAAGGGTATATGTTAAAAGATCGAATCTTACGACCAGCATTGGTTAAGGTAAGTGAATAAGGAGGATAAGAACATGGGAAAAATTATTGGTATTGATTTAGGTACTACAAATAGCTGTGTAGCTGTTATTGAAGGTAAAGAAGCAAAGGTTATTCCAAATCCAGAAGGAAACCGTACAACACCAAGTGTTGTTGCATTTAAAGATGGAGAACGTATTATTGGTGATGCTGCAAAACGTCAAGCAGTAACAAACAAGAATACAATTTCTTCAATTAAACGTTTAATGGGAACAAGCGAAAAGGTTGATATTGAAGGAAAGAAATATACACCACAAGAAATTTCGGCAATGATTCTTCAATATTTGAAAGGATATGCAGAAGATTACTTAGGTGAAACTGTAAGTGAAGCGGTCATTACTGTTCCTGCTTACTTCAATGATGCACAACGTCAAGCAACAAAAGATGCAGGTAAAATTGCTGGTTTAGATGTAAAACGTATCATCAATGAACCAACAGCTGCTGCATTGGCTTATGGTATTGATAAAACTGATAAAGAACAAAAAGTATTGATTTATGACTTAGGTGGAGGAACATTTGATGTTTCAATCTTAGACTTAGCTGATGGTACATTCGAAGTATTATCAACAAATGGAGATACACACTTAGGTGGAGATGACTTCGATAATGTATTGGTTGATTGGATGGCTGATACATTCAAAAAAGACAATGGCGTTGACTTAAAAGCAGACAAAATGGCTATGCAACGTTTAAAAGAAGCAGCTGAAAAAGCGAAAAAAGATTTAAGTGGTGTTATGCAAACACAAATCAGCTTACCATTTATTTCAGCTGGAGCAGCTGGTCCATTACACTTGGATATGACTTTAACACGTGCAAAATTTGATGAAATGACAAAAGGTTTAGTTGATCGTACGTTAACACCAATTCAAAATGCCTTAAAGGATGCAAACTTATCCGCTAGAGAAATTGATCAAGTTATCTTAGTTGGTGGATCGACTCGTATTCCAGCTGTACAAGAAGCTGTTGAACGTGAATTAGGAAAACAACCAAACCACAGTGTAAACCCAGATGAAGCTGTAGCTATGGGTGCTTCTATCCAAGGTGGTGTCTTAGCTGGTGAAGATGTTGGTGGAGATGTATTGTTGTTGGATGTTACTCCATTGTCATTAGGTATTGAAACAATGGGTGGAGTTATGACAGTATTAATTCCACGTAATACAACTGTACCAACAAGTAAATCACAAATTTTCTCAACCGCTGCAGATAACCAACCAGCTGTAGATATCCGTGTTTTACAAGGTGAACGTCCAATGGCAAATGACAACAAAGAATTAGGAAACTTCCAATTAAATGGAATTGCACCAGCTCGTCGTGGTGTGCCTCAAATCGAAGTTACTTTTGATATCGATGCCAATGGTATTGTTAATGTTAGTGCAAAAGATAAAGGTACTGGAAAAGAACAAAATATCACAATCCAAAACTCAAATGGTTTAAGTGATGAAGAAATCGATCGTATGGTTCGTGAAGCCGAAGATCACAAAGCCGAAGATGACAAACGTAAAGAAGAAATTGATTTACGTAACCGTGCTGAAGGATTTATTTCACAAATCGATAGTATGTTAGAAGACAACAAAGATAAAATGGACGCAAATCAAGCAGAAGAAACGAAAAAACTTCGCGATGATTTACAAAAATCTTTGGATGAAAACAACATGGATGATGTACGTACAAAATTAGAAGCATTAGAAAAAGCAGCGCAAGCTGCAGGTGCATCAATGTATCAAAATGCACAACAAGGTGCACAAGATACAGCTTCATCAAGTGCAAACGATGATGTTGTTGATGGAGAATATACGGAAAAGAACTAAAAGATCTAAGTTCCACGCAAAGTGGAACTTAATCGCTTATATAGGAGGGTGATAAGGCATGGCAGAAAAAAGAGATTATTACGAAGTGCTAGGCGTATCAAAGAGTGCAACTCCGGATGAAATCAAAAAAGCCTATCGAAAATTGGCTATGAAATATCATCCGGATCGAAATAAAGAGCCAGGAGCGGAAGATAAATTTAAAGAAATCAATGAAGCTTATGAAGTTTTAAGTGATGCAGATAAGAAAAGTCGATATGACCAATATGGACATGCAGGTGTAGATGGAAACTTTGGTGGAGGTGATCCTTTCTCAGGAGGATTTACCGACTTTAGTGATCTAGGAGATATTTTTGGATCCTTCTTTGGTGGAGGATTTGGTGGACAAAGTCGTCGACAAGCCAATCAACCACGTCAAGGAAATGATCGAATTATGCAAATGCGCATTGACTTTATGGATGCGGTCTTTGGAAAAACCGAAACGATATCTTTAGAAGTCGATGAACCATGTAAACATTGTCATGGATCTGGAGCAGAAAGTGCACAAGATGTGCAAACTTGTCCTCATTGTCATGGAAAAGGTTATGTTGTTCAGCAACAAAGAACGATGTTTGGAATTGCGCAACAACAAGTTGTTTGTCCAGAATGTCATGGAACAGGTAAGAAAGTAACACGTGCTTGTCATGAATGTCATGGAAAAGGTTACGAACATAAACGTGTTAAATTAGATATTAAAATTCCACAAGGTATTCAATCGGGTCAACAAATTCGTATTCCTGGAAAAGGAGAAAGAGGGCAAAATGGTGGTCCAAATGGCGACTTATATATTGAAATCCATGTAAAGCCACATTCAACCTTCCAACGTCAAGGAGACGATATCTATATTAAAGTTCCGGTCAGTGCAATTGATGTAACCATCGGTACGAAGATTCAAGTTCCAACCGTTTATGGCGATGTTGAATTACGTATTCCAGAAGGAACACAACCGAACACGAAATTCCGTTTAAAAGGAAAAGGTGTTAAGAATCGTCGAGGCAACCAAGGCGATCAATATGTAGAAGTTCAAGTAGAAATTCCAAAACGTGTTTCTAAGAAAGAACGTGAACTTTATGAAAAGATTCGCAGTGGACAAGCAGAATCTCCGTTTGAAAAATTTAAAAAAGCCTTTAAATAAGAAGATAAAAGAAGTCAAGCTTACGCAAGACTTCTTTTTTTAAATGAATTTTGAATTCATAGCAATTTCCATAAAAGAATTCAAAACATTCCAAATGTGTTCTTCCTTTCGATACGCAAAACGTATTTGATATTTTCCTATCTTTCCTAAATGAAATTGATAAAGCGAATCAAAGTCTTTTTTAGACAAGCTTGTTTTTGCTAAAAGAATGGGACAGAAACAAAAACCTAAGCCTTTTAAACTTAAAGCCAATAAGAGCTCTGCGTTATCGGCTTTCAAAAGAATCGAAGGTGATATTTCTGCTTGTTCAAATAGCTTTGTAGCTATTTTTCCTGCAATATCTTTGGGATTTCCCAAAACAAAGGGACAATGATTTAAAGCTTGAAAATGACCTTGCTGAAATTGTTGAATAATATTTTCTTTTTCTTTTCCAAAACAATGATTCAATAATGAATCGGATGCAAATAGAACAACTTCTTCTTGGTAAAAGTCTTTCAAAATTAGATTTTTTTTCTTTGTTTGAAAATTGGCAATCGCAAGATCAATTTCTCTATTTAGAATATTCGTTTGAAGTTCATCGTTGGTATTTTCATGAATGATAACTTGGATACCTGGATAATTCATAGAAAAGCTTTCCAAGATTTCAGGTAAAATGGAACGTGCTCTGGTAGATGCAATGCCAATTCTTAAAATTCCTTTTTGGTCTAAATTAATATCGTTGAAATGATGTTTTAAAGTACTTATTTCCCCTAGAATCTGATTGGCATATTTTAAGAATTCTTTTCCAGCATAGGTTAATTCTAAAGGAACAGTTCGAATAAAGAGCTTGCATCCCAATTCTTTTTCTAATGAGGCTATGCTTGCGCTTAGTGATTGTTGAGTAATATACAATTTCGCTGCAGCTTTTGTGAAGTTTTGTTCTCTAGCGGTACATATGAAATATTCCATTTGAATTAAAGTCATAAAATTCTCCTATTTACAGTTATAACCTGTTATAAGTACAAAATGCAACAGTTTGAATATGTTTATAATAAATCTTATAATTCTAACTATGGAATATATTACGTTACTTTTATTTTGTTTTTCATTATTAATGAGTCTTTTATTTGATTTCTCAATTCTTATTTCATTAGGTATTGGTTTGATTCTTTTTTTTATTTATGGAATGTACAAAGGTTTCTCACTTCAGGAATTAATTAGATTTTCGATTTCTGGTATTAAAACAGTTAAAGATGTTCTGATTACCTTTTTTTTAATTGGCATGTTAACGGCAATTTGGCGAGCTTCTGGAACAATTCCTGTTCTTGTCTGTTTGGCTTCTAATCTGATTCAACCTTCATTGTTTTTGATGATGACTTTCTTAATGAATAGTTTTATTTCATTTCTTACAGGAACCGCTTTTGGAACTGCAGCTACGATGGGAGTTATTTGTAGTACGATGGGATATTCTTTAGGGATTTCTCCAATCTTTATTGGTGGAGCTGTCTTATCCGGCGCTTATTTTGGGGATCGTTGTTCTCCAATTAGTACAAGTGCCTTGTTAGTAAGCAAGATTACGGATACGGATCTTTTTTTAAATGTTCAAAAAATGTTGAAGACAGCTTTTTTTCCATTTTTATTCACTATGATTTTGTATGCAATCATTGGCTTTATAAATCATGCGGATGGAACGATTCCTAATCTGAAAGTTATTTTTTCATTAGAGTTTAATTTATCTTTTTATTGTATTTTGCCTGCTCTTATTTTATTGTTTTTGGCATTATGTAAGGTAAATGTGAAAATAGCGATGTCTTTTAGTATTATAAGTGCTTTTGGAATCTGCTTATGGATTCAACAAAGATCAATTCAATCGATTCTGTGGATGTTATTTTATGGTTATACATCCACTCATCTAGATATTTCAAAAATGCTTGATGGAGGTGGCATTTTTTCCATGTTTAAAGTTGCAGCTATTGTTTGTATATCATCTGCTTATTCTGGTATTTTTAAAAAAGTTGGATTATTCGATTCAATACAGCTTTATCTTCAAAAATTCGCAAAGAAAACCAATGAATTTACAACAATTTTTATCGTTTCACTAATAACGGCAATGATTTCTTGCAATCAAACCTTAACAATAATGTTGACCAAACAATTGAGTCAGAATATTGAAAAAGAAAAAGGGAAGTTGGCCATTTATATTGAAGATTCGGCTGTTATGATTGCGCCTTTAATTCCATGGTCCATTGCGAGTGCTGTTCCTTTGGCTTCCGTTGGTGCATCGAGTCAATCGATTCTTTTAGCTTTCTTTTTATACCTTCTGCCAATTACACAATTAATCTTAAATTTTAAACGCTGATTCGTTTCTTTTTTTTAATAAACTAGTGCTATAATGTCTCAATAGAGGAGAATATTATGCCTATTAATATACCGAATGGATTGCCCGCAAAAGAAATTCTCGAAAGTGAAAAGATTTTTGCGATTGAAGATCAAAGTGCACGTCGTCAAAGAATTCGACCTTTGCGTGCGGTCATTTTAAATTTGATGCCGAAAAAAATAGAAACAGAAACGCAAATCCTTCGTCTTTTGTCGAAGTCCCCTTTACAATTAGATATTGATTTAATGAAAGTAGAAAATCATGAATCAAAAAATACAAGTCATGATCATTTAGTAAAGTTTTATACCAATTTCAATGATTTAAAAGAAAATTATTATGATTGTATGATCATAACAGGAGCTCCATTAGAAGAAATGGAATTTGAAGAAGTGGATTACTGGGACGAGCTTTGTATGATTTTTGATTGGTCAAAAACGCATGTTCTATCAACAATGCACATTTGTTGGGGAGCACAAGCAGGGCTTTATTATCATTATGGAATTCAAAAATATCAATTGGATGAAAAGTTATTTGGGATTTTTCCCCAAGAGCTTTGTGATGAATATGACTTTTTAACCAATGGTTTTGATGAAATTCACAATACACCCCATTCACGTCATACGAAAATTGATGAGTCGGCTTTGGCAAAAGAAAAGCGATTGGTGGTTTTATCACGAAGTGAAAAAACAGGTTCCAATATTATTGTAACGAAAGGATATCGTCAAATTTTTGTTACGGGTCATTTTGAATATGGGGTTGAAACCTTATCGCAAGAATATTTTCGTGATGTGAATGCCCATAAAGCAATTCACATTCCAGAAAATTATTTTCCAAACGATGATCCAAATCAAAAACCAATTTTAACGTGGCGTTCTCATGCCAATTTATTATATCGAAATTGGTTGAACTATGTTTATCAAATGACGCCTTATACGATTGAAAAAATTGCGGATATGGATATGTATCGTGGCTTTAAAGACGACCATGGATATTCACAAGCATTTAAAAAGGAGGAATCGGAATGAAGACGGGTTTGGTTTTAGAAGGCGGTGCCATGAGAGGTCTTTTTACAGCTGGGGTATTGGATGTTTTTATGGAAAATAACCTAAGCTTTGATGGTGCAATTGGCGTTAGTGCAGGAGCAACATTTGGATGCAATCTAAAATCAAAACAAAGAGGAAGAGTCTTACGATACAGTTTAAAGTATTGTAAAGATTGGCATTATTGTAGCTTCCGATCCTTATTTTTAACAGGAAATTTATATAATGAAGATTTTGCGTATCGAAAGGTACCCCAAGAATTGGATGTTTTTGATGCAAAGACTTTTCATGAAAATCCAATGGAATTTTATGCGGTTGCAACTGATGCAAAAACAGGACAACCTTTATATCATAAATGCATTGATGGACTAGAACGAGATTTAAAATGGATTCAAGGCTCTGCTTCCATACCCGGTTTTGCGAAAGCAGTTCATGTGGATGGCTTTACCTTATTTGATGGCGGCGTTTCGGATTCTATTCCTTTTGAAAAAATGGCTTCTTTTGGTTATGAAAAAGAGGTTTTGATTTTAACGCAAGCCAGTGATTATCAAAAAAAGCCACAAAAACATAAACCTGTTGTAAAAAAGGTTCTCAATGCGTATCCAGAAGTTTATCAACAAATTGAAAATCGTTATCAAAGATATAATGAAACGCTCAATAAAATTAAAGAGGAAGAAGCAAAAGGAAATATCTTTGTGATTCGTCCAAAGTCTTCTTTAGAAATTGGTCCGGTTTGTCATGATCCCAATGAATTAAAAAGAGTTTATTATTTAGGGCGTTTTGAAGCGGTCAAACAATTAAAAGCTTTAAAAGCTTATTTAAAAAATGAACATAAGATTGAAAGTAGAGTTGATTAAAAAACTCTATTTTTAATTTACTTGCTTTGGTTATAACGATATCCTTAAAGAAAGGAGGTCGTTATGTTTTTTGAAGGAAGAAAATCGAATTATGAAAAGCATCCTTATAAAAAAGTAGAAGGAAAAGCTTATGAAGGATATGAAGATCTTGTAAAACAAGTACAAGAAGAAATAAAGAAAATAAAACAAGAAAAGATTATTCTTTGTTTTGATTTTTATCATGGCACAAGAAATGATGAAGTACTTGAATACTTGATTAGACCATTGCACCCACAACATATTTTGTTTAGTGAAGAGGCAAAAAAATCCGAAGATGAAATTTTTCACTTATTTAAAGAGAATATTGGTGAGGATCGTGTCTTTGGAAAATTAAGCCAAGCCAATTTAGAAGATTGTTTTGATCAAGATAAATTAGAAGAATTAAAGAAATCCATTGGAAATGGTTTAACGATTATTTATGGTGTAGGTGCATCCTTGATTCATGCAGGGGATCTTCATCTTTATTTTGATTTAACCCGTTGGGAAATACAAAAAAGATATCGAAGTCAGGAATTGGATAATTGGGGTGTTGGTAATTTCAAAGAAGATATTTTACGTAAATACAAACGAGCTTATTTTGTAGAATGGCGAATTTTTGATCGTTATAAATTCAAAGTATTGAAAAATTGCGATTACTATGTAGAAACAAATGAGAAAAAGAAGCCTAAAATGATTTCAATTACAGATTATCAAAAAGGATTAAAGCTTTTTTCTTCTTCTCCTTTTCGATTGGTTCCTTATTTTGATGAAGGGATATGGGGAGGTCAATGGATGGAAGAAGTTTGTGATTTACCCCATTCATCGCATAATTATGCTTGGTGTTTTGATGGCGTACCCGAAGAAAATAGTCTTTGTTTTCAATATGATCAAATTCAAGTGAATATTCCTGCGATTAATTTAGTTTATGCCTATCCAATTCAATTGTTAGGACAAGAAGTTTATAAGCAATTTGGATGTGAATTTCCAATTCGTTTTGATTTCTTAGATACCATGAATGGACAAAATTTAAGTTTACAAGTTCATCCATTAAAAGAATATATACAAGAACATTTTTCGATGCCTTATACCCAAGATGAAAGCTACTATATTTTAGATGCCAAAGAAGGTGCCCATGTTTATCTTGGCTTGAAAGAAAATGTAGAATTGGAAGATCTCATTCAAGCTTTATCTGAAAGTCAAAAAACAGGTAAGCGTTTTGAAGATGAAAAATATGTTAATTCTATTCCAGTTCAAAAACATGATCATGCCCTAATTCCTGCAGGTACCATTCATTGTTCTGGGGCTGGAACGATGGTTTTAGAAATTAGTGCTACCCCATATATTTTTACCTTTAAATTATATGATTGGCAACGAGTTGGTCTTGATGGTAAACCACGTCCAATTCACGTAAATCGTGGAAAAGAAAATATTCAAATGAATCGTAAAACAAAATGGGTTTTAGAAAATTTAATTCATCGCAATGAAGTAATTAAAGAAAATGAAGAAGTTAAAATAGAGCGCACTGGTCTACATGAACTAGAATTTATTGAAACAATTCGATATACCTTTAATGATGAAATTCATATTTCAATGAAGGATAGTGTGCATATGTTGAATTTAGTTGAAGGCGAAGAAATTGAAGTTTTTTCTTTTCATAAAGAATTTGAACCCATTCGAATCCACTATGTTGAAACCTTTATTGTTCCAGCCTTTGTCAAAGAATATGGCTTACGTTCCGTATATCATAAAGAAGTAAAAGTGATTTGTGCTTTTGTTAGAAAGTAGGTGTTTATGCAAAAATATCATTTAGATTCGAATCCAGGAAGTACACCTTTATATGGACAAGTGAAACAAATCTTAATTCAAAAAATAGAAGATGGAACCTATCCTGTGAATTCTTTTATTCCAACCGAAAAAGAACTTCAAGAGATGTTTCAAGTGAGTCGAATTACAATTCGTCAAGCGATTGCACAATTAGAAAATGATGGCTATGTACAAAAAGAAAGAGCCAAAGGAACCCGCGTTCTCGCAAGTAAAATTGTTGAAAATATGAATTTTATTTCAAGTTTTCATCATGAAATGGAAGAAAGAGGATTATCTTGTTCTTTGGATTTTGTCAATATATCGAAAATGCTCAGTAATAAAGAAGTAAGCCAACATCTACAAATAAAAAAAGGAAGTGAAGTAATTCAACTCTATCGTGTCTATTCAGTTGAAAAAGAGCCTTTAACTGTCATGATTGATTATTTACCAATGGCTTTAGATTTAAATCTAGATGTTGATTTTTTTTCGGGGGGGGGTTCCCTATATGAGTATTTAAGAAAAGAAAAGAGCATCTATATTACAAGGGTAACGGATACCATCTCAATTGCTTATGCATCCAAAAAAATCAGTGAATTTTTAAAAGTGAAAGAAAAATCGCCATTATTAAAAAGAACAAGAGTTTCATTGGATCAAAATAAAAGAATAATTGAATATGTTGTAACGTACTATCGTCCAGAAAAATATATGTATTCAGTAAGCTTTGGAAAGGAATAATATGCAAATTAAAAGTACGCCTTATTTCCATGATTATCATGGAATACTCGAAGGGAAAAATGTCCATTACAGTAAGAAGACCTACAAAGAAATCCAAACCATTTATCAAAAGATTGATATAAACTTACCTTTTGATACCATCATGTATGAAGTATATACGCTACAAGAAGAAGTTTCTTATAAAGGCAGTCTTTGTTGGGGGTTAAGTATTTTATATCCTGTTCTTGTTTGCGAAGAATGCAATATGACAAGAGGACATTTTCATTCTGATTTAAAGTGTAATGAATTTTATTATGGAGCCGGTGGCGAAGGTTTATTGCTTTTAATGAATGAAGATGGATCGTGTTATGCGGAAAAAATACAAGAAGGGTCTTTGCATTTGATTAAAGGAAATCAAGCACATCGTTTAGTCAATACCGGAGAAACGCCTTTAAAAGTCATTTGTGCTTGGTCAAGTGAAGCTGGTCATGATTATCAAAGGATTGAAGAACATCCCTTTACAGAAAGGATTTTCAAACGAAATGGGAAGATTGAATGTGAAAATCAATCTAAAATATGAAACTATGTCTTAAAGATGCAATCTTTCAATGACTTACGAGTGAATAGGATGAAAAGTTTACTATCGAAGAAGCCAATATGTAGCGAATAATCTTGGATAAGATTTCTATTCTTTTTCTTTTTTAAGACAATACATTGTAAATGTTGATCGACTGATTAAGGTGTTTTCTTCATTAAATAGTGAAACATCATATACACAAATGGTATGACCACTGGATATTTCTTTTGCGATGCCAATTAAAGTGTTACCTTTTCCTGGCTTGATATAGCTAATGGAACTATTTAAAGTGACGCATTTTTTATCTGATGCAATGCAAGCAGCACCCGCAACTGTATCTGCCATAGAAAACAAGACACCACCATGGACAAATCCATAAGGATTTAAAAGCTTATCATCAACGGATAATTTGATTTTGGCATAACCTGGTTTTGCTTCGATTAGTTCTAAATTATTATGTTCCATAAAAAGGGTGGAGTGATTTAATTGATATAAAAGTTCTTGTTCATTTTTCATGATTCTATTCTAACATAATCATGTTATAATGGTCACATTCTAGGAGGTTGAATATGACAAATACGATTATTATTGCCGTTTTGTTTGTTTATATGGTGTATTCTATTTATAAAGCCTTTGTGATTTTTAGAAAACATAAACAAGCATTAAGTGCATTTCAAAAGGATCATCCAAATGCCAAATTATTTGATAGCAGTAAAACTTGGACTCTTTCATCGGGAGCAATGGGGATTTTAAGTTTTGTGATGGCTGGTTTTATGGATCATATGACAAAAGCTGGTGCTGAAGAAGTTCTTCGTTATCGTATTCTATATGTTGTGATTGGTTTGATTTTTATCACAATGATTTTTTCATCATTGGCTGGAAAACGCATGTGGTTTAGTGAAGATGGGTTCTTTTTTGGGGACCGATTCTTTAAATTTAAAGACATTGATCGTAAAGAACCACTAGGAGGCATTGGTTCTCATTCCTTACGTTTGGTAATGAAGGATTCCTATGCGATCCAAATTAATAAAAAAATGGATGAAAAGATTGATAGTGAAGTAAAACTTTGGAAAGCAAAAAAGAAATTGAAGAAGTGAAAAATTCACAAATTTTCACACAATCAAGACATAAAAAAACGAGAATTTTTTTATAAGATATCAATGAGCTAAAGGAAAGCTCACTTCATAATCAAATTCCCTTTCTTAAAACTTTCGGAAGACCCCTTTACATTGTAGAGGGGTTTTCTTTTGTTGAGATAAAATTAAAAGCTTAATAGCTTGATTAAAGGGCTTTCTTTATCTTATAATCTTTTTATTGGGGTGAGAATATGGATTTTAGTATGTTTACAAGTACGGCTTTACAATGGATTATTGCGGTTCTATTGATTGGATATGTTGCATATAGTAGCTATCGAAGCATTCAAGTTTATTTAAAATATAAAAAAGAAGCACAAGCTTTTAAAGACAATCATAAAAATTGTGAAGTATATAGCTTTCATATGTATATGGTCTATGTAATGCTCGTATTAACGGTTTTATGTCTTGTGTTAGCTTTTATAACAGGGAGTGCTTTAAAAACACCAAAGGATCAACTCTTTTATTATCGATTAGCCTATGCAGGACTTGCGATTGTTTTCTTTGGTCAATTTTTTGAATCATGTGCTCGTCGAAAGATTATCTTTAGTGAAGATGGCCTGTTTTATGTTGATCAATTTTATCGTTTTCGTATGATTACTGCTTATGAAGAAAAACAAGGAAGTATTTCACGTCAATCACGTGTTCGTATTGGAAGTGAAGAATTGGTTCTTCCGCATGGAATGGCAGTTGAGATACAAAATCGAGAAAAAACATGGAAAGCAAATAAAAAAGCGGCAAAGAAAGCTAGAAAGTAAAAGAATATGGCAGATTTATCAAGTTTGAAAAAAAATAAAAAACCAAGTGGTGAAGCAACAGCAGCTAAATTGGTTTTAAATGTTTTTCGTAAGCATAAGGCCAATTCGCCTAAAAAGGCAATTGAAATCAGTGCGTTCAAAGATCTTGCTTTATCGACACCAACGATTTCTTTTACTTTGGCAAACTTTATTGATCAAGAGGTTGTTCATAAAACAGAAGATGATCGTTATTGGTTTGATGAACAAAAATGGCAATCAATGGAAAAAAATGTTGTGCGTGGATATGCAATGAGTCTTTTGGTTCCTTTAATTATTGGACTGATTGCGGTTCTTGCGTTTAAATTAATTTTTTAAGACTATCTTTTGATGGTCTTTTTTTGAATGAGAGGGATCTATGGAAAAGCCTAAATCTTTTGCGTATACGTTGGTTTTAATTCTTATTTGTTTAGGATTTGCGATTGGAAGTAATTATGGAATGGAATTAATTACGAAAACAAATATGATTTATATGATTAAAGAACCAAAGAAAATTGGTGCAGTTTATATGACTTACAACAATCCTTTTTATCAAATTCTAAATGGAGAATTAAAAAAGATTGTAAATAAAAATGGGGATACCTTAATTACTTTGGATCCAGCATTATCTTTATCGAAGCAAAAAAAGGAAATTGAATATTTAATTGATGATCAAAAAGTGGATGCTTTAGTGATTACACCTGTAAACTACAAGGGATTAGAAAACGTATTGAAAAAAGCGAAAACAAAAAATATTCCTGTGATTGTTGTGGATACCGAAGTTTCCAATACCAAATATATTTCTTATAATGTATCTAGTGATAATTACAATGCGGGGGTGCAATGTGCGCAAGATATGATGTTACATCTATCCAGTGCTCGAATTGTGCTTGTAGAGCATAGTGATGCAAATTCAGCAAAATTACGTATTCAAGGTTTTTTGGATACGATTAAGGATCAGCCTTCTTATCAAATTGTTCAACGGATGGAATGTAAAGGTCAATTAGAAAAAGCAATGCCTAAAATGGAAGCTTTCTTGCAAAAAGGGATCGATTTTGATGTTGTGATGTGTTTGAATGATCCGAGTGCGCTAGGTGCTATGGCTGCTTTAGAAGAGATGAATATTCTAGATGGGAAGTATGTTTATGGGATTGATGGAACACCAGAAACAAAACAACTCATTCAAGAAGGTCGAATGCAAGCAACGATTACGCAATCCCCAAAGGTGATGGGGAAAAAAGCTGGACATGCAATCTATAAATTGTTTAAAAATAAGAAAATTAAAAAGATTGAAGTACTTCCGGTCCAAAAGATCACAAAAGAAAATGTATCCGATTATTCTTTGGAGGAATGGCAATGATTGAAGCAATTAAAAAATATCGGGTATGGATTGCTTATACACTAATGTGGGCTTTGAATTTTTGTTTATTCTGGATGGTGGGTATTATTATGTACTATACCAATGTAACCATTGTTTCGATGAATCAATCGGATAATTTTTTGCGAAGCATTTATCATGTATCCTCTCATCCTTTACAAAATTTTTATTTATCACTGCTTGCGTTTTTAGCCTTTTTTATGTTTGTAGGATTACGTAAATATTGGCATTTTTTAAATTATCATAAGATTTTAGGCGTTTTTATCGAGTTGTTTTTTGTCTTTGTGATTATGAAGAATACGGCTTTTTGTACAAATAGTCTTCTGTTTATTGTTATGGCTGATATTTTATTGTATGTGCATAAACCATTTCAAAGAAATTTTTGTTTATTCTTTATTGCGATTTTGTATTTGTTTTCAAACTATGGCTTATTATCCAATTTAATTCCGATGGTTTCTTTTTCTGAATATTTATCGGTTTATAATTCACAGACTCGATCGATTCTTTCGGGTTTACAAACAGGTTTATCCAATTTGAATTTAATGGTCTTTGTTGCCTATATGTTTCTTTTTATTCAGCAACAAATGGATGAGACGCAGCACTTTGCGATTTTAAATAATGAATTAAATCGTTTGAATCAACAATTAAAAGGCTATGCGAATATTCGTGAAAAAATGGGTGAAACCAAAGAAAGAAACCGCTTGGCACGGGAAATTCATGATACTTTGGGTCATACTTTGACCGGGATCAGTATGGGCTTAGAAGCAAGTAAGGTCATGGTTGAAGTAAATCCTGAAGCAACGAAAAAACAATTGGATGTATTGGCGGAAAATGCTCGGAAAGGTTTGCAAGATGTTCGTAGATCGGTTGATAAATTAAAACCGGATGCCTTAGAACGTTATTCACTAAAAGAAGCTTTGGAACTGTTAATTGTTGATTTTCAAAAGGTGACTGGAGCCACTATTCTTTATCTTTGTCATTTACCTTTGTTGGATTTAAATGCAGATGAAGAGGATTTTGTCTATCGTATTGTACAAGAAGGTATGACCAATGCGATTCGCCATGGGCATGCCGATAAAATTTATGTTTCAATTGCTCAAACGAATAATGATTTGATTATTGTGATTGAAGATAATGGGAAGGGTTGTAAGGATATTCAACCAGGCTTTGGGATTCATCATTTAAGTGAAAGGATTGAATTATTACAAGGGAAATTACGTTATTATGGACGAAATGGTTTTGAGTTAATTGCTGAAATTCCAATTCGAAGGAGTGATATAAATGGTTAAAATTGCGATTGTAGATGATCAACAACTGATTCGTGAAAGCTTAAAGATTATTTTGGATACCGATCAAGACTTTGAAGTCGTTGCGGTCGTTGAAAGTGCAAAGGAACTCTTAGAGTTTTTGGAAAAAGAAGAAGCGAGTGTCATTTTAATGGATGTGAGAATGCCAGAAATGAGTGGAGTTGAATGTACACGAATCATTAAACAGAAATATCCGGAAATCAAAGTAATCATCTTAACGACTTTTGATGATGATGAATATATTTATGATGCATTAAAATATGGAGCGAGTGGCTATCTATTAAAAGGGTGCTCTTTAGAAGAACTCAGTAGTGCAATTCATAATGTATTAGAGGGTGGTGCTTGTTTTAATCCAAATGTAGCTGGTAAAGTTGCACGCTTTTTCTCTGAAATGGCCAATTCACAAAAAAGTGGTATCGAAAAGGTGCATCAAGAGGAATATGAATTAAGTAATACGGAATGGAAAATCATTGAACAGATTGGCTTGGGCTATTCCAATAAAGAAATTGCTGCAAGTTTGCATTTTAGTGAAGGAACAATTCGAAATTATTTAAGTGTTATTTTAGATAAACTATCGTTACGCGATCGAACACAGCTTGCGATTTGGTACTTATCAAGAGGAAGTCATGAATAAGTTACGAATTGTTTTTATCAATGTTTTCATTATTTTTTGTTTGGCGATTGGAATTTATTATGTTCAAAAACCAATTGTTTTAGAGATTGGGGTATTTACAGGAAGTAATTGGGATGTGCCAAGCCCAGATAATGCGAAAATGATTGATCATATTATTCAAGAATTTGAAAAAACACATGAAAATGTAAAGATTGAATATACAGCTGGAATCGTAAAATCAGATTATTCGAAATGGATATCAAATAAAGCAGTATCTGGAGATCTTCCAGATGTTTTTATGGTTTTAAGTGATGATCTTTCTGTCTTTTCAGATGTTGGGATTTTAGATTCTCTAAATTCTTATATTGAAGACGATTCGACTTTTGATTCATCGGCCTATTATTCTTCTTCGTATGAAACGGGAAATATCAATGGGGTTCAATATGCACTGCCTTATGAAAGTGTTCCTACTTTTATGTTTGTGAATCGTACTTTATTGGAAGAAAATGGAATTGCGCTTCCAAGCAAAGATTGGACTTGGGATGATTTTTATGCCATTTGTCAAGAATTGACCAAGGATACGGATGGCGATGGCGTGGTGGATCAATTTGGTGAATGTGGATATACCTGGCAACATGCCTTTGCGAGTAATGGGGGGCGACTTTTTAATGATTCAGGAAGTGAATGTTATCTAAATGAGCAGGAAAATGTGGATGCGATTGAATTTGTTCGAAAATTAAATGGCTTAACAAGCGGACAAAGTGTAAATACGAACATTTTTGATAAAGGATCGGTTGCTTTTTGTCCTATGCTTTTTAGTGAATATCGAACCTATAAACCTTATCCATGGAGCGTTAAGAAATATTCAACGTTTGAATGGGATTGTATTCCAATGCCATCTGGACCTTCAGGAAACAATATTTCCCAAATGGATACCTTGATGTTTGGTATCAATAAACAATCCATGCATAAAAGTTTAGCCTGGGATTTTTTAAAGTTGGTCTCTTTTAATGAAAAGACACAAAGTAATCTATTTAAGTATTCGCAAGGGGTATCGGTATTGAAAAAGGTTTCGACATCTAAAACAGTTAAAAGATATATTCAAGAGGATGCACCGCGAGGAAATAACTACAATTTGGATTTTTTTGATGAAGCGATGGAAAATGCGATTGTTGTAAAAAAATTCAATGGCTATGATCGTGCTTTTTCAATTATTGATAGCGAAATACAACGCTTATTAACAACCAGTGATGATGTCGAAGAAGCGTTGTTAAGCTTATCGGATGAAGTTGAAATCACTTTAGGTAAAAAATGACATTTGTCATAAAATGTAATGACAAATGCTTATTGAAAAGGGTTTCTTACACTTTTACAATAAATGTGTATTCTGTGTGATGGATATCCTTAAAATGTGTGAGAAATATGTGAAAAATAATAGAATAAGCATTGAAACCGCTCGCATTTTTAACTATAATGGATATAACAGAAAAACGGAGGAAAAAAGAATGAAATATGTGATTTTGGTAAGTCATGGTGAATTTGCTCCAGGACTTCATTCAGCCGTTAAAATGATGACAGGTGATCGTGATGATGTCTTGTCAACAAGTTTAAAAGACGGTATGAGCGCAGATGAATTTGCAGAAAACTTTAAGGAATTGGTTAAGGATATTCAAGCTGATGATGAAATTATTTTATTGGCTGATATCTTAAGTGGTTCACCGTTTACAAATGCATTAAATGTTCTTTCAGAAAAAGGAATGTTAGCTCAAACATTAGTTATTGCTGGTATGAATATGCCTTTGGCAATTACTGCTGTATTGATGAAAGACAATTTTGATGACAAAGATGCTTTGGCAGAAACTTTATTAAATGAAGGTCGCACAGGTCTTACTCGTTTTGAAACAGATGATGCTGGCGATGATGACGACGATATTTAATCGGTAAGAACGTAGAATTACGTTTAAATAAAATAGGAGGAACATATCATGATTAGTTTTATTCGTGTAGATGACCGTATCATCCACGGACAAATCGTTACAAGATGGTCAAAAGAATTCCCTTGTGACGGTATCGTTGCTGTAAACGATAAGGCAGCAACAACACCTGTATTAGCTAAATCTTTTAAAGCAAGTACAGATAAGAAAGTCTTTGTTTGGACTAAAGAACACTGGAGAGAAAAATCTGAAACAGTTAAAAATTCAGCAAAAAAATATTTCTTAATTACAAAGAATCCAGTTGATATGAAAGAATTATTAGTTGACGATGGATTTGTACCAAATGATGTTAAAACTGTAATTATTGGTCCATGTAATGACCGTCCAGGTGCTACAAAATTAGGAAACAACCAAAGTATTACGCAAGAAGAAGCAGATGCTATTGAAGAATTAACAAAAGCAGGTTACACTGTTGAATTTGCGTTAGTACGTGAAACTTCAATTGGTACTTGGGATAAATTTAGATCTAAATTCGGTTACTAAGAGTGGGAACTAGTAATTGATTAGATATACAAAAATTCATTAAAAAAGGAGAGATTAATAATGAGTTGGTTACAAGCAATTTTGATCGGTATCATGAGTTGTACAGCTGCAAGTACGATCGCTTGTTTAGGTACTACAGTTGGTAACTACACATTGAACCGTCCCCTTGTTGCATCATTATTCGTAGGTTTAATCCTAGGTGATGTTCAAGGTTGTATTTTAATTGGTATTCCAATGCAAGTTATGTGGATTGCGTTGGTTACACCAGGTGGAACAGTAGCTTCTGACTTACGTGCAGTTAGTTACATTGGTATCCCATTGGCTTATGTTGGAGCTAAATCAGCAGGTTGGGACTTAAGTGGAACACAAGCTCAAGGTTTAGCATCTAGTATTTCAGCAATGACTGGTGTTATTGGTATTTCTTTATTCTATGGAACAGCTATGTTCAACTTAATTTGGCAACATTATGGCTGGGCTCAATTAGAAAAAGGTAACTTAGATTGTTTAGGAAAAGTTGATGCAATTCTCCCACTAATTTCACACTTTGTATTATCATTCTTACCAGTAACTTTACTTTGCTACTATGGTTCAAGTGCTGTTCAAGAAATCTTCAAGAGCTTGAATACAGACGTATGGTATGTAAAAGCAATTCTTTCTGTAGGTAGTGTACTTCCAGCAGTTGGTATTGGTATCTTGTTAAAATCTGTTGTTTCTAAAACAAGCGATTTAATTTTCTTCGCATTTGGTTTCACAATCGCAGCTTCTATGGGATTAACATTAATCGCAGCTACAGTTGTTGGTGGTGTATTCGCATTGATTAACTACCAATTAGCTATGATGAAAGCAGTTGGCGTATCTGGTGGAGCAGGCGACGATTACGACGACGAGGAGGATATTTAATATGAAAAAAGTTTCAAAGAAAACATTAAATAGTTCTTTCTGGCGTTGGTGGTATGGAAACTTAACTTGTTTCTCACAAGAACATATGCAAACTTTTGGTTACATGTGGTCAATGTTACCTATTATCAAAGAATTGTATGCAACTAAAGAAGAACAATCAAAAGCAATGGAAGCTTACTATCCATTCTTTAATACAGAACCTCAAATTGGTTCAATCGTAGTTGGTATTACAGCTGGTTTGGAAGAAGCTCGTGCAAACGGTGCTGAAGGTATCGATGATGAAATGATCAATGGTATTCGTGCTGGTTTAATGGGTCCATTAGCTGGTATTGGTGACTCTTTGATCGTTGGTACTTATATTCCAATTTTATTAGGTATCGCATTAGGTTTCGCAGAAGGTGGATCTGCTATTGGTCCTTTATTCTATATTGTTGTATGGAATGCAACTTCAATTTGGTTCCAAAAATTCGTTTACATGAAAGGTTACGAATTAGGTGGATCTGCAGTTGAATTATTAGTTGGTGAAAAAGCAACTGCTTTCCGTGAATCTGTATTAGTTATGGGTCAAGTTATCGTAGGTGCTATGGCTGCATCTTGGGTATCAATTTCAACAAACTTAGTAATCACACAATCTTATGATCAAGCAACTGGTAAATTAACTGATGTTACATTAGGTGAAAAACTTGATGGAGCTTTCCCTAAAGTATTAACAATGGCATTTGTATTATTTGCTTGGTGGTTAATGGCTAAGAAAAACGTTACACCAGTTAAAGTGTTATTGTTATTCGTAGTTATCGGTTTTGTTGGATCTGTAGTTGGATTCTTAGGATAATCGTATTAAAATCAAAGCAGAGGTTCTTGCCTCTGCTTATTTTTTTAAAGGAGATATTTTATGAAGATGTCTAAAAAAGAAAGAGATCAATTGGCAAAAGTGATTCAACAAGAAAATGCCGTATTAAAAAAAGTAAAGAATGTCATTCGTACTTTTTCCATTCTTTTGGTTATTTTTGTGATTTTATTTATTTTAGGACAAAATAATTATACCGATCCTTTAATGCATGTTTCGGATTCTCTCAAAGGTGTTTTTAAATGGGTTGGCTTGATTGGAACAATTATTTTTGGACTTTTAACGATTCTTTCTTTCTTATCATTTCAAAATGGTAAAAAGAGTCTACTTGCTAAAATTGATGCTTATAATGATAAGAATTAATCGGTGGAAGCCGGTTTTTTTCTTTTCTGTACATCATTTCAGTGACTTGATATAATGATAGTTGGAGTTGACGAATATGGAACCTAAAATTTCAATAACAATGTACTCTAGTGCAGATAAAGTAAAGGGTCAAGGAGTCGGAAGTGCTTATAAAGAACAAGTTCGATTGGTTCAGGAAGGTGCTTCAGATTTGTTTGATGTACGGATTAATGATTGGAAGCATCGGAGTGATATTCAACATTTTCATACGGTGGATCCAACTTTTTTAGTGAAAATTAAGAATAAGCATGCAGTAAATATTGCCTATTGTCATTTTCTGCCGGATACCTTAGAAGGTAGTTTACAATTACCTAAGGTTGCTTTTAAGGCTTTTAGCAAATATGTGATTGAGTTTTATAAGAGCGCTGATCGTTTAGTGGTTGTAAATCCTTGTTTTATTGAGGATTTGGTATCTTATGGCATTGATCGGAATAAGATTTATTATATTCCGAATTTTGTATCGAAAAATGAATTTTATTTAAAAACAAAAGAAGAACAAAATAGTATTCGACAAAAATATGGTTTTACAAAGGATGATTTCATTGTTTTTGATGCAGGACAGGTACAAACACGTAAAGGTGTCTTAGATTTTGTAGAGGTAGCTAAAAAATGTCCGGATTATCAATTTGTATGGGCTGGTGGCTTCTCATTTGGTCCAATGACGGATGGTTATGAGGAATTGAAAAAGCTACAAAAAAATCCACCAGAAAATGTTCATTTTTTAGGCATCGTTCCAAGAGATGAAATGGTTGATTTGTACAATATGGCCAATGTTCTATTTATGCCAAGCTATAATGAATTGTTTCCAATGACAATTCTTGAAGCAGTCAATACGCAAGTACCACTTGTCTTAAGAGATTTAGATTTATACAAAGATATTTTGTTTAAATATTATTTAAAAGGCAACAACAATGATACATTTGCGCAATTAATAAAAAATTTACATGATGAGCCTGCGCTTTATCGTGAAGCACAAGAAAATTCAAAGGCATTAAGTAATTTTTATTCTCGTGAACATGTCTTAGATATGTGGCGTGAATTTTATTTAGATGCCTATCATGAAAAAAATAAAATAGATAAAAAAGAAGAATAAGATTCTTATTCAATGCCTTTTTTCAGTCTTACAAATAAGATAATTGCATTATTTAAAGAGATTAGAGATTAGAGAGAAAATTATGCAAGGGAGAATATATGGAATTAAAGACGATTGATGTGAAAGAATACAAGGAATATCTTGAAAGAATCAATAGGGTTGAATTCTTGCAATCGGATTATCATGCGAAAAAATTAGCTCGCAATGGTTGGAAAATAGAATTTATTCAAATTAGAAATGAAGATGAAATTGTAGCTGGTGGTATTCTAGCTATGATTCCTTTAATGAAAATATTTAAATATTGTTATGTGCCACGTGGCTTTATTATGGATTACCATGATGAAAGGACTGTTCGTGAAGTATCAAGTCTAGTGCGTGATTATTTAAAAAGTAAGAATGTTATTTATATGGAAATGGATCCTGCCATTCTTCTTCAACAAAGAGATCAGAATGGAAATCTTGTAGAGAATGGATTCAATAACTTTGATGTGATAAAACATTTGAAAGAAGCAAATTTTATTCACTTGCCTTTATTATCAGGCTATGATTTATCCAAGGAATGTCGATGGGTATCGGTTTTAGATTTAAAGAATAAAACAAAAGAAGAAATTTTTAAGGCATTTTCTTATTCTACACGTCAAGATATTCGTGGTTCAGAAAAATATTGTGTAAAGGTTCGTGAATTAAAGGAAGATGAGTTAGAAATCTTAGACACAATGGAAAAAGATACCAGTAAAAGACATTCTTTTGATGGGTTTTCTTTGGAATACTATAAAGATTTATATGCAACGTATGGAAAAGAACATGTAAAGACTTGCTATGCTTATTTGGATATTCCGGCTTATCAAGATAAAATTCAAAATGAATTTAAAAAGACGGAAAAAAATATACAAAAGATTCAAGCTTTTTTAGAAGAACATCCAGGAAATACAAAAAAAGAAAAACGCTTAAAAACAGAAAATGAGTATTATCTTTCTTTACAAAAGAAATTGAATCAAATGGATGATTTAAAAGAACAATTTGGACAGGAAGTTCCATTAGCTTCTTGTTTATTTATTAAATATGCACATCAAATTGTTTATCTCGTAGGTGCTAGTAATTATGAATATCGCTTGTTTAAAGGTCCTTATGCAATTCAATGGAAAATGATTCAAGAAGCAATTGAAGAAGGCTATACGGATTATAATTTTTATGGCATTAGTGGCTTTTTTGAAAAAGGGCAAGAAGGTTATGGTGTCTTTGATTATAAACGAGGGTTTAATGCGGATGTTCATGAATACATTGGCAATTTTATCTTACCTTGTAAACCTTTTGCGTTTTACCTTTATAACAAATTAAAAAAAGTTCTTTAATTTGTTTTAAGGTAAGAAGCTTAAGATAAAAATGGATGATTTTGGATCGTGCTTTTTGTGCGATAAAAGAAACAGTGGTGATTTTATGAAAAATCATAAATATCTTTTAAATGTTGGATTGATTTTTATCTTAACTGCAGGAGCGCTATGGTTTGCGCTCAAAGATAATTATCAAGTCGTTTTAAAAGCAATTTCACAAATGAATATTTTTGCCCTTTTTCTCGTTTTGACTTGGGGTGCTTTATATACTTTGGTATGGGGCTTTGTTTATTTTGTCTATGGACGAAAATATGTCCCCGATTATACGGTTAAAAAAGGAATTGCGGTTGCGTTTGTTGGTTCTTTTTTTGCTGGGATTACACCGAGTAGTACCGGTGGCCAATTTGGACAAGCATATATAATGTCCAAACAAGGAATTAAGGTTAGTGATTCAGCGAGTATTTTATGGGCTGATTTTATTATTTATCAAAGCACGATGATGTTTTATGTAACAATTCTTTTTTTGTTGAAATATGCTTACTATAGTGCACAATCGGCTTGGTTTAATATTATTTTATTGGGTTATTTCATTAATTTAATTGTGATTGTTATTTTATATACCGTTGCCCTTTTCCCAAAGTTCTATATTCGTTTCACAAATTTTTTAGCGCGTTTCTTATCGCATTTCAAATTTATTAAACATCCAGAGAAAATGGTAAATGCTTGGACTTTGCAAGTTACGCAATTTACCAATGAATCAAAAATTCTTATTCAAGATAAAAAACGCATTGTGATTTGTGTTTTGATCAATTTTGTGCGATTATCCCTATTGTATTCTTTACCCTTTGCGGTCGGTTTGGCTTTAGATCTTCCTTTAAAAGCCAATGATTTAATTGATGTAGTTACGCTTTCGAGCTTTGTACTCATGGCGAATAGTTTTATTCCAGTTCCAGGAGCGAGTGGTGGAACAGAAGTAGTTTTTTCTTTACTATTTCGAGGACTAATGGGCTCTTTAACTGGAGCAGTTATGATTTTATGGCGATTTAGCTCTTATCACATTGTGATTGTGATTGGTGCATTCGTATTTAGTTTATTAAAAAATCATTATGAAAAAAAGAAAGTTTTTGAGGAGGAATCTCAATGAGAATTGGCTTATTTTCAGATGCTTATTTACCCGATATCAATGGTGTCGTTTCGAGTGTTGCAACGCTTAAACAAGCGTTGGAAAAGCTTGGACACACCGTTTTTGTCATTTCAAATCATAAGGGGGTAACACCAAGTTATGATCAAGAAAAACATATTTTACGTTTACCTGGACTTGAAGTAAAAAAATTCTATGGTTATAAAATGTCAAGCCCCATTCAAATTATGGGAGAAGACTATATTCGTAAAATGGACTTAGATTTAATTCATGTACATACGGAAATGGGAGTTGGTCTATTTGCACGACAGATGGCAAAAAAATATGCGATTCCACTTGTATATACATACCATACCTTATATGAAGACTATCTTCATTATGTAAACCCAAAAGAATTTCAAAGCGTTGATGAAGCAGGACGGCATGTGGTTCGTTTTCTTTCAAAAATGGCTGGTAATAGTCCAATGGCCGTTATAGCCCCTTCGAATAAAACGAAAAAGACTTTACAACGCTATGGCGTAAAAACCCCAATCTATATTGTTCCAACTGGCATAGATTTAAGTGATTATCTTCTCGAAAATTTAGATCAAGAGAAGATTAAAGAGGTACGTCGTTCCGTTGGTTTGCAAGAAGATGATCATGTCGTTGTCTTTGTTGGGCGAATCGCAAAAGAAAAAGCCATTGAAATACCGATTGAAGCGATGTCTTTGGTTCAAGATCCAAAAATGCATCTTGTGGTTGTAGGTGGTGGAACCGATTTGAAATATTATCAAAAGGAAGCGGAACGTCTTCATGTGAGCAATCGAGTTCACTTTTTAGGGAAGATTCCTAAAGAAGAAATCCCTTATTATTATTCGGCTTTTGATTGCTTTGTATCTGCTTCTCTATCAGAAACACAAGGAATGACTTATTTGGAAGCTTTAGCGAGTGGTTTGATGGTATTTGGCCGTCGTGATGAAGTTCTAGATGGTTTAGTAGAAGAAGGTGTAACGGGCTTCTATTTTGATGATGCGCAAGAGTTAGCACGTAAATTTGATGCTTTTTTTGCACAATCAAAAGAAGAAAGACAAAAAGATCGTCAACAATGCGTTCAAAAGACGGAAGCTTATAATACCGAATTGTTTGCACAAAAGGTTTTAGCGGTTTATCAACAAGCGATGGATGATTATCAAAATGCTTATTATGTTGAAAAGATCATCTTCTCAAAAGATGACTTTGTCTTATTGCATGTGGCTCGAAAAAAAGATTCTGAACCATTGAAAATTAAAATACCAGACGATGATTTTTTTGAACTAAAAATATCGAAAGATACAATCTTAGATGCAGATACAGTTCAAAATTATTTGAATATGCAAAAAAACTATGAAGCGTATATCAAAGTAAAACGACGTGTTGTCTTGAATGATTATACATCTTTAGAAGTAAAGAACTATTGTAAGAAGCGTTTGAATTTAGAAGATGAACTGATTGAAATTATCCTTCGTGATTTAGAAGAGAAGAATTTTATTAATGATCGTCAATATGCTTTTGAAAAAGTCATCGTGTGGCAACAATATGGCATGAATAAAGTGCAAATTCGCAATAAATTAAAAAAAGCGGGCATTTTAGAAAATGATATTGAAGATGCCTTAGCACAAATATCCGATGAGGATGAAGAAGGAAATGCTTATGCGCAAGCGAAGCGTTTAATAAAAGGATTAAAAGCGCAATCGCAAAGAGCTATGCGACAAAACTTAATTCATAAATTAGTGAGAAAAGGCTATTCCATGGATATCGCAACAAAGGTTGGACAATCCATTGAATTAAATACTGATGAAGAGAATGCTTTAAAAGAGGCAATCAAAAAAGCCAAACGATTGTATGCTTCAAAAAGTGATCGGGAACAATTTCAAAAAATACGTTTATATTGTATGAAGCGAGGATTTACAAGCGCTGAAATTGATGAAGCATTAGAGGGGGATTTAAATGATTTGTGATATAAAAGCCGATGAAAAAGTAGAAGTAATTGCTATGATTCGTCGATGTGAACAATCAAAAACAAATAAAGGAACACCTTATTTATCTTTGACCTTAGAAGATTCAAGTGGTGAATTGGATGCGAAATATTGGAATTTAACGGAAGAAGTTGCCAATCAATTTAAAGTAGGCATGGTTGTAGAAGCTAAAGGCGATGTGATCTTATATCGCAATGCACTTCAATTTCGTATTCAAAAAATGAGCGAAAAAGCAGATGAAAAAATCAGTGACTATGTTCGAAGTGCACCAATGAAAAGAGAAGCCATTCAAAAAGAGATTTCGGACTATTTAAATTCGATGAATAATGTGATTCTTTTTGAATTAACATCAAATATTTTAAAAGAGCATGAAGAAGCTTTTTATACCTTTCCAGCGGCAACAAGAAATCATCATAACTTTGTCGGCGGATTAGCTTTTCATTCGTTAAGTATGACAAGAATGGCTGTTCATATTGCCGAACAATATCCTTATCTTGATCGTGATTTATTGATTGCAGGCACTTTGTTGCATGATATTGGTAAAATCACAGAATTAAGTGATCCTATTTTACCAAGCTATACGGCTTCAGGAAATTTATTGGGCCATATCAGCATTATGAATTGTATGGTTGATGAAGCTGCAATCAAACTTGGCGTAGAAGAGGAAGAATGTGTGATGTTATTAAAACATATGATTTTATCTCATCATGGAAAACAAGAGTTTGGATCCCCTGTGGCACCGATGATTCCAGAAGCTGAAGTTTTATCCATGGTAGATGATTTAGATGCACGTTTATATATGATGAAGGAAAGTATCGATGTGACTGAACCTGGGCAGTTTGGTCCACGTGTATTTGCCTTAGAAGGGCGTATGATTTATCGACGAAAAGGAGAAAAAGAATGAAAGTAGGATTTGTATCCTTAGGTTGTGCAAAAAATTTAATTGATTCAGAAAATATGATGGCTATGTTAAAAGAGGAAGGACATGAAATTGTAGGTTCGACCAAAGATGCAGAGGCTATTATTGTCAATACATGTGGTTTTATTGTTTCTGCCAAAACAGAATCGATTCAAACCATATTTGAAATGGCAAGTTTAAAAGAAAAACAATTAAAACGGTTGATTGTTTGTGGGTGTTTAGCTCAACGTTATCAAGAAGAATTAGAAAAGGAAATTCCTGAAGTAGATGCGATTATTCCAATTCGTGATTATGATAAGCTTGCTGAAAAGTTACGCCCATTATTGGGTGAAGGAGATCAGTCATTGATTTCAAAGAGTGAACGCGTATTAACCGGAAATCCATGGCAAGCCTATATCAAAATCAGTGATGGCTGTTCAAATCATTGTGCTTATTGTGCCATTCCATTGATTCGTGGAAATCAAAAAAGTCGTGAAATTGAAGATATTGTAAAAGAAGCAAAATTCTTAGCTTCAATTGGTGTAAAAGAATTGACTTTGATTGCACAAGATACAACGAAGTATGGGTTAGATAATTATGGAGAATATAAATTAGGTGATTTGATTCGTGCGGTAGACCAAATTGAAGGATTCCATTGGATCCGTGTTTTATATATGTATCCCGATGAAATTGTCGATGATGTACTCGATGCAATGAAGGAAAGTAAAAAAGTTGTTCCTTATTTTGATATTCCAACCCAACATGCATCGACAAAAATGTTACGTTTAATGAATCGTCGTTCTTCGAAAGAAGAAGTGATACAAATTACCAAAAAGATTCGTTCGATGTTTCCAAATGCCATTTTACGAACAACATTAATTGTTGGTTTCCCACAAGAAACACAAGAGGATTTTGAAGAGATGGTTGATTTTATCAAAGAAATTCGTTGGGATCGTATGGGAGCTTTTACTTATTCCAAAGAAGAAGATACACCAGCCTATACGATGGATGGTGAAATTGATCAAGAAGTGATGGATGAACGTTTAGAAACTTTAATGAAGGTTCAAAAGGAAATTTCATTTGAAATTAATCAAGCGAAAGTTGGTCAAACACTTGAAGTTTTAATTGAAGAAAAAGAAGGCTTGAAAAATCAATATCGTGGTCGTTCACAAGCAGATGCACCCGATGAGGTAGATGGACAAGTGATCTTTACTAGTGAAAAAGAATTATCCTTGGGTGATTTTGTACAAGTTAAAATAACCGAAGCACGGAATTATGATTTAATTGGAGTATGTCAAGAATAGAAGGTCTTGCCAAGGTTAGCCATGGCAATGATCAAATCTTGATTTTAGGCTCGATTGCAAGTATAAAAAGCTTGAAAGAAGGATATCACTATGCACATCCATCCAATCGTTTTTGGAAGGTTTTACAAGTACTTTATGAAAGAGAAATCGATACGCTTCAAGCAAAAAAAGAATTATTAAAAGAAGAAAGAATTGCACTTTGGGATAGTTGTGCAAGCTGTTTGAGAAAAGGAAGCAGTGATGCTACGATTCAAGAGGTTATAGCCAATGATATCCCACGATTTTTAAAAGAAAATCCACAAATTCAAAGAGTGATTTGTAATGGAAAGACAAGTTATCAAACCTTAAAAAAGTATTATCCAGAGATTGCTAAAAAGGTGATTGTCTGTCCATCAACATCTGCAGCTAATGCACAATATCATTTAAAGGATTTAGTGGAAGCATATAGAAAGGCTCTAGGTATAGATATGAAAAAAATTTATTGGGCAAAAGTAAAAGCAGATGCGATTGTTCCAACAAAACGTTGGGAAGATGCAGGATATGATCTTTATGCATGTTTTGAAGAAGATTATATTGAAATTGCACCCAATCAAACAAAACTTGTTCCATTAGGAATCGCAAGTGCGTTTGATCCAAAATATGTCTTATTCTTAAAAGAAAGAGGATCAACGGGAACAAAAGGAATGGCACAACGTTCTGGAGTTATTGATTCTGGTTATCGAGGAGAATATATGGCTCCTGTAACCAATGTGAATACCAAGACAATTCGTATTGCTAAAAAAGCAATTGTTGAAACATGGAGTGAAGAAGAAAAAGAACAATATTTGATTTATCCATATGAAAAGGCCATTTGTCAAGGTGTCTTATTAGAAATGCCACAAATTGAAAGTGAAGAAATTTCTTATGAGCAATTAAAGGAAATGGAATCCGAAAGACAAGCAGGAAAGTTAGGCTCTTCAGGAAAATAAAATGAGTGAGCTTACTTTTCGTGTGGCGAAACCGAATGATGCCAAAGAAATTTTGAATATCTATGCCTATTATGTAAAAAATACGGCAATCACGTTTGAATATGAAGTGCCTTCGGAAGAAGAATTTCGCCAACGGATTGAAAATACATTAAAAAAATATCCCTATATTCTTGCCATCGAAAACGATCAAATCGTAGGATATGGTTATGCCGGGGCATTCTATGGAAGAGCAGCTTATGATTGGTCTTGCGAAATGACGATTTATTTAAGCCAGAATGCACAAAAAAAAGGAATTGGAAAACAATTGTATCAATATTTGGAATCCATTCTAAAAGAAATGGGTATTTGTAACTTATATGCTTGTATTGCTTCTCCTAAAACAGAAGATGAATTCTTAACAAAGAACAGCATTCAATTTCATTCCCACTTAGGCTATCGACTTGTAGGTACTTTTCAAAATTGTGGTTATAAATTTCATCGTTGGTATGATATGGTCTGGATGGAAAAAATTATTGGTGAGCACAAAAAAAATCAAGCGAGCATTACTCGCTTTGATCAATTGCCACGTTAAAATCAAAATAAGTGGAAGGATAGGGCTCATTTTTTAAAGTAAAATGCCACCATTCACTTTCTAAGGGCATAAAGCCATGTGTTGTCATAATTTCTCTTAAGAGAAGACGATTTTCAATTTGCTTTGAACTGAAGGATTCTGTATATAAAGGATGTGATTTTTGATCAAAAAGATCAAAGGGGGAACCCATATCAAGATCACATCCTTTTTTGTCATCAAAAAGTGTGCAATCAATTGTACTACCACGTGAATGACCAGATTTTTCAATCAAATATTGCTCCTTAAAAATAGCTTCCTTTTCAATATTTGGGTAAAAAATGTTTTTCATTTTAATATCTTGAAAGTCTTGTGCCCATCGCATGAAATGATTTACAGCTTTCTGGGGACGATAGGCATCATATACTTTTAAACGTAAGCCTTGTGTTTTAAGGAATGCATTTACAGCTTGTAAGGCTTGACACATCTCTTGTGTAGATAGTGCAATGGGATCAAGATAGCCATCAATTACTTCGCCAACAAAATTATAAGAGCTACAATAACGAATATCCAAAAGGATATCAGGTATTTCTTTTTGAAGATTTACAAAATTCATGCCTCTATTATACAGAATGTAGGAGTGAAAAAAATATTTTTTTCATTTTTTGAAGAAAAAAACAATTTTTTTCTTGCACTTAACAGAAAGCTATGCTATATTAAATAGGCACTTGATGTGCAAGAAAATATGCGCCCATAGCTCAATTGGATAGAGCGTTTGACTACGGATCAAAAGGTTGCGGGTTCGACTCCTACTGGGCGCGCCATTATTATCGGGACGTAGCACAGCTTGGTAGTGCACTTGATTTGGGATCAAGGGGTCGCAGGTTCAAATCCTGTCGTCCCGACCATTAATTTTTAATGGCTGGGTAGCTTAGTTGGCTAGAGCATCCGGTTCATACCCGGAAGGCCGTGAGTTCGAGTCTCACCCCAGCCACCAACGAGTTTATAAGTGGACCCTTAGCTCAGTTGGTCAGAGCATCCGGCTCATAACCGGCGGGTCGTAGGTTCGAGTCCTACAGGGTCCACCAGTTTGTTACATTATTATGGAGAAGTACCCAAGTGGCTGAAGGGTCCGGTCTTGAAAACCGGTAGGTCGTGCAAGCGGCGCCTGGGTTCGAATCCCAGCTTCTCCGCCATTATTTTTCATATCGCGGGATAGAGCAGTCTGGTAGCTCGTCGGGCTCATAACCCGGAGGTCGTTGGTTCAAATCCTTCTCCCGCAACCAAGATGGTCCCTTAGCTCAGTTGGTAGAGCAACGGACTGAAAATCCGTGTGTCGCTGGTTCAATTCCGGCAGGGACCACCATCTTGAATTTATGCTTCTAAGATTGTCTTAGAAGCTTTTTTTATAGGAGAAAAATTATGAAGATACTTTGTTTAGATATTGATGGGACCTTATTTAATTCTCAGAAGAAAATATCTGAAAAAACTAAAGAAGCTTTATTGGATTTTCAAAAAAAGGGAAATCGAATTATTTTAGCTTCAGGAAGACCAACACAAGGATTAATGCATATTGCATATGCACTAGAGATGGAAAAGTATCATGGACTCTTAGTGAGTTATAATGGAAGTCAAGTTTATGATTTAACAACAAAAGAGGTTGTTTTTAATCAAGCGATTTCTATTGAAGATTCTAAAAAGGTTATTCATCATTGTAAGCAATTTGATCAATTACGCATAATGGTTGATTATGAAGATTCTTTCTATGTAGAAGATGTCTATGATTGTATGATTCAAGTGGATGGAAAACCTTTTAATATTATTCAATATGAAGCAAGAGAAGGACATATGTTATTAAAAGAAGTATGGGATTTAGAAGAATTTGTTTATTTTCCGATTAATAAGATTTTAACAACGGCTGATCCAAGCTATTTACAGAAATATTATCAAGAAATTTCAAAGCCTTTTAAAGAAAATTTAAACAGTATGTTTACCTCTGATTTTTATTATGAGTTTACTGCAAAAAATATTGATAAATCAAAAGCTCTTTCTTTTATTCAAGAGAAATATAATTTAGATCGAAACCAAATGATTGCCTTTGGAGATGGTCAAAACGATTGCACAATGCTTCAATATGCAGGCATTGGCATTGCTATGGAAAATGCGGATCCATCTTTAAAAGAAATCGCTGATTTTGTTACAAAGAGTTGTGATGAAGATGGCATTATCTATGCCTTGGAGAATTTATTATGAATTTAAGTCATTGGATTGGTCCGATTGTAGGAGCTGTTATTGGATTATGTACGAATTATATTGCGGTTGTTATGTTGTTTCATCCAAAGAATGAAATCAAAGTCTTTGGACATACCCTTCCCTTTAGTCCAGGAGCGATCCCAAAAGAGAAAAAAAGAATTGCACGTAGTGTTGGAGATATTGTTGCACATGATTTATTGACGCAAGAAGACATTGAAGAAAAATGTTTAAAAAGTGAAGATTTTGTGATTGAACGCTGCATGAAAATTTTAGATAAAGAAATTCATGAATCTTTAGTAAAAGCTTTGAAAAGCGAAGAAAATTATCAAGAAATGTTAAGTCAATCCAAAGAAAAAATGGTTGAATATATCATGATACGAATCAATTCTTTAGATATCGAAAAGCTTTTAATGCAAGAATGTATGGAAGCAGTTGATCAAAAGATTGGGGATAGTGCCTTATTACGTTTGATGTCAGGAAGTGTCGTAGCTTCGTTATCTGCACCGGTTTCTCAACAAATTTCGAATTTCTTAAATGGACGTGCCAAAGAAATGCTCGAAGAAGAAATAGAAATGAAATGGCATGAATGGGAAGCACTTTCCTTTCAAGAAGCTTTAAATGCTTTGAATTTGAATCAAGAAAAGGTAGAAAGTGAACTTCGTTCATTTTATCGCAATCTTGTTCATCATATGATTCCTCTTGTGCTGGATCAATTAAATATTCAAGCTGTTGTGGAAGAAAAGATATGTGAAATGAGCAATGATGAATTAGAAGCATTGGCTTTAAAAGCAATGAAAAAAGAGTTTACTTTAATTGTTTATCTTGGAGGCTTGATTGGTTTTCTTTTGGGATGTATCCAATTGATGATACACTAGAATTGAAAAGAGTAATTTTATGATCTATATTCTTCGATTAGTTCAATCTTTTGTTAAAGAATTAGGAAAGCGAAATGTCGGTGCTTATGCAGGAAGCATTGCCTTCTTTTTCTTGTTGTCAATGATTCCATTATTGATTTTAATTTCAATGGCTTTGCCTTTAATCGGATATACGGAACAACAATTCATTCAAATTTTAACAGCTGTTATTCCAGAAATTGTCAATGCTCGTGTTGAAGTTGTGATTCATGAAGTTTATCGCTTATCCAATACGGTTTTACCAATGACCGTTGTTACTTTAATTTGGTCTTGTGCACGTGGAATGTTGGGTTTGATGTATGGCTTAAATAGTGTCTATAACATTAAAGATGATCGGAGTTATTTTTATTTACGTCTTTTGGCAACTTTTTATATGTTGCTTCTAATCGTCTTATTTTTAATCATGTTGGTTTTAATGGTATTTGGGCAACAAATCCAAATGTATCTTTTACATCTTTTACCTTCTTTAGGTTTGATTTTTGGAAAGGTCTTACAATTTCGATATGCGATTGTCATCATTGCAGGTGTTACGATTTTATCTTTAATTTATAAATTAGTACCTTATGAAAATCAACCTTTAGTAGAACAAGTACCAGGGGCTTGTTTTACAGTTGTGGCATGGATTCTATTTTCAAAAATCTTTGCCTGCTTTTCAACGATATCTCACTATTCGCTTTATTATGGAAGCTTAGCCGTTTTAATTGTTTTTATGTTTTGGCTCTATTGGTGTGTTTATATCATTTTGATTGGTGGATATATCAATTGGTACTTTCGTTATGTATTCCGTATTTGGATTCGCAGAACTTTTAAGAAAATTAAAGATTGATAAATTTGATTGTATTTGTCGTTAAGTCAGGCTTGTTTTAAAACGCTTGGCTTTTTTTGATTAATCATTTTTTATAATCTGTCCTTTATAAAAAATATAAAATTGTATATTTAAAAGTGTACAGAAATCCATATAATTGTAGGAAATACAAGGGAGGATTCATTTTATGATTAATGAAAAAACAAATCAAATCGCAAAGGGAGCTTTAATGATGGCATTGATTTTTGTATGTACCTATACCATCAAAATTCCGAATCCAGCTACAGGTGGTTATACACATATGGGAGATTGTATGGCATTCTTAGCAGTGCTTGTTCTTGGAAAGAAAGAGGGAGCACTTGCCGCTGGTTTAGGTGCTGCGCTTAGTGATTTATTGACTGGAGCTGCTTTATGGGTGTTGCCTACCTTCTTCATTAAATTTTTAATGGGGTGGATTATGGGCGCCATTGTTGAAAAGAAAATGTGTGGTCAACACAGTTGGTTTGTAGGTGCTTTACTTGGAGGTGTTTGGCAAAGTATTGCTTATACACTGGTTAAAATTCCAATGATTAGTCTTGTGGTTGCGATTGGAAGTATTCCACGTATTACTTTACAAACGATTATGGGGCTTGTGATTTATGCGATTCTAGCTACGGTTTTATCAAAGAGTAAAGTATTATCTTTACAAGGACAAAATGCATGAAAAAAATTGATGCACATGCACATTTAGGTGTGATTGGCGGTTGGGCCAATGTCAGTATGGATTCAAAACAATTAATTGATTTGATGGATGAATATGAAATTGAAAGCACGATGATTTGTGATTTAAATAATGAAGAATGCTATCAAGCTTCTTTATCGAATCCTAGACGAATCTATGGTTGTGTCTATGTGAATCCATTGGAAGAAGATGCTATTGATTTAATTCATGCATATGTAAAAAAAGGATTTAAAGCCATTAAGCTTCAACCATTACGACATGCTTATTGTGCGGATAGTGAAATATTAGATCCAATATTAGATATAGCTGAAAGTTATTCGATTCCAGTTTGTATCCATAGTGGACATCCACCATATTCTTTGCCATGGCAAATCGGCTTATTGGCAGAAAGACATCCGAATTGTAAAATTTTAATGATTCATATGGGACATGGACATGGGGTTTATATTGATGCGGCATTAAAGATGGCCCGTAAATATTCCAATATTTATTTAGAAATGTCCGGTATGCCTATGCATACAAAGATTAAAGAAGCCTATGATACCGTTGGAGAGAATCGCATTCTATTTGGAACCGATGGACCTTTTCATCACCCAAGTGTAGAAATACAGAAAGTTTTAATGTCAGGCGTGGATGAAAAAGGTTTAGAAAAAATCTTTTATCAGAACGCAAAAGAATTTTTTAATTTGTAAGAAGTCTTAGGTATAGAAAACATTCTATACTTAAGGCTTTTTTTGTATAATAAAAGTGAGATTAGGAGAATGTTATGCATAAAGATATTAAAGATAAATTCAAAAGCTTTTTACAACATAGGGACAGAATAGCGCTTGTTCTTTTGGTATTCTTTGTAGGAATTAGTTTTATTTTTACAAATGGAAACAAATCGGCAACAGAATATACAAGTGAAAGCGAAGATAATTTAAGTATCCATGATTTATCGCCGATTGATCAAGAAGGAAAAGAAAGAGTATCTCAATCTCAATCTATTGATCCAAATGATACATGGACGATTTGTTACTATATGATTGGTTCTGATTTAGAAGACGAGGGAGAAAATGATCTATCGGATTTAACGAAGACAATGATTGAACCAGTCGCTAATCAAAACATTGATAATAAAGAAAAGAATAGTTTAAATTTATTAAATTCTTATGCACAACAGCTACAAAGCAAGGGTTTGGATTTTCCAGAGTATCTTTATGAACCAGTAACGCCTTCCGAATCAAGTCAATCTACAACAAATGCAGAGCCAGTCATTGCTGAAAATCAAGGTGCTGCTTCTAGGGATATTGAAGAAATATGTAAAGGGGTAAATTCAGACAAAATTAATGTCGTTATACAGACAGGTGGTGCGACTCGTTGGAGCAATTCCATGATTAATCCAAATAAAACACAACGTTTTACTGTTGAAGATGGCTATTTAAAAGAACTTGAAAACATGCCTTTACAAGATAGTTGTAATTCAAATACATTGGCTGATTTTTTGAAATTTTGTGATGAACAATATCCAGCAGATCATCGTATGCTCGTTTTATGGGATCATGGTGGTGGAGCATCCGGTTATGGAAGTGATGATATTTATCATACTTCAATGTCTTTAAAGGATATTCAAAGTGCTTTATCACAAGTGACAGAAGCGAATGCAGAAGATCCATATTATGATTTAATCGGATTTGATGCATGTTTAATGGCTTCTCTTGAAAATGCCCATTCTTTATATGGCTATGGAAAATATTTACTTGGTAGTGAAGAAACAGAACCGGGTGATGGTTGGAGCCATGATGTTTATCTAAAAGCAATGTCAAAAGATCCAAGTATGAGTCTTGAAGCCATTGGACAAAAGGTTGTTGATTCTTTTGTTGATTTTTACATGGAAAAGAATGTTGAGTTAGGTAATATGCCTTTTTATTCCATTACAACGTCTTTCTCGTTTATTGATTTGAATCAGGCTGAAAAAACATATCAATCATATTGTGCTTTAAATGAACAACTCTTAAAGGATTCCATTACGGATAATCATGTATTAACTAAAATTGGAAGTGCAGCACAAGATTCAACTCGTTACAGTGGAGAATCTTATGAAATCTATAATCTCATTGATTTGGGAAATTATATGGAAGCTTTATCTAAAGATTATTCCGAACAATGTAAGGGAATACTTGAAGAATTGGATCAATCAATCATTTATCATAGAAGTAATGGGTATTTATCGGATTCTATGGGATTAAATGTTTATATGCCTGTAACCGTCAGCAATACAATTGGTTTAGATTTTTTCTTGTCGTATGTGGATCATGTTTCGGAAGATATCGCAACACGCGCTTTGTACTATTATAAAGTTTCTGGTTGTTTAAACGAAGAGTTCCAAAACTATGCGACGGAAAAAGGCTATGGAGTGGCACAAAATTTAGATCCAAGTTCTTTAAAAGAGCTATCAAAGAATGAAATCACTTTAAATAAAAATGGATATCAATTGACATTAACCGATCAACAAAAACAGAATTACCAAAATTTATTTACAGAAATCGCAACTTATGACGAAAAGAAGAATCAAATCATTGATTATGGAAATAGTGTACTTGCGGAAGAAAAAGAAGGTGTCATTTCTACAAACTATAATGGAAAATGGATTTGTATTGATAAGACTCCACTTTATTTAGAAGTTGTCAGTGACTCGGATCAAATGACGGTTTATCGTAGCCCAGTTCTTATCAACAAAGAAAATTATTACTTGCTCTTTTCCTTTGATAAAGAAAAGAAGAAACTCACATTAAATGGCGCTTCAATATATAATGCGGATGTACAAGCCGATGCATCGAGTGCTCATGTCATTGGAAAGACAACAATTTCATTGAAAAAAGGGGATGTGATACGTCCGGTTTATCAATACTATGATTTGAAAGACAGTAAATTTACATTTAAAAAGAGTAAAGAAAAAATTGAATTTAAAAAAACTTCTCAATTCTCTTTAGAGAATTTACCAAATGGAACTTATCTAACATCCATTGTTTTAAGTGATATTCGAGGGGATCAATATTATTCAAGCGTTGTTGAACAGACGATTCAAAATGGTTCTCTAACAAAACAAGAAATTAGTAAAGATTTTGTTGGAAGTTCTTATTAATTGTTTAAAGCGTTATTTTCTTATAAAATAAAAGTAGATAGAGATAGAGGTGAAAAATATGATTGGAATAATAATAGTTGTTATCGTAGTTCTATTTATAGTTTTTGGAATTTCATCCTACAACAAATTAATTAAGATGCGCAATAAATGTGATGAAGGCTTTGCGACAATGGATGTGTATTTAAAGAAACGTTTTGATTTGATTCCAAATTTAGTGGAAACAGTAAAAGGTTATGCTAAACATGAAGCAAATACCTTATCTTCTGTGATTGCACAAAGAAATATGGCCAAAAGTCCAAGTGAAGTAATGGAATCGGAAGGTCAAATTACACAAGCGGTTCGTGGTATTTTTGCGGTTGCTGAATCCTATCCAGATTTAAAAGCCAATACCAATTTTATTGACTTACAAAATCAATTAAAGGCGATTGAAGAAGATATTGCGAATGCACGTAAATATTATAATGCGGTAGTTCGTGAATACAATGATGCGATTATGGTCATTCCGACCAATATCATTGCGTCTATTTTCCATTTTGATAAAAGAGCGATGTTTGAAGTATCGAATCAACAAGAGAGGGAAAATGTGCAAGTTAAATTTTAAAAAGTTTTTTGCGATTTTCATTGCTTTTCTTCTATGTATGTCTCCACTGATGATTCAAGCGGATCAAGGTGCTTATACAATTGAAGATTATGATGTACAGTCGGTTTATCATAAAAACAATACAATTACGACGCAAGAAACAATTAAGGTGAATTTTACCAGTCCAAGACATGGAATCTATCGTGATATTCCATTGAATATGTATGTGGGATATTCAAAAGAGGATGATCCAAGTCAGACAAAAAAAGCAGAACGTTATAAAATTCAAGTAAAAGATATAAAAGTAACTGGGGATGCATTTGAAACTTCAAGTGAAGATGGAGTTAAAACAATCCAAATTGGTGATGCCGATGAATATGTCGAAGGGGAACATACCTATCATATTTCTTATACGCTTGTGATTCCGGAAGACTATCGAAAAGATTATGATTTTATCTATTACTCACCATTGGGAGCTTATTGGAATACAAGTATTTCAAATTTTACTTTTCATGTTACGTTTGAAAAAGCTTTGAATAAAAAAGAAATACAAAACTTTCATGTTTTAAGTGGTGATTTAGGAAATGAAGATAATGCGCTTTCCATTGATTATTCATTAAATGCCAAGGAAATTTCTGGACAGGCTTCCAATATTGCAGCTAATCAAGCCATTACACTTTATGGCAAGGTTCGTAAAAATTATTTTGTAGGAGCGAAAAAAGCCAATAGTTTACCAGCTTGGATTTGTGCAATTCTAGCCCTTGTTTTTGGATTGATGGCTTTAATTCAAAATTTTAGAGTAAAAAAAGAAAGAGTGACTCCAATTGTTTCTTTTTATCCACCTGAACATTTAGATCCAGCCGCTGTCGGCTATTTGGTGGATGTGAATAGTGATATTGTTGATTTAATGGCATTGATTCCTTATTGGGCATCGAAGGGTTATTTATCAATTACAGAAAAAAATGAAAAGGTAACCGTACATAAAGAAAAAGAAATCGAAGAAGAACTTCCGATGTATCAAGAAATGATTTGGCAAGGTTTGTTTAAAGACAACAAGAAATGTTCGATGACAAAATTACCGAAACGTTTCCTAAAAAAATTAGAAGCAGCTCAAAAAGCTTTAGAAAATGAATATACGGGTGAAAAAGAGTTAACTGATTTTGATTGGGGATTGATTTGGACTATTCTTTTGGTTCCATTGATGGCATTGATGGTTTTATTCAATAGTAAAGTTGCTTTATTTACCGGCTTAGGAATATCACTTGCTGGCATTCTCTTTATTTTGACTTGTGTGGCTTGTGTAGTGTCGTATAAGAATTGTGCACGTCAAACTTTTTCAAATAAAAAAAGTCGCATTTTAAAATACGTATTAATTACTCCAATGCTTTTGGCTTCTTTATTGATTGTCTATTATCAAAGTATACAAAATACCAATATCCTTCCAAGATCACTTTTATTTGCGATTTTATTGATTTTTATCTTTGTGGTTTATCGCATGGATCGATTTAGTACACCGACTGCTTATTGGATAGAGAAAGCTGGTCCGTTATTAGGCTTTAAAGAATTTATTCAAAAAGCAGAATTGGATCAATTGGAACGTTTATCTTCTGAAAATCCATCCTATTATTATGATGTGATTCCTTATGCGATGGTATTTGGCCTATCAAAGACTTGGGCTCAGAAATTTGAAGCCATTACCATTGAAAAACCAGATTGGATTCATACTTCATCACCTGAACCTTATTCAACTTGGATGTATTATTCGATGTTAGATCAAGGAATTCGCCAATCTGCACAAACAAGGCTCGATGAATATCAAGCAGAACAATTAAAATCGACTGCTTCATCTTCTTCAAGTAGCTTTGGTGGCTTTTCTGGTGGTGGTGCCGGCGGAGGCGGAGGCGGAAGCTGGTAGTAAAATTCCATTTAACTTTTCTTTAAAAGCAAAATATAACTCATTTCAAACGAGTAACAACAGCGTAAATCCAGTTTGTTACTCGTTTTTATGTATTTTAATGACATATGAAAATAGAAGCAAGAAGTGCGTAGCTGATTAACGTAAAGCCAACTTACGAAATCACTGCGCATTTTTTTGTGCAAAAATTGGAGGAGAAAAATGGAAAAAAGAAACAGAATGAAGGATATGCCTATGAATCGATTGATGGTTCAGATGGACTTCCGATGATTTTATCAATGGCTTTACAGGCAGTTTATAACATTGTAGATAGTGCTTTTGTTGGAAATATGAATGTTAGCACTGAGGCTGCCTTGAATGCACTCACATTGGTATTTCCTGTTCAAATGCTTATGGTAGCAATTGGTATTGGACCGGTGTAGGAACAAATGCACTTCTTGCCAGAACACTAGGACAAGGAAATCGGAAAAAAGCGGCTGAAGTTGCAGGGAATAGTTTATTTCTGGGTTTTATCATTACGATTTTGTGTTTTTTGTTTGGGTTTTTTGGTGTTAGAAGAAATATTACTTCGCAGACATCGGATTTAACCGTAATTTCAATGGGAATGGATTATCTAAGAATTTGTTGTATGTTTTCTTTTGGAATGGTTTTCTTTTCGATGTTTGAAAAATTATTACAGTCCACCGGACAATCTCTTTATTTTACGATTGGTCAAGTTGTAGGTGCTTTAATCAATATAGTTCTTGATCCGCTTATGATTTATATCAAATTGAATAAAGAATTTGAACAAGGAATAAAATGTCTCAAGGTTAAAGTTGAAATCATTAAAGAAATATATGCCATTGGACTTGCTGCAATCATTGTACAAGCGTTAATGTCAATCATGGTTTATGGAATGAATTTGATATTGAAGTTCACTCCTTCGGCACAAACGGCTTATGCCTATGGCATGTGCAACAAAAAGCGAATTCAGGATGGTATTAAATATGGCTTGATTTATACCATTGGATTGATGCTTGTTGGAATCGCAATTACTGAAATTTTCCCATCTTATTTTGCTCGTTTATTTAATGCATGGCAATCCAAAGCATATTTTATGGGAGCTATGCAGATTATTTCGATTAGTTTTATTTTTGCAGGAATGAATATAGCCAACCAAGGCATTTACCAAGCCTTAGAAGGTGGTATAGAATCCCTTGTGATTTCGTTGCTTCGACAGCTTGTGTTGATACTTCCACTTGCATGGCTATTTTCCCTATTCGCTCGAAATGGCCAAACAAGCATTTCGCTTATTTGGTGGGCTTTTCCGATCACAGAGTTTATTTCTTGTTTGGTGGGATTTGTCTTTTTAAAGAAGATTTTAAAAAATAAGGTGCCAGAAAAGAAAGCCAATTAGACCATAAGACCAACCAAATAGAAGACCAATACAAACGTCACGAATCCAATGGACGCCCATTAAAATACGACACAAGCCAATGAAAAGTGAAAATAGAATAAGAACCCATCCCAAATAAGGATGAATTGTATAAAATGCAATGGACAAGATGGCAGCACTAAAAGCATGACGGCTTGGAAAGCTTTTGCCTTTGGTATCTTTTGGATCTAATGGTGGGATACTTAGAACCTCATAAGGTCTAGGGGCGTTGATTTTTGCACGAAGCATTGTTTCAATAAGAAAGCCACTGGCTGGAATACAAACAAAAGAAAGGACTTGTAATATATCCTTTTGAAAACAAAGATAAATTAAAGTCATGATGTAGGCAAAGTAAATCAATAAACTTAAAGTTTTACAGAGATATACAATAAATTTAGAAATTCTAGGATGTGCATTCAACCAATGATATTTTTTTAAGTACCAATTCATGATTTAAGTGTAGTACATACGCTTCTATTTTTAAACATTAAAGTCGTTTTGTGCTAAACTGAAATAGGATTATGTTTATAGAATTAAAAAAATGGAATTTAAGTGATCGTAAAAAATTTGTTGATATCTCGAATCATAGCGATCATACGTATTTAAGCTTTGATATGCCTTATCCAATGCGAGAAGCCGATGCGCGTTGGTGGTTGGAATATGTGGTGCAAAACGATGGAATTACTGGCTTATATCGTGCCATCTATTTTAAAGAGGAATGCATTGGTCAGATTTATCTTCGTTTGATGAGTGATCATTCGGCTTTATTGACTTATTTTTTGAAGCAAGAATATGAAAACCGTGGCATTATGACATATGCAACAAAGAAGTTGTGTGAAGAAGCTTTTGCATGTTTTCAAATGGATCATATACAGGCGCGTGTTTGTCAAGGGAATATTGCGAGTCAAAGAGTTTTAGAAAAAAATGCGTTTGTCTTGAAAGAAGTCAAAGAAAAAACTATAGTAAATAAGAATAAAGTTTTATGTGATCAATATATTTATGAAAAGAAATAGGACAGAACCTACGTTTTGTCTTTTTTTGTGGAGGGGGATTTATGAAAAAAGAAATGGATATGTTGCATGGACCTTTAGCTGGAAATATTTTAAAGTTTGCGATTCCTTTAGCTTGTACAGGTATGCTTCAACAATTGTTTAATGCTGCGGATGTAATGGTTATTGGACGCTTTGTTGGTAAACATGCTATGGCTGCAGTTGGAAGTAACAGTGCTTTTATTGGATTGATGTTGAATTTATTCGTCGGAATTTCATTGGGAGCGAATGTTGTGATTGCACGCTATACAGGACAAAAAGAAATGGAAAAAGTGCATCAGACGGTTCATACAGCTATTTTAGTTGCTGTAATAGGTGGCGTTATTATGACAATATTAGGGGAAAGTCTTGCCAATCCTTTATTGGTTTTATTAGGGGTTCCTGATGAAGTTTTCTCTTTAGCTCGTCTCTATTTAAGAGTCTATTTATTAGGAATGCCGGTGATCTTCTTATATAACTTTGAGTCCGCAATCTTTCGTAGTCAAGGAAATACGAAAACACCATTAATCTGTTTAACGATTTCTGGTTGTGTCAATGTGGTTCTTAATTTATTCTTTGTGCTTGTATTGAAACGAAGTGTTGATGGTGTTGCGTATGCAACCGTCTTATCCAATGTTTTAAGCTCTTGTATGTTATTTTATTTATTACTTCACTCAAAGAGTGAGGTACGGATTCGAAAGGATGAATTTCATATACATTTGCATGTTTTAAAGGAAATGTTTCGTATTGGTTTACCAGCTGGTTTACAAGGTTGCGTCTTTTCTATTTCGAATATTATGGTTCAATCCGGAATCAATAGCTTAGGTGCAGATGTTATGGCTGGAAGCTCAGCGGCTTTTAATATTGAAATTATGGCCTATTATTTAGTGAATTCCTTTGGTCAGGCTGCAACAACTTTTATTGGTCAAAATCATGGGGCAGGTCATTTGGATCGTTGTAAACAAGTAACACGTTGGACCATCTTTTTAGCTTCTATTTTTACTGGTATTGTTTCCATTTTAGTGGTTTGGACAGCCCCTGAATTGATTCATATTTTCAATAGTGATCCAAAGGTAATTGAAGCAGGATGTACTCGTTTGTATTGGATTGTTGGGTTAGAGCTTATTAATATGATGATTGAATTACTATCTGGAACAATGAGAGGTTATGGTTATTCCTTAGTTCCAGCTCTTATTGCGGTTGGTGGAATCTGTGGTATACGAGTAATTTGGATTTATACGATTTTCAAAGCCTCACATACCTTTTCTACCCTGATGAAGGTCTATCCGACAAGTTGGGTTGTTACAACTCTTCTATTGATTGGTGCTTATTTTGCCTATCGAAAGAAAATGATTGTTTAAGAACACAATGGATTTTGTGCTAGAGCACATTGTCCGTTCTATAAAAAGTGATTAGAATGATAGCATAACAACGGAGTTATACGGAATGTATAACTCTGTTTTTTTATAAGGAGATATGAATATGTTAAGAGAATCATTACCAGAAATCGTAACCGAAACTGTACCTGGTCCAAAAGCAAGTAAAGTCATTGAAAGAAGAAAAAAGGCCATTCCAAACGCAATTGGATGTGTTTATCCAGTTGTGATTGAAAAAGGTGAAGGTGCCATGATTGAGGATGTGGATGGCAACCGCTTTGTAGATTTTATTGGTGGTGTTGGTGTTTTAAATATTGGTTTTTCACATCCAGAAGTTGTTGAAGCAGTGAAAGCACAAGCAGAAAAATATTTTCATGGAATGTTTAATGTCGTAACGCATGAAGGCTATGTTGCTTTAGCTGAAAAATTATGTGAAATTGTACCAGTAAAAGGGGAATCAAAAAAAGCCTTTTTTGCCAATAGTGGTGCAGAAGCCGATGAAAATGCCGTTAAGGTAGCTCGTGGTTATACTAAACGTCCAAATATTATTGTTTTCTCCGGAGCCTTCCATGGTCGTACTTTATTGACTATGTCAATGACCTCAAAGAAAAAATATGCGAAAGATATGGGACCATTAGCACCAGGGGTATTCCGTGCAGAATTCCCTTATTTATACCGTGCACCTGGTGATTTAGAAGGACAAGAAGCCATTGATTACTATGTGAAATCAATCTATAAAGTCTTTGAAGAATGTGCAGCACCAGACACAGTAGCAGCAGTTGTTGTTGAACCTTTACAAGGTGAAGGTGGATTTATTCCAGCAAATCTTGATTGGATCCAAGCTGTTCGTAAGATTTGTGACGAATATGGCATTTTATTGATTGCTGATGAAGTGCAATCTGGTTTCTGTCGAACAGGACGTATGTTTGCATCAGAATATTGGAAAGAAGTTGGTGTTCAACCAGATATTTTAGCTACCGCAAAATCCATTGCAGGTGGTATGCCATTATCTGCAATTATCTCAAGTGAAGAAATTATGGATTCTGTTCCAGGAGGAACCATTGGTGGAACTTATTGTGGTAACCCCGTTTCTTGTGCAGCTGCATTAAAAGTAATTGAAATTATGGAAAGAGATCATTTAGCAGATCGTTCTTTAGAAATTGGTGAAAAAGTACGTAAGGCTTATGGTGAAATGGCTGAAAAATATGACATTATCGGTGATGTTCGTGGATTAGGCGGCATGATTGGTATTGAATTTGTAAAAGATAAAGAAACAAAAGAACCTTATCCTGAATTCGTCAGTGAATTGGTACATGAATGTGCACAACATGGTTTAATGGTTGAAAGTGCTGGTACTTATGGAAATGTTATTCGTTTCTTAGCACCACTTGTTATTACAGATGCTCAATTGGAAGCTGGACTTCAAATCTTTGATGAAGCCATTGCGACTGTATTAGGAAAATAGAAAAATAAAAGGAGCTGTAATCATGAATCTGTTTTATGATACGAGCTCTTTTTTTGTTATTTTACGATATGGGCACAACCGATTCCTAAACCACCAGGTCCAATATGACAAGAAATACTCAATGAAAGTTGTTGATGACAAATTTCATAGCCTGGAAATGCTTCTTGGACTTCATTGATCCATGCATCTATATTTGCTTGGTCTTGATAGCTATAGGCCACTAATAAGCGAATTTCATTCTTTTGATCAAAATCCTTAAAACGAGTTTCTAAATCTTGTTTAAGAGCTTTGATCATTGTTTTTTTAGCAGCTTTCATGCCACGTGCTTTCGCAAAAGAATCCAATTTTTCCCCCTGAATTTGTAGTACTGGTTTTATTTTTAATAAGCCAGCTAATAAGGCAGCACTAGATGTAATGCGCCCACCCTTTTTTAAATAATCTAAGGTATCGACTGTAATATAAATACTAGAATTAAATTTTTCTTCCTCTAAAATGGCTTTAATTTCTTTGGCATCCTTTCCTTGTTTTTTTAAAGTTAAGGCATCTAGAATGGATTGTTCTTGTGATGCTGAAATCCGTTGATTATTCACGACTTGTACTTTTCCATTAAATTCAAGTGCAATTTGACTAGCTGTTTCACAAGAACTGCTTAAACCACTAGACATTGGAATATAAACAATTTCATCATTTTCTTTTAGTAAATCGGACCAAATTGAATAAATTTCTCCAATCGGTGGCATCGAGGTAGAAAAATCGATATTTTGCTCTTGATTCATTCTTTCAAAAAATTCCTTGGCATTTAAATTTTCATTTTCATAATATTGTTTTCCATCTAAGAAAAAAGGCATACGAATGACAGTGATTCCTAATTCTTTTCCTCTTTCAGGAAATATCCCTGAATTACTATCTGTGACAATGGCTACTTTTTTTGACATAGATTCACCTACTTCCATAAAAGGCATTTTAAAACTTTTATGTATGAATTTTCAAATAAATTTTCAAAAATATCAAAATTGATAAAATCACTTGTGAAAATTTTACTTTTTAAAATGTATCATTTATAATAAGACCATTAGAAAGGTGAATGTTATGGGTATTTTAACTAATCGAGATTTATTTTTGGAAAGTGAACCAGAAATAGACGTTGATCAATTTGATCGTGTTGCATTGGATCTTCCTTATGCAAATCAATCATGTAATCAGATATTAGATATCTGGTATCCATCGCAACAAGAAGGACCATTTCCAGTTGTTATATTATTTCATGGGGGTGCTTTTGGTGCAGGACATAAAAGAAGCTTTTATATTTCAAGTATGGCTCAACCTGTTTTTCAGGGCTATGCTGTTGTAACGGTTGAATATCGTTTGTATCAAGAAGCAACTTGGCCTGCTCAATTGATTGATGGAAAGGCAGCTATTCGTTATTTACGTGCGAATGCGAAAGAATTGGATTTGGATCCGGATCGTTTTGCACTTTGGGGTAACTCAGCTGGTGGTTCGGTTACTCAATTGCTTGCAACAACAGGTGATTTAGAAGAAATGGATGACTTAAGTGTTGGACTAGTGGCTTCTAGTAAAGTGCAAGCAGCCATAGCTTGGTATACGGTTAATGAGTTTATCAGCAATGAACAATTTACTGTTAATACAAAAATTTTACGAGATCAAAAAGGTGCAGCCAATGGAATGGTTCCTAAAGATGCACAAGGTGAAGAATCTCCATTGACAAAGGTTTTAGGTTACAATCCTTTAATTCATCCAGAAAAAGCAGCGAAGGTCAGTGCGATTTCTTATGTAGATGAAAATTGTCCACCGATGCTTTTACAACATGGAACAGATGATTTGATTGTTGATTACCATCAATCAATTTATATGAAACGTCGTGTAGATGAAGTTTGCGGACCAAAACGAGCTCAATTGGATTTATTTGAAGGAGAACCCCATGGGTCTCAAAAAATAAAAGCGGATGAGAATATATCTCATTGCATTGATTTCTTGGATGAAATTTTTTGGGATGGGAAGAATCCTTATCGAAAACCGATTCAAGAATTAAAAATAAAAAAATAAGTTAAAAAGGGAAAGATTATGAGTACAAGTATTTCAGTTATTGGCCTATTAGTTGCGGCCGTTGTTTTTATTATTGTTGTATGGAAGGGCTTGGATGTGTTTTCTTCAACCATTCTAGCATCTTTTATTATTATTGCGACGAGTTGGATGAATTGGTGGGAAGCTTTACAAAATTATGCAGCTGGTTATACGGCTTTTATTTCAAGTCAAATCTTCTTATTAGTCATTGGTGCTGTTTTTGGTGAATTGATGGCAGTGAGTGGTGCTGCAGAAACAATTGCCAATTGGATTACCGAAAAGCTCGGTGTAAAAAAAGTTATTTTATCCATTACAGTCATTACGACGATTTTCGTTTATGTGGGTATTTCTGGTTTTGTGGTATTGTTTGTGATTGCCCCAATCGCAACCGTTATGATGAAAAGAGCAGGCTATGCGTATCGTTTGATTCCTGGAATTATTTTCATTGGAGCAACCAACTCCGCAATGTTGCCTTATGCAATTAATGTAACCAATACAATTCCAGCGGCAATTATTAAAGAGCAGGTTCCAGACGCAGTTGTTTCATTGGGATCAGCACCGATATTAGGAATTATTGCTTTTATTGTATCGAATGTTGTTGGTTATGGTTATATGGTTTATGCTGCTAATAAAATTGCCAAGGAAGAAGGAACGACTGTTGATGCTTCTGGAAAGGTTGAAATCAAACCAACGCGTGATGATTTGCCATCAGTACCCATTGCATTGATTCCATTTATTGTGGTTGTTGCTTTTGTTTTAATTGCTTCAAATATGACAACAATTGATGCCAATGCGATTGCTGTTTTAGCTATGTTTGTTGGTTCTTTATTACTAGTCTTGCTTTGTTTTAATCAAATTAAAAACGCAAAAGATGGAAAAGGTTTAAAAGATACCATCGGAAAAGGCGTCAACAATGGGGTTGGTGCTACGGTAATGGCAGCTGCCATTATAGGTTTTTCTACCGTTCTTCAAAATAGTGTTGGTTTCGATGCAATTAAAAATTGGGTTTTAACATTTAATATGAATCCATATATTACAGAATTTTTAGGATTAAATCTCTTAGCTGGAATTATGGGAAGTGGAACCGCTGCTGTTCAAACCTTCTTCCAATTCTTTACCAAATCCTTGGTACAAAAAGGTGCCAATGTTTCGGCTTTACATCGAATTGCACCAGCTGCAGTAACCGGAATGAATACCTTACCAAATGCTGGAGGAATGGTTGCACAACTCAATTGGATGAAGATCTCATTAAAAGATGGATATTGGTATGTCTTTATTACATCGGTTATTGCACCAATGGTTGGATCTTTAGTCGCGGTTATTTTTGCCATGATTTTATATTAATCGAAGGTCATCTAGGAAACTAGATGGCTTTTTTCTTGGTTTGACAAGAAGTATAAAGCATTGTATAAAAAAGGCATGAAGACAAGATTTTATATTGTACGACATGGACAAACACTTTTTAATTTACAAGGGAAAATTCAAGGGTGGTCTGATTCGCCATTAACTGAAAAAGGCTTTGAACAAGCTGAAAAAATGGCTAAAAAACTTGATGATATTCATTTTGACTTAGGAATCAGTTCAAGTAGTGAAAGAGCAAGAGATACGATGTATACCATTGTGAATGGGCGCTTTCCTTGTTCATTTTATAAAGATTTAAAAGAAATTTGTTTTGGAACTCTTGAAGGAGATTCCGTTCAAACAATTATTGGAAGTCAAAGAACGGATTGGAGAGAATTTGGTGGTGAGACATTTGATGAAGCACGTATACGTGTGGAGAAATGCTTGATTTCAATTTCCAAAGAAGTAAAAGATGGAAATGTTCTTGTGGTCAGTCATGGGGCAGTCTTACGGGAATTCATTCATCATCTAAATCCAGATTTCTATGATATTATGCCCAATTGTTCGATGTTTATTGTAGATTGTGTAGATGGAAAGTTAGAGCTTTCTTCTTTACCGGAGGTTATCATATGAAAACAGAATTTTATATCGTACGACATGGACAGACTCTATTTAATATCAAAAAAAGATTTCAAGGATGGTGTGATTCTCCATTAACAGAAAAAGGAATCCAAGAAGCAAAGCAAGTACATGAAAGCCTAAAAGATATTGATTTTGTATATGCAGTAAGTTCAAGTAGTGAAAGAGCAATCGATACATTAAATATCATTTTGGGCAATCGTCAAATTCCTTCGACCTATGATAAAGGATTAAGAGAAACTTTTTTTGGTGATTTAGAAGGTGCTTATGTACCAGATGTAAAACCGACAGATGAACAAGACTGGATCGGATATGCCTATTGTGGTGGAGAAAATCGAGAGGAAGCTTATCAACGCTTTAAAAAAACACTCGAAAACTATGCGAAGGATGGAAATGTCTTAGTTGTTTCACATGGTGCGGTTATCGCAAGAATGGTCCAACATTTAGATCCAGTGGCTTGGGAAGAAAAAGAAGGACCTGTTACTTTAGTTCCAAATTGTTCTCTTACACGAATCCGTTATGAAAATGGTCAATTTACTTTGTTGGGAAGACCAAGTATCGATTATTTAAAATAAATTAGCTTGAGTTTGTTTAAAATTCAAGCTTTTTTATTTTCATTTACCTTACGATTCAATCAGAAATTATTCCAAAAGAGATGAGAGCAATAAATAAGAATTTAATTTTGAAATTCATAAAATCTAAAGGATATAGGGACCTTCATTATTCACAAGGTAATTTATCATTCTGTTCTTTAAAGTGGATTTTTTCCGTTCCTGCTTCAATCGCTGTTTCATAATACCAACACTTATGATTGATAAAATCTAAAGTTTCCTGTAATTCAGCCATTTGTTCTTCAACAATATGTTTTCTTTCTAAAAACATTTCATAGCGCTCTTTTAATGAATTGTCACCCATTTGCACCCATTCAGAAAATTGTCGAATATCCTTAATTGGCATACCAGATTTTTTCAAACATTCAATTACACGTAGCATTGCCATGTCTGTATCAGAAAAAATACGATAACCGGAGTCTTTGCGTTCTATAAATGGTAGCAGTCCCTGCTTATCATAATAGCGTAATGTGGTTGGAGTCACATTCATAATTTCAGCAGCTTGTTTGATTGTATATGACATATAAAAACCTCCTGATATTTGGTTTAAAAAAATATGAACAAGGATATTGACCTTAATCTCAAGGTTAATGTTACGTTTTAAATGTAGAAAGTCAACAAGATTATTCGATTATTTTAAAGGAGGAATGACAAATGAGTGAATCGAAAGTGGTGGTTATTACGGGTGCTTCCAGTGGAATTGGAGAGGCTACAGCACGACTTCTTGCAAAACAAGGAAATAAAGTTGTTCTTGGAGCAAGGCGTAAAGAAAAATTGAAAAAAATTGTATCAGAAATTAAAGCAGATGGTGGAGAGGTAATTTACCATCTTGTCGATGTCACAAAAATCAGTGAACAGGAAACATTAGCTCAAAAAGCAATGGAGGAATATGGAAGAATAGATGTTTGGGTAAATAATGCAGGCCTTATGCCCTTATCGTTACTTTCTGAAGACCGGGTGGAAGATTGGAATCAATGTGTAGATGTTAATTTAAAAGGTGTTCTTTATGGAATTCATGCTTGTCTTAGCATTATGCGTAAACAAAAGAGTGGGCACATCATCAATATAGGCTCTCTTTCTTCTCACCAAACAGGATTGACCTGCGGTGTTTACGCAGCTACAAAATTTGGTGTTCGAGCAATTAGTGAGACCCTTCGAGAAGAAGAAGCTGCTGCGAAATCTGGCATTCGTGTGACAATGCTTGCGCCAGGAATGATTGCAACTGAGTTACCACAATCTTTGACTACACAAGAAGGACGGGATGGCATGCAGGCAGCCTATGATGCACTTGCGATTCCAGCTGAGTCTGTGGCTGAAAGTATTGCTTTTGCAATAAATATGCCAGAACATACTGGAATTAATGAAATTATTATTCGTCCTACGGCGCAACAGTTGTAAATATCTGAAAAATAACATTATGTAGAGAATTCGCAAAGAAAGGAATATAAATCATGGAAAGGGATTATTCAAAAACAGCTCATGCTATATTGAAATGTATTGGTGGAGACAAAAATGTGGAGTCGCTCACGCATTGTATGACTCGTTTGCGTTTCAGATTAAAAGATGAAACAAAGATAGATGATCAGAAAATAAAAGCTATTTCTGGAGTAACAGGCGTTGTTAGGCAGAATGGACAATACCAGATTATCATTGGAAATGATGTTGGTAAATGTTATGGTGAACTTTTAAAATTAGGAAGTTTTAAAGAAGAAAGCGAAAATAATAAGAAGAAAAAAAGAAATCCATTTGTAGCACTGATTGATGTTATTTCGAGTTGTATGACGCCTATTATTCCAGCAATTATTGGTGGCGGTATTATAAAGGTACTTTTAGTCGTATTAGGATTCATATTTGACAGTAGTAGCCAGACAATGCAACTTTTGACAGTTGTTGGGGATGGTGCATTCTACTTCTTGCCACTTTTAGTAGCGTATACATCAGCTAAGAGATTTAATACAAATCCTTATTTAGTCGTTGCGGTTGTAGGTGTTTTACTGCATCCTGATTTTATAAATTTACTGAGCCAAGCTGAAAATGGGGTTCATTTTCTAGGACTTCCAGTTACAAATGCTAGTTATTCGTCTTCGATCATTCCGGCAATCCTGACGGCATGGATGATGTCATATATTGAACGGTTTGTTGATCGAATAACACCAGCCGTAACAAAAAATTTTTTGAAATCGACATTGATTATTCTAATTTCAGCTCCTATTTCATTTCTTGTACTCGCACCTTTGGGATACATGGTTGGTAATGAATTAGCAGCTCTTGTTTATGCGATTCAAAGTCAGGCACGTATTCCAGTTATGATTGTAATGTGTGCATTCACTCCATTTATCGTAATGACAGGAATGCATTGGGCATTTACACCAATGGCAGTCATTGCTCTAGCAACACCGGCAGGGGATGCCTTGGTTAATCCGATGATGCTTGCAAGTAATCTTGCACAGGGTGCAGCTTGTGCAGCGGTGGCATTAAAATCTAAAAATAAAGAATTGAAACAAACAGCCTCTGCCGCAAGTATTTCAGCTCTTTTTGCAGGTGTTACAGAGCCTGGAATTTATGGCATTACGCTTCCTTTAAAAAAACCAATGATTGCAGCATGTATCGCAAGTGGAATTACAGGTGTTTTCGATGGAATTGTGAATTTGACAGGACATGCATTTGCGGTACCGTCTTTGATCTCTCTTCCGCAGTTTATTAGTGCAGATAAACCGATGAATTTCATTTATGCTCTAATTGCTGCTGGAATAACGATTGTATGTTCGTTTGTATTGACTTGGATTATTGGATTTGATGATCCAAAAGAAGATTATGAACAGAACGAAGAAGAAATTATGAATGATGTAAAAGATGGCAAACAGAAAGAAATCGTTCTTGCATCTCCAGTAGGTGGAAAAGTAGTGGCATTGGATGAAGTCAATGATGTAACGTTTGCTAAGAAAATGATGGGGGATGGTATAGCTGTACTACCAAATGATGGAAAGATATACGCACCGTTTGATGGAGAAATTGTTTTATTAATGGATACAGGACATGCAGTAGCTATGAAATCCGATCAGGGTGTTGAAATATTAGTTCATATGGGCTTAGATACGGTAGAAATGCATGGAGATCCATTTACTATTCATGTTAAAGAAGGAAGAGTTAAAAAGGGAACGTTAATTCTGGAAGCCGATTTGGAACAAATTCGGCGAAAAGGATATGATCCGATTACACCGATTATTATTGTAAATACAGCGGATTATCAAACTGTTAATAGTCTTTCATACACTGAAGTAAACGCATTAGATCCGATATTGGAAATAATAAGAGAATAAAAAAGGAGGAATGACAAGTGAATATGAAATTTCCGGAAGGATTTTTATGGGGAGGCGCTCTAGCGGCTAATCAATGTGAAGGTGCTTATAACGAGGATGGAAAAGGATTGAGTATTCAGGATATCATGCCAAAAGGAATTAGCGGACCAATTACTAAAGGACCAACGTCAGATAACTTGAAGTTAATTGGAAACGATTTTTATCATCGATATAAAGAAGATATCAAACTTATGGCTGAAATGGGCTTTAAAGTATTTCGAACATCGATCGCATGGAGTAGAATTTTTCCAAATGGAGATGATGAAAAGCCGAACGAAAAAGGATTGCAGTTTTATGATGATTTGTTTGATGAATGCCATAAATATGGGATTGAACCACTGGTTACAATTTCTCATTATGAGACACCCTTGCATCTGACGTTAAAATATAACGGATGGGTAAATCGAAAAATGATTCATTTTTACGAGCGATACGTGAAAGTTATTTTTGAAAGATATAAAGAGAAGGTAAAATATTGGCTTACATTTAATGAAATTAATTCGGTTCTTTCAGCACCGTTAATGAGTGGAGGAATCTATACAGAGAAAGAAAAACTTAGTGAGCAAGATCTTTATCAGGCAATTCATCATGAATTGGTTGCTAGTGCATTAGCAACGAAATTGGCACATAAAATGGTCCCCAATGCAAAAGTTGGTTGTATGGTGTTGAGCATGCCTGTATATCCTTTAACGGCATCTCCAGATGATGTGATTGCTACAATGCAGGCAGAACATAAGAATGATCTATTTGCGGATGTGCATGCTCGTGGATATTATCCAGGGTATGCTAAACGATATTTTAAAGAAAATAATATAAAACTCGATATTGAAAAAGAAGATTTGGAAATTATGAAAAATACGGTTGATTTCATTTCATTTAGTTATTATATGAGTTTTTGTGAAACGGCGGATTCTACAAAGAAAAGGAATAGGGGAAATCTGATTATGGGAGTTCCAAATCCGTATTTAAAAGCGAGTGAATGGGGATGGCAAATTGATCCAAAAGGATTACGATATACTTTGAATCGTCTTTATGATCGCTATCAAAAACCACTTTTTATCGTAGAAAATGGTTTAGGAGCAGTGGATAAACTGATTGAATATCCAAATGGTGGCAAGACGGTAGACGATGATTATAGGATTCAATATATGAATGATCATTTGATACAGGTAAGAGAAGCGATTGAGGATGGTGTTGAAGTTATGGGTTATACAGTATGGGGATGTATTGATCTGGTAAGTGCAGGAACAGCAGAGTTTAGAAAGCGTTATGGCTTGGTATATGTCGATCGAGATGATGATGGTTCAGGAACATTAGAGCGATATAAGAAAAAATCATTTTACTGGTATAAAAAGGTAATTGAAAGCAATGGAGCCTGTCTGCGTACAAATTTAAATGCGTAAAGAAGGGAATAAAATATGTCAGAAAAATATACAGTTATTACTGGAGCAAGTTCTGGAATTGGTCGTGAAATCGCAAAAGTTTTTGCCCAAAAAGGTAAAAATATGATTTTAGTAGCAAGAAGAAAAGAACGCTTAGAAGAGTTGAAAAATGAGATTTTATGTGAAGAGGATAAGATAAATATTGAAATCATTCCTTGTGATTTGTCGGATTGGAAAGCTGTTTATCACTTGTATGAGAAACTTAGAAATTACAATTTGGAAACGTTGATTAATAATGCGGGCGTTGGGTATAACGGAAAGATTATTAATCAAAATTTGAATAAAATTTCCAATATGATCCAGTTGAATATAGAGGCACTGACAATTTTGTCTACATTATTTGTTAATGATTATATGGACATCGAAGGAACAACTCTAATTAATGTTACTTCTACAGTTGGATATGGTGTTACAAGCAGAGCTCCATCTTATAGTGCAACAAAATTTTATGTGAGTGCTTTTACGGAGGCATTGTATTGGGAATTAAAAGAATCGAATGCGAAAATGCGGGTGAAGCTATTAGCTCCAGCTATGACGTTTACAGAATTTCTTGCAAATGCTTTAGGAAAGAGCAGAGAAGAGGCAGAAAATATAAATCGTATGGTCGTTGAATCTGTAAGTAAAAAACAAGGGAATACAAGCAAGGAAATTGCAGAATTTTTAGGAAAACTATATGAAAGTGAAGAAATGTTGGGGTATGCTGACACGATTGAATATGGGTTGCATATG
>CAVBLW010000038.1:0-10176 GCA_963596085.1 Bacteroidaceae bacterium | reverse complement strand
AGGAAGTGAATACGATGTGTAACTTAGGAGAAGCTTATCGAGAAGAATTTTTAAATGAAGGTCGCATAGTAGGTCATAAAGAAGGCCTGCAAAAAGGTCGTGAAGAAGGTTCAACAAACATGGCCTTTAAAGCGGCTTTATCCATGGTTGAAGAGTTTCATGTAGATTTTAAAAGAGCTTTAATTGTATTGAAGATTACTGATCCAAAAGAACAGGAATTCTATTTGAAGAAGTATGAAGCATTAAATTCGAATCATTAAGAAGATCTCAGAGAAAATCTGAGATTTTTCATTTTTGATCATAAATATTTGTGAGATGAAGAACTGCTTTTTTTTTGCTTTTTTTTGCTGAAAATGGTAAAAGATAAGGAAAGATAGAGGGATTGTATGAAAAAAATGCGAGTTGAGAGAAAAACCAATGTTCGTAATTCCATCATGCGCTTGTTTTTTGTAGCGCTTGCCATTTTGATTCAACTTTTCTTGATCTTAAACTGGTTAGGTGCTTTTCGTTATATTCCAGGTGAATCTAATTCTTTGATTCATATTTTAGCAATTGTGATTGCTTTATGGGTTTATGGTCGAGATAAAAACAAAAGCATTAATATTGCTTGGATGATGTTGATTTTAGCACTTCCGATTGTAGGTCTTGCTTTATATTTTTTAATGGGTCGTGTTTCTTTAACAAATAAGGTTCGAAAAGTTTATGAGGATATCGATTGTTTTTTATTTCAATATTATCATCAAGATCAAGATAGTCTTGATGATTTAAAGAAATTGAGTCCATATGCTTATGGACAATCACGTTTGATTTGGGAAAAAGCAAATTATCCGCTTTATCAAAATAGTTCCGTTTCTTATTATTCGGATGCCTATGAAGGTTTTTTAGCTCAAATTGAAGAAATGAAAAATGCGAAGAAATTTATTTTCTTAGAATATCATGCCATTGAAGATGGTCCTTCCTTTCAAATGATGAAAGATGTATTAATTCAAAAAGCAAAAGAAGGTGTCGAGGTACGAATTTTCTATGATGATATGGGAAGTATTGGCTTTATTAATAAGTCTTTTATTCGACAAATGGAATCTTATCAGATTCAATGTCGTGTTTTTAACCCGATTCGTCCTTGGATTTTGGTTTTTATGAATAATCGTGATCATCGAAAAATCACCGTAATTGATGGAAAAGTTGCTTTTACTGGAGGTTATAATTTAGCTGAAGAATATTTCAATAAAACGCATCCTTATGGCTATTGGAAAGACAGTGGAATTAAAATTATAGGAAAAGCTGTCGATAGTCTAACCTTAATGTTTTTAGAAATGTGGAATGCAGTCAGTCAAAGTGATCGAAAAATTGATCAATATCTTTTAGCAGAACCTGTTGATTGTGATGGATTTGTACAACCTTATGCAGATTCTCCTTTGGATGAGCAATATCTTGGAGAAGATGTCTATATGAATATTTTAAATCATGCAACAGAATATGCTTATTTTGTGACCCCATATTTAATTTTAACGGATGAAATGGTTCGTGTATTTAGCTTAGCAGCTAAAAGAGGGGTTGATGTTCGGATTATTACCCCAGGTATTCCAGACAAGAAATTTACTTATGGCTTAACACGTTCTTTTTATCGAGATCTGGTACGAAATGGGGTTCGGATTTATGAATATACACCTGGTTTTTGCCATGCTAAAATGTGTATAAGTGATGATCATGTTGGAACCTGTGGGACCATCAATTTAGATTATCGAAGTTTATATCTACATTTTGAAAATGGCGTTTATATGGTTGATTGTGCTTGTTTATCGAAAATGAAAGAAGACTTTGATCAAATGTTTAAAGAAAGTCAGGAAGTGACAAATTTCTATAAAAAAAAGATTTCTGTATTGCTTCGTACCTTTCGTGCTTTATTACGTCTCATTTCACCTTTGTTTTAAAGGCTAATTGCTTGGGACAATCCATTGAATGAAAAACTTTTCAGAAACAAAATGTTAATAAGTTATTGACAACTGTTCACAAAGTGCTATATTAATACCAAAGTTAAAACATTGAAGGGAAAGAGTAATTTGTGCGTGGACTTCAAGAGACTTTCTGGTTGGTGCGAAGAAAGAGGAAAGCCAAATGAACACATCCTGGAGTTGGTTATGCGAATTCAGTAGTGTAATCCGGTTGTCTCCGTTATCGGACCAGAGTGTGACAGCACTTGGTAAGGTCATCATTGTGAAATGATGATAAAGTAAGGTGGAACCGCGTTGATAACGTCCTTATAGGACGTTTTTTTTGTTTATAAAGGAGGCCATTATGAGTCAAATACAAATTCCATTAGGTATGCGTGATTTAATTTTAGAAAATTGTCGAAAGAAAAGAGCTTTAAGAAATCGTATTGAGAACGTTTTTTCTTCTTATGGTTATCAAGAAATTATTACACCCGCAATTGAATTTTATAGAACCTATCAAAATGCATATGGTTCGGTAAACGATGAAGATATGTATAAGTTCTTTGATCAAGACGGCCAAATCTTAGCATTACGAACCGATATGACGGTTCCAATTGCACGTGTTTGTGCTTCGAAGTTTAATAAGGTAGATCCTCCTTATCGTTTTCGTTATTGTTCAAATGTATATAAAGTTCGTCAAATGTTTGGTGGACAAATGGGAGAAGTGAGTGACTGTGGTGTTGAATTGATTGGTTTAGATAGCTTCCATGATTTAGAAGTTTTACTTTGTGCACTCGATACTATGGCAAGCTTTGAAGTAGAAGGATATACCTTAGAAATTGGAAATAGTGATTATTTTAAAATTGCATGTAAAGATCTAGGCTTGAATTCGCAGCAACAAATTGACTTAGCACATTTGATTGATACAAAAAGCTTAGTTGATTTAAAAGTATATCTAGAAAAATTAGGTCTTGGTCCAGAAGAAAAATCTTTCTTTGAAGCTTTACCTGTTTTAGGTGGTGATGCTTCCATCTTGGATCAAGCATATGAAGTAAGTTTTAATGATACATTGAAAAAAGTGATTTTAGACTTAAAAGACTTGTATTCAAAATTGGACGAATTAGGTTATGGTTCCTTTATTCAATTTGATTTAGGTAAAGTTCCGCATTTAGATTATTACACTGGAATTATTTTTGAAGGCTTTGTCAATGGCGTTGGACATAGTGTATTAAGTGGTGGACGCTATGATTCCTTATTGAAAAAATTTGGACGTGATTTATCGGCATGTGGTTTTAGTGTGAAATTAGATTATTTATTAGAAGTTATAGAAGATCATCCAATCAAAAAAATAAAAGTTTTCTACCCTGTAGATAAACAAATGGAAGCATATAAAAAAGCCAAAGAATTACGCAAAGATCATAATGTTGAACTTGTTGTATGGTCAAAAGAAGAAGTGGAGGTCATTGAATGAGCTTATCAATCGCATTAACGAAAGGTCGTTTAGAAAAGAAAACCGTCGCAATGTTGGAACAATGCGACTATGGAATTGAAAAGTTAAAAGATAAAGGAAGAGCGTTAGTCTTTAATGATACGAAAAAAGATATTCGTTACTTTCTTGTTAAATCCAATGATTGTCTAACTTATGTAGAACATGGGGTTGCTGATCTTGGGGTTGTTGGAAAAGATACGATTTTAGAAGGTAGTAAAGATTATTATGAAATGTTGGATCTTGAAATTGGACAATGCAATTTCATTTTAGCTAGTCTTCCGGACATTGATCTATTAAATAAAGTTGGACATATTAAGATTGGAACTAAGTATCCCAATGTCGCAAGAGATTATTTTCATTCTAAAGGAATGGATGTGGAAATCATTAAAATCGATGGATCGGTTGAATTATCTCCAATCTTAGGTTTATGTGATGGCATTGTTGATATTATGGAAACAGGAACAACCTTAAAAGAAAATGGTTTGGTTGTTTTAGATACCGTTTGTCCAATTAGTGCGCGTGTTATTGTGAACAAAGCCAGTTTTAAGTTAAAAAGACAAGAAGTACTAACCGTTTTAGAAGATTTGAAAGGAATGGTGAAGAAAAATGCTAGCGCCAATTCGTAAAGAAAATCAAAAAGAATTATCGGCTTATCTTTTGAGTCGTACACAAGAAATATCCAGTGATATTTTAGTAAAAGTTTCGGATATTTTAAAAGATGTGCAAGAAAATGGAGATTCAGCTTGTAAAAAATATACCAAAGCCTTTGATGGGATTGAGATTGATCAATGGAAAGTCAGTGAAGAAGAATTAGAACAAGCCATTGCTTTATGTGATCCGGAATTTATGGATGCGATGGAAAAAGCTAAGAAAAATATTCTTTACTTTCATCAAGCTCAAGTGCAACAATCTTATCTTCTACAAAAAGAAAAAGGCATTTATTTAGGACAACGAGTGCTTCCTTTATCAGCCGTTGGTATTTATGTTCCAGGTGGTCGTGCTCAATATCCAAGTAGTGTTTTAATGAATGCAATTCCAGCCCAAGTAGCCGGTGTCAAACGCATTGTAATGGTAACACCTCCGAATAAAGAAGGAAAGATTCATCCAAATATTGCTTTTGCAGCTAAACTTGCAGGCGTTACCGATATCTATAAAATTGGTGGAGCACAAGCTGTTGCAGCTTTGGCCTATGGAACCGAAAGTATTCCTGCCGTAGATAAAATTGTTGGTCCAGGAAATATCTTTGTTGCAGCTGCTAAAAAATTGGTTTATGGAAAAGTAGATATTGATATGATTGCTGGACCAAGTGAAATTTTAGTAGTTGCTGATGACAATGCCAATCCAGCCTATATTGCAGCGGATTTATTATCCCAAGCAGAACATGATCCCATGGCAAGTCCAATTCTTCTTGCTACGAGTCAAGAAATTATCGATCAAACAAATGAAGAATTAAAAATTCAAAGTGCCCGTCTTCCAAAAAGAGAAATCGTAGAAAGCTCTTTAAAGAATTATGGAAAATCCATTCTATGTGATTCTATTGAAGAATGTATTGCTTTTGCCAATGAAATTGCACCAGAACATTTAGAATTGATGATTGAAGATCCAATGAGCTATTTAGCGCAAGTCACCAATGCAGGGAGTGTTTTTATGGGCTATTATACATGTGAGAGTATTGGTGATTATTTTGGTGGAACCAATCATGTTCTACCAACCAGTGGAACAGCCCGTTTTTCAAGTGCATTAGGTGTTGATAGTTTTATTAAGAAAACTTGTTTCTTACATTATAGTCAAGAAGCTTTAGATGCTTATGGTCAATATATTGTCAAAATGGCAAAAGAAGAGAATTTAGAAGCGCATGCCCAAGCGGCTTTAGTGAGGATGAAAGAATGGAAAAAACAATAGATACATATAGTGCCCATGTACAAGAAGGCATGTTATTAAATGCGAATGAATCTCCTTATATGGTACGTGAAAATGTGATGAAAGAAATCTTAGAAGTGATTCCAACCATCGATTTCAATCGTTATCCAGAGGATTCCTACCAAGAATTATATGAAAGCTATGCCAAAGTTATGAATTTAAAAGCCAATCAATTATTGGTTGGAAATGGTTCTGATCAACTTTTAGGACTTGTGATTGGTACGCATCTTTCAAAAGGAAAAGTGATGTATACCTTATCTAAGGATTTTGGTATGTATGATTATTATGCTTCCAATTATGAAGCAAGCATTGAAAAGTTTGAGGTTAATGAAGATGGAAGCTTTGATTTGGATGCTTTCATTCAAGAAGGAAAAGAAAAGAAAGCAAGCTTGGTTTTATTTTCCAATCCAAACAATCCAACTGGACATTGTTTAAGCAAAGAAGAAATTTTAAAAATTGTACAAGCCTTTGATTGTCCTGTTTTAATTGATGAAGCCTATATGGAATTCAGCAATCAAAGCGTTTTAGAATATTTAGAGGATTATCCAAATTTATTGGTAACGCGTACATTATCCAAAGCATTTGGTTTGGCTGGTTTACGTGTTGGTTTTTTAGCTTGTAATGAAAAGAAAATGAAAGAATATCGTGCTTTAAAAGTACCTTATGCTTTAAATACCGTCTCGGCTAAGATTGCTTGTGTTGTTTTAAATCATTATGAAGATATTCAAATTGTCATTCAACAAACAACCTCTTATCGCGATGAAATGTTAGACAAACTTTTATTGTTCCGTTTTATGGAATTCTACCCAAGTCAAGCAAACTTTATTTATGGAAAATGTGAGAATAAAGACTTATTGTTGAAACTCTTTAAAGAAGCAAAAATTCAAATTCGTGATTTTGCGAATACGGATTATTTCCGTATTACCATTGGTGCAAAAGAAGAAAATGAAGCGGTTCTTTATGTTCTACAACAATTTGTAAGGGAGATGTTATGATGCGACAAGCAACAATAAAAAGAGAAACGGCTGAAACAAAGGTGGATTTATCTTTAAATATTGATGGACAAGGAAAAGGAAAAATTGATACAGGGATTGGTTTTTTTAATCATATGTTGACTTTATTGGCTTTTCACTCTGGTATGGACCTTGACGTAAAAGCCAATGGGGATCTGGATGTTTGTGATCATCATACCATTGAAGATATTGGTATTGTTTTAGGACAAGCAATGGCACAAGCTTTACAAGATAAAAAAGGAATTGAACGTTATGGTTCTTTTAATTGTCCAATGGATGAAACTTTATGCAATGTGACATTGGATTTTTCGGGACGTGCTTATTTAGTCTATCATTGTGAATTAAAACGCGATCAAGTTGGAACGATGGCTTGTGAAATGGTCGAAGAATTTCTAAGAGCTTTTGCATTTAATTGTGGATTGACCTTACATGTTAATGTCTATTATGGAAACAATGATCATCATAAAATTGAAGCAATTTTTAAAGCTTTAGGGCATGCCATCAAACAAGCTGTTCAAATTACAGGAACGAGTGTTAATAGCTCAAAGGGTGTTTTAGAATGATTGGTATCATAGATTATGGCATGGGGAATTTAGCTAGTGTAAAAAATGCTTGTGATCATTTAGGCTTTGAAAGTGAAATTATTTCCGATGCAAAAAAACTAGAAACATGTGATAAGTTGATTCTACCAGGGGTTGGAGCCTTTAAAGATTCAATGAAAAATATTCATGAAAAAGGACTTTATGAAACGATTGTTTCATTGGTTGAAAAAGGAAAGCCCTTATTAGGCATCTGTCTTGGAATGCAAGTCCTTTTCGAAGCAGGTTATGAAGATGGATACACCAAAGGTTTTGGCTTTTTAAAAGGAAGCATTCAAAAGATGGAAGGAAAGGATTTACGCATTCCACAAATTGGTTGGAATCGTTTAGAAAAGAATCAAGCACATCCAATTTTAGAACAATTTGATCATAATCCTTATGTCTATTATGTGCATTCCTATCGTGCTGTGGATTATGAGGAAAACGATTTATTGGCTTATTCAATATATGGTGATCTTAAAGTTGTAGGTCTTGTTTGTCACAAGAATGTAATGGGTGCACAATTTCATCCAGAAAAAAGTGGTGAAGATGGATTACAAATTTTACGATATTTTATGGAGGACTTTCAATGATTATACTTCCAGCAATTGATATTATTGATCAAGCACCAGTTCGCTTGTATCAAGGTGATTATGATAAAAAAGAAGTCGTTGGAAAAAGTGTTTTAGAAATTGCACAAATGTTTGAAAAAGCAGGTGCTGAATATATTCACTTGGTTGATTTAGATGGGGCAAAAGAAGGGGAAAAGAAAAATGCTTCCCTAATTTGTCAAGTGGCTCAATCGGTAAATGTTCCTTGTGAAGTTGGTGGGGGCATTCGTACGATGGAAGATATTTCTTTTTATCTTGATCAAGGCTTAGCTCGTGTTATTTTAGGAACTGCAGCGATTCATAATCCTCAATTACTTCAAGAAGCAATTGAAAAATATGGGGATAAGATTGCGGTTGGCATGGATTGTAAAAATGGAATTGTTTGTGGTTCTGGTTGGTTAGAAGATAGTGAATATAACTATTTAGATTTTGCAAAAAAAATGGAAAAGATGGGTGTATCAACACTTATTTTTACAGATATTAGTAAAGATGGAACCTTGATGGGACCCAATCTTGACATGTTAAAACAATTAAAAGAAACAGTTTCAACCAAGATTACGGCAAGTGGCGGTATTCGGGATCTAAAACATATTCAAGAATTAAAAGAATTGGATTTATATGGTGCAATTACTGGGAAAGCCATCTATGCGGATACATTGGATTTAAAAGAAGCCATTGCCTATAGTAAGGAGTCTATCTATGTTGACTAAACGAATCATTCCTTGTTTGGATGTTAAAGATGGCAAAGTTGTCAAAGGGGTTAATTTTGTTGGCTTAAAAGAAGTTGGAAATCCCGTGGAATTGGCTTCAAAATACTACCAACAAGGTGCCGATGAATTAGTGTTTTTAGATATTACGGCAACGCATGAACATCGCGATACAATGGTACAAGTGGTTAAAGATGTCGCAAAGGAAATCTTTATGCCTTTTACTGTTGGTGGCGGTATTCGTACGATAGAAGATATGCGAAAGATGCTATTAGCTGGTGCAGATAAAGTCAGTGTAAATTCTGCTGCCGTTGATCATCCAGAATTAATTGCACAAGGCGCAAAACAATTTGGAAATCAATGCATTGTATTAGCAGTTGACGGTAAGAAAAGAGCTGATGGAAGTGGCTGGAATGTCTATGTTCATGGTGGACGTATTGATACAGGTATAGATGCACTCGAATGGATTCAAAAAGGTGTTGAATTGGGGGCGGGAGAAATTCTTTTAACTAGTATGGATACCGATGGTTGCAAAGAAGGCTTTGACTTAGAATTTTGTAAAGCCGTAAGAAAGTTGGTTTCGGTACCAGTCATTGCGAGTGGTGGATGTGGTAGCTTAGAGCATTTTTATGAAGCCTTCCAGCAAGAAGCTTGTGATGCAGCATTAGCAGCAAGTCTATTTCACTATGGTGAATTAAGCGTTGGGCAAGTAAAGAGCTATTTAAAAGAGAAAGGAATTCCAGTACGTTTATGATTGAAATTGATTTTAAAAAAGGCGATGGACTCGTTCCTTGTATTACTCAAGATGTTCATAGCAATCAAGTTTTAATGTTGGCCTATATGAATGAAGAAAGCTTAGCAGAAACAATCCGTTCTGGTTATGCAACCTATTGGTCACGTTCGCGAAAAGCACTATGGAAAAAAGGAGAAACAAGTCAGCATTATCAACATGTAAAAGAAATTTTAGTTGATTGTGATTGTGACACAATTCTATTAAAGGTTGAACAAGATGGAGCGGCTTGTCATACAGGTAAATATAGTTGTTTTTATCGAAATATAGAAGGGAAAGAAATCTTATGAAAGCTTTAGAAAAAGAATATCAAACAGCACTTGAAAGAAAACAAAATCCAGAACAAGGAAGCTATACAACCTATCTTTATGAAAAAGGATTAGAAAAAATCTTAAAAAAGGTAGGGGAAGAATCAACGGAAGTTGTCGTAGCAGCTTTATCTCAAAGTAAAGAAGAATTAGTTGGGGAACTTTGTGATTTAGCTTATCATGCGATTGTTTTAATGGTTGAAAAAGGTGTTAGTCCACAAGATATAGAAGATGAATTAAATCGTCGTGCCCAAAAACAACACAATTTAAAAGCAGAAAGAAAACCCATCACAAATCGCTAGAATTCCATAAAATGAACAAAGGCTTCCACTTGAATTGAAAAAAGAGGAAGCTTTGTTAATATAAGATGTGTATGGAAATTGATTCATAGGATCGTTGATCACAACAAATCGTAAATATTAATAATACCTCCTAAAAAATAAGCGAGAAAGGGAGAATGAATCAGTTTTCAAAGATGATTAGCCAAGGCGTCAACCGAATTGTTGACAAATTGGCTATTTTTTTGTTCCCATAGAAAAAAAACTGAAGCCATTTCTAACTTCAGCAATTCTTATACATTTATTCTGATAAATAAGCCTTCACTTGTTTTTCCGATATTTCTAAAACAAGGGCAATTTGTTCAGTTGACATTGTTTTAGATAACTGTTTAACCGTCTGAATAAGTCCCTGATTGATACCTTCTTGACGACCTTGATTTAAAGCTTCTTCAATATCTTGTTGGCGTTTTTCTTCAAGTTCTTTCGCATATTTTTTCTCCCATTTTTTCATTCGCATTTGACGTTCGTTTTCATGGAATTCCGCAAAGTCT